>JAAFJI010000081.1 GCA_013298045.1 Betaproteobacteria bacterium
CGACGCCTCAGTGGTTGGCACGTACATTTTGAAATCCAATCAGCCCGGACTGGGCGATCACGTGTGCAACTGCGGATACGTAGTTTCGCCCAGCGCGCAAGGGCGCGGTATCGCCTCCGCGCTATGCGAGCACTCGCAAGCGCAAGCGATCGCAATGGGCTATCGCGCCATGCAGTTCAATCTGGTTGTAAGCACCAACGAGCGCGCAGTTCAACTCTGGCAGCGTATGGGATTTTCAATCGTCGGCACGCTGCCCGATGCGTTTCGGCATCGGCAGCTTGGCTTTGTAGATGCTTTTGTGATGTACAAAACACTCGCGAGCTGAAAGACAGTCGGAGCGCCCCTGGTCGCGATCACTTGCGGTGAAGCGCTCGCGCGCAAGCGCGCTCCTACAACTACCCGCCCAAATAAGCAGCTTTCACACGCGGATCCGCGAGCAGCACTTTCGCATCACCTTGCAACGTGATTTCGCCGGATTCAAGCACGTAGCCGCGATTGGCGTGCTCAAGCGCGAGTTGTGCGTTTTGCTCGATCAGCAAAATCGTCGTTCCGCGTTTAGCGATCAGTCGAATGATCTCGAAAATCTTCTCGACCATCATCGGCGCGAGTCCCATGGAAGGCTCATCAAGCATCAATAGCTTCGGCTGTGCGAGCATCGCGCGACCGATCGCGAGCATTTGTTGCTCGCCACCGGAGAGCGTGCCCGCCATTTGCTTGGTGCGCTCTTTGAGGCGCGGAATCATGGTGTAGATCTCATCGACTTCAGCGAGGATCTGCGCTTTGTCTTTTCGCGCGAACGCGCCCATCAGCAGGTTTTCATGCACATTCAAACGCGCAAACACCCCGCGTCCTTCCGGGCAAAGCGCAATGCCGAGCCCCACCAGCGCATGTGACGGTACGCCAGTGATGTCTTGTCCTTTGTAGGTCACCTTGCCGCCCACCGGTGTGATGAGTCCGGAAAGCGCTCGCAGGGTCGAAGACTTACCTGCGCCGTTCGCGCCGATCAACGTGACGAGTTCGCCGTCATTGACGTGAAAGTCGATGCCCTTGATCGCTTTGATACCGCCATAGGCGACTTCGAGTTTTTTGATGTCGAGCACTGCACTCATTTTGTCTCTCCGTGCGCACCGCCGAGGTAGGCCTTGATGACGGCTGCGTCTTTTTGGATGTGTGCGGGCGTGCCGTCGGCGATTTTCTTGCCATAGTCGAGTACCACAATGTGATGGCACACATTCATCACCAGCCGCATGTCGTGCTCGATCAAAAGCACGGTTTTTCCATCCTTCGCGATACGTTCAATTAGCTTTCGCAGTTCAACCGTCTCCGTCGCGTTCATACCCGCCGCCGGTTCGTCGAGTGCGATAAGTTTCGGATCGGTCGCAAGCGCACGTGCAATTTCGAGGCGACGTTGCTCGCCGTAGGCCAAAGTGCGGCTCTTCTCGCCTGCACGGCGTTCCAGACCGACGTAGGCGAGCAATTCGCGCGAGCGCGCTTCGGTTTCCGCTTCTTCGCGCCGCACCGACGGCGGGCGGAAAATCGCGCCGAACGCACCAGCTTTCGTGCGCACATGGCGACCCACCATCACGTTCTCAAGCACCGACATTTCGCCAAACAAGCGAATATTTTGAAAGGTACGCGCAATACCGACCTCGGCGACCTCATGCGGTGCTTTGACGTTGAGTGGCTTGTCGTCGAAGGTGAAATTCCCGCCATCGACCTGATAGAGGCCAGTGAGGGTGTTGAAGAATGTCGTTTTCCCAGCGCCGTTGGGACCGATCAATCCGAAAATCGAATCCTTCGGTATCTTCATCGACACACTGTCGAGCGCGGTCACACCGCCAAACTTTTTAGTAACCCCATCGGCGGTAAAAATCATTTTGCTCATTTGCCCGCTCCCGAATTCAGCGCTTCGGCTTTTCGATCCGGCGACGGCCATAAGCCACGCGGCATGTAGAGCATGATCAAAATCATCGCGAGCGAGAAAATGAGATTGCGAAGTACCTCCGGCGCGATGAGCACATGACCGAACACGCTTTCTTGTACGCGCTCGTCGGCGACATAGCGAATGACCTCCGGCATTGCTGCTAGCAGAACCGCGCCCAGAATCACGCCGGGAATGTGCCCCATCCCGCCGAGCACGACCATCGCCAGAATCATCACCGATTCAAGCAGTCCGAATGACTCGGGGCTCACGAAGCCTTGCATCGCGGCGAACAGTCCGCCTGCGAGTCCGCCGGTCAATGCACCGAATGCGAACGCTGCAAGTTTTACGTTGCGCACATTGATACCCATCGCCTTGGCAGCAATCTCGTCCTCACGCAGTGCCTGCCACGCGCGTCCCAAACGCGAGTGTTGCAGGTTGTAGACCATCCACACGGAGAAGATTGTGATGGTGAGAAACACAAAGTAGTAGAGCTGTAGTCCGGTAATCGGTAGCCCGAATATTTCTAGACCCTGTCGCAACTTGAAGCCGAAGAAGCTCAGCCCGTCGATGCCGGTGATCCCGCGCGGACCGTTGGTCAGGTTGTAGACCGTATCGCTGCCAGGCAGCGAAAACTTATCGAGGTTGTTCATCAGGATGCGAATGATCTCGCCGAAGCCCAATGTGACGATAGCCAGGTAATCGCCGCGTAGTTTGAGCACTGGTGCCCCGAGCATCAACCCTGCGAGTGCCGCGAGGAACGCGCCTAGCGGTAAGAGTACCCAAAACGGATAGTGCAGATTAAAGTGCTGCGAGGCGAGCAGCGACCATGTGTACGCACCAACCGCATAGAACGCGACGTATCCTAGGTCGAGCAGTCCGGCGACACCGACGACAACGTTCAACCCCAGCGCGAGCATGACGTAGAGCAGGGTGATGTTCAAAATGCGCACCCAGGCCTGACCGATCATGCCAGCGAGAAACGGCAGGATCAGAAGAAAGATTCCGAGCGCAATGATCGCGATGATTTGGTTGCGTTTGTTTTGCAAGAGCGTATTCATCTTCGTGCTCCTTTACGCGCGCTCGGCGACTTTTTCGCCGATCAGCCCCTGCGGGCGGAAGATCAAAACCGCAACCAGCACGACGAACGCAAAAATGTCCTTGTAGTCGCCGCGCACGAAAATCAAACCGACGTTCTCAACGAGACCGAGGATCAAGCCACCGACCATTGCGCCCCAGAGATTGCCGATACCGCCCATCACGGCTGCGGTGAACGCTTTGAGACCGAGCATGAAGCCCATGTAGTAGTGGGCTTGTCCATAGTTCGACGCGACCATCACACCTGCGACCGCGCCCAAACCCGAGCCGATCGCAAACGTGATCGCAATGATTTTGTTGATGTCGATGCCCATGAGACCAGCGACTTTTTGGTTCTCGGCCGTTGCACGCATCGCGGTGCCGATTTTCGTGTTGTTGACCAGCCAGAGCAGACCCGTCATGAGTGCAACGGAGGTGATGAGAATGACGATCTCATTCATTGTGACCGTGATCGCACCGATTTGAATTGGTGCCTTCGAGATGATCTCCGGGAACGTGAAATAGTTTCGTCCGAAAACAAGGATCGCAACCTGTTGCAGGAAAATCGACACACCGATCGCGGTAATGAGCGGAGCTAGCCGGGGTGCATTGCGTAGCGGTCGATACGCGATGCGTTCAATCGAAACGCCGACGATGGCACAAATGATCATGGCCGCCAGGATTGCGACCACCAGCGCGAGTGCGGGCGGAACGCCAACGGCAATCAGCGCATTGGTTACAAACAGCGCGGAGAGCGCGCCGATCATCACGATTTCGCCATGCGCGAAGTTAATGAGCTGCAAAATGCCGTAGACCATCGTGTAGCCGAGCGCGACCAGCGCATACACGCTGCCTACGACCAGACCGTTGACGATCTGCTGCAGCAAGACGTCGATTGACATGAATTTCCCCAGTAATGTGAATCTAACTTCACGCGGTCGCCGAACCTCCCTTTCGGCGTATCGACCGCGTAAACCCGCAATTCTGCCTTGAAAGTCGCCAGCACGGATGCAAGTTTTGCATTTGCGGCGATGCAGCACCTAAGCTGTCATCAAAGCAACGTTGCCTCCTGCAGCGACCGTGTTGATGGTCACTGTTTGCTCTGCGCAAAAACGATACAAATAAAGCGGCCCGCCTGCCTTGGGACCCGTGCCGCTTAACCCTTCGCCGCCGAACGGCTGTACGCCAACGACCGCGCCAATGATGTTGCGATTGACATACACATTGCCAATATGCGCGCGCGCCGCAAGCGCCTGCGCGCGACGATCAATCCGCGTCTGGATGCCGAGCGTGAGGCCGAAACCAAGCTCGTTGATTTGATCGACGACGGCTTCGGGGTCGCCACTCCAGCGCACGAGTTGCAGCACGGGCCCGAAAATCTCTTCGCGAATCGCACCAATAGCACTTACTTCGAACAAATGCGGTGCGACGGTATTTGGAAGTGCATCTTCACCCGGAATCCCGCTGGCAAGCAACCTCGCCTCGCCTTTGAGTCGTTCAACGTGCTTCGCAATACCTGCGTGCGCTTCGGCATCGATCAACGGCCCGACGTCCGTCGCGAGCTCGCGCGGATTGCCGACGCGCAATTCGCGAAGCGCGCCTTTGAGCATTTCGATCACGCCGTCGGCAATCGCTTCGTGAACACAGAGCACGCGCAGCGCCGAACAGCGCTGTCCCGCCGAGCGAAACGCCGATTGCACGACAGCGTCGACGACGTGCTCGGGCAGCGCAGTTGAATCGACCAGCATCGCATTGATGCCACCGGTCTCTGCGATTAACGGAACGATTGCGCCATCTTTTTGGGCTAGCGTTCGATGAATGATTTTCGCGACCACGGTGGAACCGGTGAATACGACGCCCGCGGTTTTCGGATGCGCGACGAGCGCTGCACCCACCGTGTGACCCAGCCCAAACGCGAGTTGCACCACGTCGCTTGGAACACCCGCGCGATGCAAGAGTGCGACCATTTCGCGGGCGACAACCGGCGTTTGCTCGGCAGGTTTCGCGACCACACTATTGCCGGTCGCGAGCGCCGCGGCGACTTGCCCAACAAAGATCGCAAGCGGGAAATTCCACGGCGAAATCGCGACCCACGCGCCGCGGCCGCGCAAATAGAGCGTGTTTTGCTCACCGGTTGGACCGGGTAGCGCGATCGGCGCACCGATACGCTCCGCTTCGTCGGCGTAGTAGCGCAGAAAATCGACTGCCTCGCGCACTTCCGAGATGGCGTCGCCCCAAGTTTTGTGCGCCTCAGCGACAAGAAGCGCACAGAAACGCGGCAAATCGGTTTGCAGCTGATCGGCGGCGTCGCGTAGCGACTGCGCACGTGTACCTACTGGCGTGTCGCGCCAGCTTGGAAACGCGGCGTGTGCGCGATCCATCGCTGCGTTTGTTGCGTCAATACTAGCCTCGGCGATGGGATCAATGCGGACGTTTGCAAGCGCATCGAGCAACGGCGCGCGCATTGACTCGACCGTGAGGTCGACGCCGTCGCTGTTGACACGGGGCGCGAGGATTTGTTGAGGCATGGCGATTGGCGAATCGGATAAGTGGGTGAGCGGCGAGGCGAGCAGCGTTTCAATCGGAACCTCATCATCGGCGAGCTGGTGCACGAAGGACGAATTCGCGCCGTTTTCGAGCAACCGACGAACGAGATAAGCGAGCAAATCGCGATGCGAGCCGACTGGCGCATAGACGCGCAGCGTGCGCTCTTTCGCCGCCGTCTTTAAGTATTCGCGATATACGCCACCGCCCATGCCGTGGAGTCTCTGGAGCTCGAACGGCGCATCGAACTTCGCAGCGAGTTGTTCAATCGCGGCGATGGTTGCTGCGTTATGCGTTGCGAATTGTGGGAAGTAGACGTCTTTACGTCGCAAGAGCACCGTTGCACATGCCAGGTAGCTCGAATCGGAATGCGGTTTTTGCGTGAACACGGGATACGCAGGCAATCCCAGCTCCTGCGCACGTTTGATTTCGCTATCCCAGTAGGCACCTTTGACAAGGCGGCACATCACCTTAACGCCCTGAGTTTTGGCAATTTCAGCGACTTTTTCTATGAGATCGACAGATCTGGTCTGATACGACTGAAGCGCTAAACCAAAACCGGTCCAGCTTGGATGGTGATGCGCGATCCTTTTAAGGATTGCTTCGAACACGTCGAGCGATAGTTCGAGTCGATCCACCTCTTCAGCGTCGATTGTGAGATTCAAATGCGCGGTTGCAGCGAGATCGGCAAGCGCCCACACACGTGGCACAAGCTCTGTCATCACACGATGCTTCTGCGCGTCTTCGTAGCGCGGATGCAGCGCCGAGAGTTTGATGGAGATGCCGTCGCTTTGACGTGGATCGGCATCGATGCGCGCCTGCTTTGCAATCGCGGCGATGATTGCGCGAATCGCGTGTTCGTAGGACGCAAAATAGCGTTTGGCGTCGTCGTCGGTACGCGCGCCCTCGCCTAGCATGTCGAAGCTGAAGCGCAGTTGCGGCGTGCTCTTGCGCTCTTTTGCCGACTCGTGAATCGCCTCTTCGATGTTTTGCCCAAGTACAAATTGCTTGGCGAGTAATTGCACGGCACGCGCCGTGGCGCTCACGACCGTTTTTGCGCCGAGCTTGGCGATGATGCCGGGCGGTTCCCGATCGTCAGGCAAGGTGCGTTTCGAGAGCGCAATGACAGTGTTGGACAGACGCCCGAGCGAGGAATCGCTCGCGCCGTCAAAGTTTGCACGGCTGAGCTGATCTGCGGTAAGTTCAATCGCGGTTGCCGAATCTGGCACCCGCAACAGCGCTTCCGCGAGCCGCATCAGTGCAAGCCCCTCGGGCTTCGAAATCGGGTACTCCTTGAGCAAAGATTCCATCGCCCAGAACGGCGGCGGATCGCGGCGGACGCCTTCGACCCACGTGCGCGCGGTGGCGACGACTTGTGGCCAATCGATCAGCGATTCCACGCGCGCAACGTTCGCCTCCACGATCGGTCTTTCCGGTCGGTACGGATTTGGCAAGCGCATAAATGAACCCCGATCTTGTCTGAATAGCATCGCATGCTATGGGGTTTTTATCCGATTAATCCACTATATTTTGTTGTAAAAATAGTGGATCATTCGGCATTCGAACAAAATCCCACATATCCATGAGTGTCGAATTTGACGCAATTGATCGCAAAATTTTGAACCATCTGCAACAAGACGGCAGGCTCAGTAATGCGAGGCTTGCGGAGCTAGTTTCACTTTCTCCGACCGCAGTACTCGCACGTACACAGCGCCTATATCGCGAGGGATACATCAAGAATGTCGAAGCGCGACTTGATGCTAAAAAGCTAGGTGTCGGCACAACGCTCTTCGTCGAGGTTCGCCTTGATCGCACGACGCCGAACGTGCTCGATGCGTTCAGCGCAGAGGTGCAGGTGCACTCCGAAATCGCCGAATGTCATTTGATTGCTGGCGGCTTCGATTACCTGCTGAAAATTCGGGTGCGCGATATGGACGATTTTCATCGCTTCGCAAACTCGCGGTTGTGGACGTTTCCGGGCGTGCGCGGGACTCGAACCTACACCGTGATGCAGGAAGTGAAAAGCTCCACGCGACTAGCTGTCTGACGATACGGATTACGCTACCTATTTTTGTCCCTGAGTAGACGGCGGCGTGCTCACCGAAAAATCAGTGAGCGCGAGCCGTAGGTGTTCGACGATATGTCCTGAGTGTTGCGCCGATGAAACGCCGCTAGCGAGCGGTCCTCCGAATCAACCCGCACAAACGAAAACGGCACCCGAAGGTGCCGTTTGCTTTCGCGAGAAGCGAGCGAAGAATTACTTCTTCTTCTCTTCTTTTGCTGGAGCCGCTGCTGGTGCAGGCGCTGCGGCCGGAGCCGGAGCTGCTGCTGGAGCCGCTGCCGTAGGTGCGCCGCCGATTGTTTCGACTGCTTCCCACTTGCCGCCTTTTACGACGAACACGGTGATCGCGCCGTTTTTCATGTCGCCTTTGTCGTCGTACTCGTACGAGCCGGCAACGCCAGTCCACTTGTTGGTTTTGATCGCGTCAATGACTTTTGCGCCATCGGTCGTACCGGCCTTCACAATCGCCTCAACCATGATCATCGCTGCGTCATAGGTGAATGGCGAGTAAGCCTGAACTTCTGCGTTGAACTTCTTCTGGAAGCGGTCATAGAACTCGGCACCTTTAGGCATCTTCTCTTTCGGAAGACCTGCGATCGTGCCGTAGGCGCCTTCGGCTGCGTCTGCGCCGAGTTTGATGAACTCGCCAGTTTGCATGCCATCGCCGCCGATGAACTTGGCTTTCACGCCGAGCGCTTTCATCTGCTTGGTCATTGGGCCAGCTTGTGCATCCATGCCGCCGAAGATGATGACGTCCGGAGCCTTTGCTTTAACCTTGGTCAAAACGCCTTTGAAGTCTTGCTCTTTCTCGTTGGCAAGCGCTTCACGGATCACGATGTTGCCGCCTGCGGCTTTGATCGCTTTCTCTGCTTCGTCGGCGATACCAACGCCGTACGCGGTCTTGTCGTCGATGAGTGCAATTTTCTTGCCGTTCATGCCTTTGACCGCGAAGGTGCCGATGGCGCCGCCCTGTGCAACGTCGTTGGCAACCGTACGGAACACGCCCTTAAAGCCTTGTGCAGTCAGCTTAGGATTGGTTGCCGATGGGGTGATTTGCGGAATACCTGCGGTGTTGTAGATCGCGGAGGCAGGAATCGAGGTACCCGAGTTGAGGTGACCGATCACGCCAGCGACTTTTGCGTCCACCAGCTTCTGTGCAACGGTCGTTGCTTGCTTGGGATCAGCTGCGTCGTCTTCAACGAGCAACTCAAATTTGACTTTCTTGCCGCCGATGGTCAAACCTTTTGCGTTTGCATCTTCGATGGCGAGGCGCGCACCGTTTTCGTTGTCCTTGCCGAGGTGGGCAATCTGACCGGACGTCGGCCCGACATGACCGATCTTGACGACCATCTCTTGTGGAGCCGCAGGAGCAGGCGCAGCCGCTTCTTTCTTTGGCTCTTCTTTTTTGCCGCAGGCAGCAAGCGTTGCTGCAACTGCGACGGAAATCGCTGCGAGAGCGAATTTGTTCGTACGTGACATTGGGGAGATCCTCCGTGAGAAAAACTGGACGATTATGTGTAAATGTCGCCACACTGTCAACGTCATTCCCCCTTGAAAGCCCGGAAATTCAAGGGTTTCCAAAAAATGCATAGGTGGTCTGAACCGATAGATGGTCAAAAATTATCGCTTTTACGCATTTTGCCGCGACAATACTGGTCAAAAAAAGCGAATTTTTTCGAGTTGCTATAAGCACTTTATTTCTTGACACTACTTTTTTTATGGGTTTGAGTAGAAATGCTGATTTCGCCAGTCTTTGCACGTCCTAACCGCGACCTACGAATGGCATTTTGCTGGCCATGATGTTCATGAACAGTACGTTCGCCTCTAGTGGCAAGTTCGCGATGTGGACGATTGCGTCTGCGACGTGTTTCACATCCATGCGCGGCTCGATGGCTATCGTGCCGTTGGCTTGCATGACGCCTGCCGTCATACGCTCGGTCATCTCGGTCGCGGCGTTGCCGATATCGAGTTGCGAAGCGGTAATGTCGTATTTACGGCCATCGAGTGCGAGTGATTTGGTGAGCCCAGAAATTGCGTGCTTGGACGCGGTGTAGGGCGCGCTGTTGGGGCGCGGCGCGTAAGCCGAGATCGAACCATTGTTAATGATGCGTCCGCCGCGTGGCGATTGCGTCTTCATGATGCGAAACGCCTCGCGGGCGCAGAGGAAGCTGCCGGTTAAGTTCGTATCGACTACCGCTTTCCACTGATCGACCGTAAGTTCGTCGATGTCTACGGGAGGCGCACCAATGCCCGCGTTGTTGAATAGCACGTCGAGGCGACCGAACTGCATGACCGTTGCATCGAAGAGTGCTTTGATCGACGCCGGGTTCGTCACGTCGGTGACGACCGCGACACCGCGCGTCGCATCGGCACCTGCGCTCGCCAGCGCGCTATTGAGCTCGGTCTCGCGTCGCCCGGCAAACGCAACGCAGTAACCCGCCCTAAGCAGCGCCACGCCTGCGGCTTTGCCGATACCCGCCGACGCGCCAGTGACGATGGCGACCTTGTTCGATGTGTTCATTTAGTTTCTCGTTGGAGCGGCGCTCGCCGCGATCGGTTTGTAGACGCGGACTTGGCCGCGCTCAATGCATCTAACGTTATTCAATATGCTCAGCGCGACCAAGTGCGCGCCTACAACGTGCCGAACAGAGCGTGGTTGTTCGCCTCTTCAAGTGTAAGCACCGGCGTCACACAGCAATCGATCGCATCGAAGAAATCGATCCAATAGACAAGCGACTGTTCCGAAAAGTAATCTGCAAGTTCCTTACGCACACGCAAGCCAACACTGCCTTCACTCCAACCAAGCGACTTCAAATGCGGCTTTTGAACGGCATCACAAAGCGCCGTCCAAAATTTTGGTTCTAACGCACCGACGGCAAGAAATCGCTGATCGCTCGTCGCATAAACACCGTAACAAGGCCAGCCACCCGTGAGCCAATCCTCACCGCGCGACTTCGCTTGATTGAGCGCGAGCCCATGCTCAGCAATGATGTTGAGCGCAGCAACTTCGTGCGTCATCGATACATCGACAAATGAGCCCTCGCGGGTGCTCTTTGCATGCACCAGCGCTGCACACACGCGCATCGCAGCCGCGAGTGCGCCGCCTGCGAGATCGGCGATTTGCCAATTCGAAATCGCAGGCGGTCGTCCACGCTCGCCGATTTGTTCGAGTATGCCGCTCATCGCCAAATAATTGATGTCGTGTCCCGCCCGATGCGACCATCGGCTCGCACTGCCGTAGCCCGTGATGGCGCAGTAAACGAGCGACGGGTTGATTGATTTCAGCGCGACGTAATCAAGACCAAGTCTCGCCATCACGCCCGGTCGAAAACTCTCGATCAAGGCATCGCTCTGGCGAACGAGCGTATGCAAGCGCGCACGACCCGCTTCCACTTTCAAATCGATGCGCTCAACGGTTTTACCGCGATTGACTATCGAATAAAGCGGCGCGACTTGCTCGGGCGGCGCATCGCTCGTCAACCCTAATCGATTAGCGTAATCACCCTCCGGCGGCTCAATCTTCGTCACCTCCGCCCCCATCTCGGCAAGCATGCGCGTACACGCGGGGCCGGGCAGCAAGCGGGTGAGGTCGAGAATGCGAATGCCCGAAAGAACAGAAATCACGATATTCTCGTTTGACGTTATTAACGCGATGCGTTATTATTGCGCAAGTGGCGATTCGATCTTTCAAATGCACCGACACGGAGCTATTGTTTCAGGGTCGTCGTATCGCACGCTGGCGCAATGTCGAACGTATCGCGCTACGAAAACTGGAACAACTTTCCTGGTCAAACCTACTGTCCGATTTGCGCGTACCGCCCGGCAATCGACTCGAAGCACTCGCAGGCAATCGAAAAGGACAACACAGCATTCGCGTCAACGACCAATGGCGCGTGTGTTTCAAATGGAAAAGCGATGGCGCGCACGACGTAGAGATTGTCGACTACCACTGAAGCTGATTATGAAACGAACGCTAGCTCCTGTTTCACCGGGCGAAATGCTCGATGAAGAATTCTTAAAACCGCTCGGTCTCACCAAATATCGACTTGCGAAGGATATTGGCGTACCGGCGCAGCGTATTGGCGAGGTGATTGCCGGCAGACGCTCGATTACCGCCGATACGGATTTGCGGCTCTGCCGATATTTCGGGTTAAGCGATGGCTGGTTTTTGCGCGGTCAGGCGCAGTACGACATGAGTGTTGTGCGCGAACAAATGCGAGACACTTTGAAAAAGATTCCGCGTTGCGAACTGATCGCCGCCTAAATGGAAGACTTTCTGTGACCACGAACGTCACGCTTTCGCTCGACCCGATCGACAACCCAACCCTCGTCGCCGTTTGCGGCGCGATGGATAGCAACGTTCGTCGGCTGGAACAAGAATTCGGGGTAAAGATTCGTCGTCGCGCCTCGAAGTTCACAATTGAGGGCGAAACTTCGCTTGCTGCGACCGCAGCTAAGAAAGCATTGGAGCGATTTCGCTACGTCGCAACGACGGGTAAACGCGATCTGAGCGATGAGGAAATCGAGCTCACCATTTCTGAGTTGAAAGCGACTGTCGCATCGAAAAAAGCGAAAGCAACACCTGCGGCAGAGGAGATGAAAGTCACGAAAGCTGTGGTTCAAGCCACCGAAAGCAAAGACGATTTCGCCGAGTTCTCGGCGCTCGAAGCAGCAGCGGGCGCGATGCCGCTCAAAGTCAAGCGCGCCGATCTCGCCGCGCGCACGCCAACGCAGCTTGAATATCTGAAGAATATTCAGCAGTACGACATCACGTTTGGTATTGGTCCTGCGGGCACCGGAAAAACCTATCTGGCGGTTGCCTGCGCGGTGGACGCCTTCGAGCGCGACCTGATCAAACGTATCGTGCTAGTGCGACCTGCTGTGGAAGCAGGCGAGCGCTTGGGCTTTTTGCCGGGCGATCTGATCCAAAAAGTCGATCCGTATTTGCGACCACTCTACGACGCACTCTTCGACTTGATGGGTTTGGAGAAAACGACGAAGCTCATGGAGCGCGGCACGATCGAAGTCGCGCCGCTTGCTTTCATGCGCGGGCGCACCTTGAATGGCTCGTTCATCATCCTGGATGAAGCGCAAAACACCACGCCTGAGCAGATGAAAATGTTTTTGACGCGCATCGGTTTTGGTACTAAGACAGTCGTCACCGGTGACCCGACGCAAATCGATCTGCAGAAGAATCAGAAGAGCGGGCTCTTCGATGCGCAGCATGTGCTCTCCGGCGTTGAAGGTATCGCGTTTACGCGGTTTACCAGTCGCGACGTGGTCCGCCATCCGCTGGTGCAGAAAATTGTGAATGCGTATGAACGCAATTCTGTTCCGCCAAAGGCGAAGTCGTGAGCCAAATTCAAGCGGTAGGCGCGCGCTCGTGCGCGAGTGGTTGCGTGAAGCAAAGCGTTTTCGCGCGCAAGCGCGCTCCTACCCTCGTTTGACCCATGCTTTCACTTGCTGTTCAATTCGCTTCGAGTTCAAACACGCTGCCCACACGCGCGCAAGTGCGCCGTTGGGCGAGCGCTGCTTGCATACTCGCACGTGAATCGTTGAAACTCAAATCGCTCAAGTGCGAAATCACGATTCGTTACGTCGAAGAAAAAGAAGGTCGCGAACTCAACAAGAGCTTTCGCGGAAAAGACTACGCGACGAATGTATTGACGTTTGTGAGCGAATCGGCTGACCCTCATGCGTTTCGTGCTGCGCGCGAAGCATCTTCTACGAGTGGGAGAAGGATCAAACCACAAGTGAACGCCGACATCGCAATCTGCGCACCTGTCGTCGTTCGCGAAGCGAAAGCACAGAAGAAAACCGCTCATGCACATCATGCGCACATGGTCGTCCATGGAATGCTGCATGCTTTCGGTTTCGATCACGAGAACGATGCCGACGCCGAGACAATGGAATCACTTGAAATAAAAATACTGCGGCGGTTTCGTATAAATAGCCCTTACGAGTAACCATAAAGCATAACTTCGTATTGCTTCGCCCTATGAAATAAGCAATCCGGGCGATAAATGATTTACATAGATAAAATGGTTTTGTTACGTTTCTGCCATATTTTATGCGGCGAAACGGTGAATAGTTGAATCACAACATGAGCGATACCGACGCCAAACCAAGACCCTCGTTCTTCGAGCGGCTCTCAGCGATGCTCTCCGGCGCACCGGAGGATCGCGACGATTTGCTTGAAATGCTGCGCGATGCGCATGAGCGGAAACTGCTCGATGCCGATGCGCTCTCGATCTTCGAAGGCGCGCTCGAAGTCGCCGAGATGACCGTCTCCGACGTGATGGTGCCGCGCTCGCAAATGGATGTAATCGAAATCGACGACGCACCCGCCGACGTGATCGCAGAGATGGTCGAAACGCGTCACTCGCGCTACCCTGTGATTGGTGAAAACCGCGACGAAGTGATCGGCGTGTTGCTCGCTAAAGATCTGCTCGCGTATGTAACGAATCCCGACGCTTTCTCTCTGAAAAACGTGTTGCGCGCGGCGGTCTTCGTGCCCGAAACGAAACGCTTAAACGTACTCCTGCGCGAGTTCCGCTCTCAGCGCAATCACATGGCGATCGTGATCGATGAGCACGGCTCGGTCGCGGGCTTGGTGACGATCGAAGACGTGCTCGAACAAATCGTCGGCGAAATTATCGACGAGTACGATTACGACGAAGAAGCCGACAACATCATTGCGGAAACCGCTACAAAATGGCGTGTGAAGGCCTCCACCGAAATCGAAGCCTTTAACGCGAAATTCGCCACCGATTTCAGCGACGAAGAACACGATACGATTGGCGGTCTACTCATGCACGAATTCGCGCGCGTACCGCATCGGGGCGATACGATCGAGCTGCAAGGCTTCAAGTTCACCGTGCTTCGCGCGGATGGGCGACGGGTGTGGCTTGCGACGGTGGAGCGGATTTGAAGTTCGCGTTATTGATCGCTGTCGCGGCTGGCGGACTGACTTCGTACTTAAGTTTTGCGCCCATCGGCTGGTGGTGGGTGCCCTACGTCACCTTCGCGATTCTTGCCGCGTTAATTCATGGGGTGCCCAGCGTAAAACGCGGCGCATTGATCGGTTTCGCTTTTGGCCTCGCCTACTTCATCGTCGGCGTTGGCTGGGTACACATCAGCATGAACGAGTTCGGCGGCATGCCGTTGCCGATGGCCTGGTTCGCAGCCGTGCTCTTTTGCGTCTATCTTGCGATTTACCCAATGCTTGCATGTGCGTTCACTGCTTGGGCGAAGCCGAAGTCATCGTTTTTCTTTGCTCTCGTTTTTGCATGCGCATGGACGTTCGGCGAGTACCTTCGCGCGCATTTGTTTACGGGGTTTGAGTGGTTGAGCATTGGTTCGACACAAACCACGTCCGATTTCAGTTTCATCGGATTCGCGCCGCTGTTTGGAGTATTCGGAACAACGCTCATTTGCGTATTCCTGCCCACGTGGATCGCGGCGCTCTTGGCGAGTGGGTCACGACAAACCAAAAATCGAACACAGGAAACGCACGAGGCGGGCGTTCGCCTCATTGCGCGACTCGGCAACGGCATCGAACTGGGGTTTCTAGTCATTGGCTCGGTAGCGATTGCCGTTTGGCTCGCGAGCGGAATCAGATGGAGCGAACCGGTCGGCAACGCGACGCGAATCTCCCTCCTCCAAGGCAACATCGAACAATCCTTGAAATGGGATCCGAAGCGCTTCGAAGCCACGCTCACCCTCTACGAAAAACTCATCCGCGACGCCAAGGGCGAACTCATTGTCCTGCCTGAAACCGCGATCCCAACGCTCCTGCATCGCGTTCCAATTGAG
>JAAFJI010000082.1 GCA_013298045.1 Betaproteobacteria bacterium
GCCGTCTTGTGCCATTCGTTCAAATCGGCACGGTACTTGCGCCACGGGTCGTAGATTTTTTTAAACGCTGGATTGACCTTCGATTCGGCGTCGTAAATCTGCAATGCGCTGCGATAGGCGGCGATCATCAAGCTGTTTGGAAAGAGCTGCAAGCGCGTGCCGGAGCCGATCATTTGCTTAAACGCGCCCGGATTTCTGGTGTCGTAGGCGGCCATCATCCATTGATTGACCGATTCGCTGGCGACGCGGATTGCCTCTTTGTACGCAGGCGGGAGCGCGTCATACGCGGCTTTGTTCACATACAGGCTCAGCGCTGCCGAAGGCTCCCACCACGCGGGATAAAAGTAAAAACGCGCTACCGCCGGAAGCCCGAGTTTGCCGTCGTCGTAGGGACCCACCCACTCGGCAGCGTCGATCTTTTTATCCTTGATCGCATTGACGATTTCACCGCCAGGCAGACCAATCGGTTCGGCACCGAGACGCTTCCAGATTTCGCCGCCAAAGCCCGGAATGCGAATTTTGAGCCCCTTCACGTCCTCGAGCGAGCGAATTTCTTTGTTGTACCAGCCGCCCATTTGCGCGCCGGTGTTGCCCATCGGGAAATTCACGATGTTGTATTGCGCGAGAAGCTCGCGCAGAAGTTCCATGCCGCCGCCTTGATAGACCCAGGCGTTGTGCTGTCGCTGGTTCATGCCAAACGGTAGCGTCGTGTCGAAAGCGAGCGCTTTGTTTATGTTCAAGAAGTAGTAGCCCGCCGTGTGTGCCGCTTGCACCGTGCCTTTTTGCACCGCATCGAAATTGCCGAGCGCGGGCACAATCTCCCCGGGTGCGGCGACGGTAATTTTGAACCTGCCGTCGGTAAGAGTGCTCACAATTTTCGCGAACTCGTCGGCACCGCCGTAGATGGTGTCGAGCGCTTTCGGAAAGCTGGAGGCGAGCCTCCACGACACCTGCGGTGCATTTTGCGCACTGACGCCAACCGACGCGCCCGCGGCAAGCGCAGCTGCGCCGGATGCGATAAATGAGCGACGCTCCATGGGTAACCTCCTTCGTTGATTTTGAGTTGCTTTTAACGGATTGTGAGCCTGTGTCCCGAGATTCGCATTAGGGAAACTCTCCGTACAATCGCGGGCTTGCCGCAGTTTTCGCGCGCCTCGACCAATCTGAAAGCTCCCAACATGACCATGATGATCTACCAAGCCAGCGTCCCCGTTTTCGACCGCCATCTCGCGAACATGCAAGGCTATCTGGGAAAAGGGGCAAGTTATGCGACCGAGAAGAAACTCGACGACACCGTGCTCACGCAAATGCGCATCTATCCGGACATGTTTCCCTTGCTGCGCCAGGTGATGATCGCCTGCGATTTCGCCAAAGGTGCGAGCGCGCGGCTCGCCGGGGTGGAGGTGCCTAAGTTCGAGGACACCGAAAAGACATTCGCCGAGCTGCAGGCGCGCTGTCAGAAAACGCGCGACTTTTTGGCAACGCTCAAACCCGAACAATTCGCGGGCGCTGAAGCGAAGAAAATTTCAATCACGATTGGCGGCAATCCTGTGGAATTCATTGGCGAGCCATATCTGTTGAATTTTGTGTTTCCGAATTTCTATTTTCATTCGACCACCGCGTACAACCTGCTGCGGCACGCGGGCGTTCCCGTCGGCAAAGGCGATTTCGTCAGCCGGGGCTGATCGCGCGACGTTTAGCTGCAACACGACTTCTGAAGGAGAAAACGCCATGAAAACCTTATCCCGCTTGATTTCCCTCGCCGCCGCGCTTGCTGCGGCGAGCGCCTTTGCGCAGTCGCCCGCTGGCTTGTGGAAAACCGTCGACGACAAAACCGGCAAAGAGCGCGCGCTGGTGCGCATCAGCGAATCTGGCGGCGTGTTCTCGGCGAAGATCGAGAAACTGCTCGCCGCCGACGCGAAGCCTGACGCAAAGTGCGATCAATGCACGGACGCCCGTAAAGATCAGCCGATCGTGGGAATGACCATCATGCGCAACGTGAAAAAGAACGATGACATCTACGACGGCGGCGACATTCTCGACGCCAACAATGGCAAGGTGTATCGCGTTCGCCTCACGCTCGCAGCCGACAACAAAAAGCTCGATGTGAAGGGCTACATCGGCACGCCCCTGCTCGGGCGCACGCAGTCGTGGCAGCGGGTCGAATAGCTTTTTGCAGAAATGCCGCGATTTATAATGAATTTGTAATTTTTCGTGAAATCGCGAGAATATGAAATTATTCTCAAAAAAGCTTAATTCATTGGGCTAAAACGCTAAGTGCCATGTGCCTTTGCTTGTCACAGGGGACGTAAGCGAGTTCGATTGATTGCCTGACTGCGGCACTGCCGAGCTCGCCTGTTCGCCGCAGTCAAACCGGGCAGTGATTGCGGCGTCTACACTTCCACGCGCAATGACCTTCGACTCCCTGACCTTCGCAGTCTTCTTTGCGATCGTATTTCCGCTCTATGTGGTCGCGCGCAGCTTTGCGGCGCGAAAGAATTTGCTGCTCGTTGCCAGCTGCGTTTTCTACGGCGCGTGGAACCCCGTCTTTCTGCTGCTGCTTGCATTCACGACGGTATTCGACTGGTGGGCGGGTCTGCGCATTCATGCCGCAGCCGACGACGCAGCGCGCAGGCGCTGGATGGTCGCCTCGGTCGTTGCGAGCCTCTCCATTCTGGGCTACTTCAAATACGCACAGTTCTTCGCCAACACGGCAATCGCTGCGTTCGCAGGATTCGGCATCGACTATCGACCGCTCGATCTCGGCATCATCCTGCCGCTCGGCATTTCTTTCTATATTTTTGAATCGATCTCCTACATCGTCGATGTCTACAAGCGACGCATCGAGCCGACCCGGAGTCTGCGCGACTACGGTTTGTTCATGACGTTTTTCCCACATTTGGTCGCCGGTCCGATCATGCGCTACCGTGATTTCGGCGAACAAATTGCGACGCCTCGCGTGGTCACTGCGGAGGCCGTCGCGCTCGGCGCGTATCTGCTAATCGCCGGCTTGTTTCTCAAAATCGTCGGCGCGGATCACGTCTTTGCGCCGGTGACGAATTTGGTGTTTGCTGCCGATTACAAAGCAGGTTTTGTCGGCGCGTGGATGGGCGCGTTCGCTTTTTCGATGCAGGTGTTTTGCGACTTCGCGGGCTATTCGCTCGCGGCGCTCGGCATCGCTCGCATGCTTGGCTTTCACCTGCCCGCCAACTTCGAATCGCCATTTGCAAGTGTTGGCATCGCAGAGCTGTGGACGCGTTGGCACATCTCGCTTTCGAACTGGTTGCGCGATTACGTGTTCAACCCGCTCGGGCATTACAGAAAGGGGCGGTGGCGCGGCTACGCCAATGTGCTGATCACGTTTACCGCCTGCGGTTTTTGGCACGGTGCGGCTTGGCACTTCGTCGCCTGGGGTGCATTGCATGGCGCGATGCTAGTGGGCGAGCGAATGATCAAGGAGTCACCGATCGGTGCGCTCAAAATCTGGGAGACGAAGTTTGCGCGTGTAAACCTCGCGTTGCTGACCTTCGCGCTTTTTTCTCTTGCGGTGGTGTTCTTCCGCGCGCTGGATTTAGCCCAGGCCTGGCAGCGCGTGTGTGCCATGTTTGCGTTTGTTGCAGACGATGCTGCGGCTTTTGTATGGAATGCCGAAGCAAAAATCTTCGCGATCGGACTTGTCGTCGGTCTGCTCGTACAAGCCGGGCTTAAGCACCGAAAGGGTTGGGAATGGTTGCCACGAGTGCATTGGTTGATGCGCACCGGACTCCTCGGCTTCATGTTGGTCGCCATTGTGCTCTCGCCTGGGCGCACGGCCGCTTTCATCTACTTTCAGTTCTAGGAAAACGAAATGACTGAAAGGCAATCGGCACACTGGTGGAAGACATGGGCGCTAGCGCTCGTGTTGTGCATCGTCTGCACTGCGGCATTCGAGGCCTTCTGGCGCAGTCGCGGCTATTGGCCGACGGTGATGGATAGCAAAGATCTCTGGTCGCAGCAGCGCGCGCGCGCCTCGAAACCGGCACCCCCACTTCGCGTTGCGCTTCTGGGTGCATCGCGGATTCAGTACGGTTTTTCTCCTTCGGTGTTTCGCGACGAGGCGCGAAAAATCGGCGTCCATGTCGACCCGATCATGCTCGCCCTCAATGGTCAATATCCGCTCGCGGCGCTGCGTAGCCTCGCGCAGGATGATCGCTTTCGCGGCGTTGCAATCGTCGGCATTGACGCCTTGGGTTTCGACAAAATTGCGCGGGACATGCAAGCGGATACGGTGAACTTCTACGAAACAGAGTTCACTCCGGCGCGCGAATTGCACCGCAGGCTGCTCACCCGTTTGCAGCCACACTTGATCGCTGCGCGTCCCGATTTTTCCTGGAGCGCGATCGCTCGCGGCTATATCGATCACGGCGCACCGCCTGCGAAGGAATACGTTACGTTCTACGCCGATCGCTCCGGCGCTACCGACTACAGCCGCGGTCAAGCCGAGTATCTGCGGCAGAGCCGTATCGAAGGGGTGAAGCGGCATTACGCGAACTATGTGCCGCCGCCGCCCGAGCGATGGCTCGCAGACGCACGCGAAGTGATCGACTGGGTTCGCGCGATCAATATGCGCGGTGGTCGCGTCGTTTTCTATCGCGAACCGGTGTCCTCTGCGATCCGCGAATACGACGAACGATACATGCCACGCGCGAAGTACCTCGATGCATTGGCAAAGATCGCGCCGGCGGTGTTCGTCAACTTTGAGGATTATCCGGCGCTCGACATCGAAACGCCGGATACCTCGCACATCGATGCCAAGGATATTCCGCGCCATACGGCTGCCTTCGTACGCGTGCTGCGCGAGCGCGGCGTTCTCTGAGCGGCAACTACTTACCGATACAAAACCGCGAAAAGATTTCGCCAAGTAAATCGTCGGCGGTGAATTCGCCCGTGATTTCGCCGAGCGATTCGTGTGCGAGGCGCAGCTCTTCGGCAAAGAGTTCGAGTGCGATGTGATCGAGGTGTTGACGCGCCGCATCGATGTGCGCGAGCGTGCGTTTGAGCGCGGTGACGTGGCGTTCGCGCGCAGAGAAGGTGCCGCCATCGCGGTGTTCGTAGCCGACTTGTTGTTCGATCGCTGTGCGAAGGGCGTCGATGCCTTGGCCTGTTTTCGCAGAGATTTGATGATGTGCTGACGACGTGTTCTGTAGGAGCGGCTCTGTCGCGAACCGGTCGTCGCATGCAGTCAATCGCGGCAGAGCCGCTCCTACAGAGTGTCCCAGCAAATCGACCTTGTTCGCAACAACGATGCGCGGTAGCGATTCGGGTAATTCGCCAATCAACTCGCCGATATTGTGACTCGCGTCACTCGCGTCGATCAGCAACAGCGCAAGATCGGCGTCTGCAATCGCCGCACGCGTGCGCTCGATGCCGATTTTTTCTACTGCGTCGTCAGTATCGCGCAAACCTGCGGTGTCGATGAATTCAACCGGCAGACCATTCACGCTCACGCGAGCGCGCACGGTGTCGCGCGTGGTGCCGGCAATCGGCGTAACGATTGCAACGTCCTCGCCTGCGAGCGCGTTGAGCAAACTCGATTTGCCGACGTTCGGTGCACCGGCGAGTACCACACGAATGCCGTCGTGCAGCAACTGTCCTTGCGCCGCCTTCGCGATGACATCTTCGAGTGCAACGCGAGTCGCTGCGAGTTGTTCGCGCGCTTTTTCTTGCTCGATGAATTCGACGTCTTCTTCGGGGAAATCGAGCGTTGCTTCGACGAACATGCGCAAGCGAATCAATCGATCTTGCAGCGTCTGAATGTGTTTTGAGAATTCGCCGGTGAGCGAGCGAACGGCCGCTTTTGCAGCACTCTCGGTCGCGGCGTCGATGATGTCGGCCACCGCCTCGGCTTGCGCGAGGTCGAGTTTGTTGTTGAGATACGCGCGCTTGGTGAATTCGCCAGGTTCGGCGTGCCGCGCGCCGAGTTCGATCGCGCGGCGTACGAGCGATTGCAATACGATCGGCGAGCCGTGCGCGTGGAGTTCCAACACGTCTTCGCCCGTGAACGAGGCAGGGGACACGAAGAACAGCGCGATGCCGTCGTCGATGATTTCGTTGTGTTCGTCGCAGAACTGCGTGTGCGTCGCGAGTCGTGGCGTCAGCGATTTTCCGCAGAGCGATTCGGCGACCGCGCGCGACCGCGCGCCCGATACGCGCACAATGCCAACGCCGCCGCGCCCGGGCGGCGTGGCGATCGCGACGATGGTGTCGGATTGAGATTGCATCGTGTCTATTGTTGACGCTCTCGATGCAATCGGAAACTCCGCTTTAGCTTTAGTAGCGATTGCCCTGTGAATCAAAGCATAACCGGATACTTACGTAAATATCAATAAACACTGAAAAACGTCAGTAATCCATGTTTAACAGGGCGAACACCAATAAAGTTTTTACCGTTTCAACAACGCCTGCGTCGCCGCTTGCTCTTTCTCAAGCATCTTGTTGATCTTCCATTGCTGCGCGATTTGCAGAATGTTCGACACCGTCCAGTAGAGCACCAAGCCCGCTGGGAAGAAGATGAACATCACGGCGAACGCGACGGGCATGTACATGAGCACCTTCTGCTGAATCGGATCCATGCCGGGTGCTGGCGGCTGCAACTTCGTTTGGAGGAAGGCCGTGATCGCGTATAGCACGGGAAGCACAAAGAATTGATCGGGTGCCGAGAGATCCTTGATCCAACCGATCCATGGCGCATGACGCAGCTCGACCGCTGCGATCAGTACCCAGTAGAGTGCGATGAAGACCGGAATCTGCACGAGGATCGGCAAGCAGCCGCCCATCGGGTTGATCTTTTCTTTTTTGTAGAGCTCCATCATCGCCTGATTGAGCTTCGCACGATCGCCTGCATGACGCTCTTGCAGCTCTTTCATCTTCGGCGCGAACAGCTTCATCTTACCCATGCTGCGACCGGCGGCGGCGTTTAGCGGGTAGAACGCCGCCTTAATGAGGATCGTCAAGAGCACGATCGCCCACCCCCAGTTGCCGACGAGGTTATAGAACCAATTGAGCAACCAGAACATCGGCTTCGCGAGGAACGAGAAGATGCCGTAGTCGACAACAATGTCGAGACCCGGTGCCGCCTCTTTAAGCACGTCTTGTTCTTGCGGACCCGCGAAAAGCGGTAGCGTTGCTTTGGCGGTCGCGCCGGGGGCGATTGGCACGAGACCGAATTTCACACCGGCACGATAAGCGTCACCATCTTGTTTGCTCGTGTAGTACTCGCGCTTGTCGCCTTGTTTTGGCAGCCAGGCATTGACAAAGTAGTGCTCGACCATCGCAACCCAACCGTCGGTTGCTTCGGTCGCATGAAGGTTCGCTTTCTTTTTCTCGATATCTTTGAAATCGACTTTCTTGTACTTGTCTTTTTCGGTGTAAACGGCGGGTCCGGTGAAGATGCCGATCATCGCATTCGATCCACCGGTGACTTTGCTGTCGCGATGCAAATGGAAATAGGCGGTCGGCGTGATCGGCGTGCTTCCGCCATTGGTGATTTCATGCGTCACATCGACGATGTAGCTGTCGCGCTTAAACGTATAGACGAGATCGTTTTTGCCGCCGCCTGCGATGGGCGCAGAAAGGCGCACTTCGAGCGTCTTTGCGTCGCCCATTTTGAAGTTGCTCGAAACCTTCGTGTAGGTCGTATTGTGGTTCGGCAACTCTGCGCCGTTGGCAAACAAACCTGTTTGCGCGATGTGCGTCCGATCTGCGTTTTTCATCATCGTCAAATACGGCTTCGATTTGTCAGAGCCGTCGCGATGTTTAGTGAGCGCCACTTCTTCGATCACGCCGCCGAGGGTGTTGATGCGGTAGTTCGCTAGATCGGTTTCAACGACGAAGGTTTCGCCTGCGGCGTTCGATGTGGTTGCAGGCGCTGCGCCTGTGGCGGGCGCGGCCGTTGCAGTCGTCGCGCCGGGAACCGCGCTTGCGCCACTAGTCGCGTTTGACGCATTCGATGCAGCGCTTGGCACATCGGATTTCTTTTGTTCGGCTTTCGCGACCTGCGCTTGCGGCGGTTGCGGATTGTTTTCTTTCTGCCACGCTTGGAACAAGAAGAGTCCCGACATGCAGAAAATGACAAAGAGTACGAGGCGCTGAAAGTCCATGGTGGGCTTTTCGATTCAATCAAAAAATTCTGCGTGAATTCGCGGCGCGCTTGTTCGCTTCGCCGTGCGTTGACGAAGAATTTCTATCGCGAGTGGGTGACTTTCTCAGGCACGGGATCGAAGCCGCCCGCGTGCCACGGCTGACATTTCACGATGCGTTTCGCGCCGAGGTAAGCGCCCTTTGCCGCGCCATGCGTTTTCACCGCTTCGAGCGTGTATTCCGAGCAGCTTGGGAAGAATCGGCAGCGCTGACCGAGCATCGGGCGAATCCCGTAGCGATAGCCTTTGATGAGCGCGATCAATGCGCCTTCGCCCACGGCATTCGAAACTTCGGCCATCGACTTCATTGCGTGATGCCCTGTACAGCCGCGCTCTTCGTCGAATTTTTTCGAATATCGAACTCAAGCGAATTTACCCATTCCGCCACAATCAACGGGACATCCGCTTTCGAAGCATTTGTCGCAAGTCTCACCAGATACGAAAACGGTGGCAACTGCGGCTGACGCAAACGAAACTGCTCTCGAACGCGCCGCTTGATGGCGTTTCGCAGGACCGCAGATTTGGCGTTTCGTTTACCGATCATCATGCCGAGTTGTGGCCGCGCGGGCGGTTTTGCAAGAGCAGAATCTGTCGCCTCGTTGGGCTGTTGCGCATTGGGTTGCGCGTCGAGCGACGGCGCCCGGTACACCCAGAGAAATTTGCCGCGAAACGGTCGGGTTTTGAGGGCGCGCGTGAACGCGTCCGGCGTCAAGAGCCGGGCTTCGCGTGGGAACGCGACCCCAGCCATCGCCTAAAAAACGACGTGCCGCTTAGGCTGAGAGAACTTTGCGACCCTTGGCGCGGCGACCATTGAGGATCGCGCGACCGGCCTTGGTGGACATGCGGGCGCGGAAACCGTGGTTGCGCTTGCGACGGATAACGGAGGGTTGGAATGTACGTTTCATGATGCTCGGGGAGCGATTTATAAGGCGGGCGAGTGATGCTTCGCGCTGCCGTCACGCTCAAAAAGGTTGGTGAGTGTTGACCGCACAAATTCGCGGAAAAGCCTTGAATTATAGCGGGCGAAAGCCGCCCACGTCTGTAGGGGCGACTCTAGTCGCGATCATTTTTCGGCTCGTTTTCCCACGGCCACTCAGGCTTTCGACCGAATCAGCCCGAGCGTCAACGCAGTCCCAGCAAGCACAATCGCCCCGCCGATCCACATCGGCACGGTCACCGCCTCGCCCAAAAAGAGTGCGCCAAACGCTGCCGCGAACACTGGAATCAGGAACGTCACAGCCGAGGCTTTCTGACCGCCCAACCGCGCGATCAACCGAAAATAAAGGATCAGCGCGATAGCGGTTGCTAACACTGCAAGCAAAATTGCCGCGCCCCAGGCCTTGGCGGACGGCATCGTTTGCGGCCAAAAGTAGATCGCGAATGGCAACAACAAAATCGCGCCGGCAGTTTGGCTGCCCGCGGCGACCGCCATCGGCGACACGCCCGCGAGTTTTTTCTTCGTGAAGTGCGTCGAGAAACCGTAGGAAAGCGTTGCAACGAGTCCGGCGACAACGGCCAAGCCCGAACCGCCTGGTTTGAAATCGACCTTGCCCCAGGTTAAAACTATCATCCCAATCGCCCCAATAAACAAGCCGATCCACTGTAAACGCGTTAATTGCGCGTGTAACCAAAACATTCCTACAAGCGCCGCCCATAAGGGCGTTGTCGCATTGAGGAGGGAAGTAAAACCCGCCGTCAGCGAAATCGCGGCGTAGGCGAGCAAAGTGAACGGAATAAACGCGTTGACGATGCCGACGATGATGAGATCGCACGCATGCGACGCGAACGGCTTCGTGCCTTCGCGCAACAACACGATTGGCAGCAAACAACATGCCGCAATCGCGGTGCGCAATCCGATCAATGCGAACGCGCCGAATTCCGGCGCACCGATGCGCAAAAACAAAAACGACGCGCCCCAAATTGCCGAGAGCAAGACGAAGTCGATGACATCGCCGCGACTCATACGATGCCTTCGAGCTTGAGGAGAAATTCCTTTTTGTCGAGCCCGCCCGCGTAGCCCATGAGCGTTCCATTCGCGCCAATCACACGATGACAAGGCACCACAATCGCAATTGGATTGCGACCATTCGCCGCCCCAATCGCGCGCACCGCTTTCGGATTGCCAATCGCCGCCGCTTGCTCGCCGTACGAACGCGTTTGCCCAAACGGAATTTTCGTGAGCGCTTTCCACGCTGCACGTTGAAACTCCGTGCCTTCGGGCGCGAGTTTCACATCAAAGCTTTTGCGTTTACCTGCGAAATATTCGCCAAGCTCTTGCCGCAATTGCAAGAACACGGGCAACTTCGGCGAATCGACCCAATCGTCGTTGAGTTTTGGCACGTACTTGCCGCTCTCGATGTGCAAATCGGTGATCGCATTCTCGGACGCGATGGCGAGCATTGTCCCGAGCGGTGAATCAAAGTGAGTGAAATACTTTTTCATAGTCATTTCCTTAACACCCTCCCATTTAAGGGGAGGGTTGGGGTGGGGATGGGGTTCGGCTGCTCCAGCGACTTCCACAAATGCATCACTGCATAACTTCGCCAGGGTCGCCATGCCTCAGCTAGCGCATCCGCCTCGCGTTGCCCTTTCGCCGTGTTCGGTAAATCGAGCGCATTCAAAATCGCCACGTCCTGTGGCGGAAACGCATCGGGCCACGAGAGCGCCCGCATCGCGATGTAATGCGCCGTCCACGGGCCGATGCCTTTGATCGTCTGCAGCGCCGCGATCGCGTCCTCAACGTTTGCACTTGCCGACAAATCCAATTCGCCCGACGCTACTTTTTTCGCAATCGCAATGATCGCGTTTGCACGCGCAGACACGATGCCGAGTTTCGCGATGTCGTCCTGCGTGAGCGTCGCGACTTTCTCTGCTTTTGGAAATGCGAAACTCAAATCGTCGAAGTTCGGCGCATCGTCAAAGGCAATCGCTTCGCCATGCGTTGCAACGAATCGGATCGCAAGTGTTCGCGCCGCTTTCACCGTCACCTGTTGCCCCAGCACGGCACGCACTGCGAGCTCAAACCCATCGAACGCACCAGGCAAGCGCAGCCCTTTGTTTGCTTTTGCGAGTTCGTGGAGCGCGTCGCCAATCTCCACCGGATCGGCATGCAAATCGAACACCCGCTTCACCGTTGCAAGCACCTGCGGCAGCACGCTCGCGAACGCGGGCGAGAGCGTCACCTGAAGCGCGGATTTTTTCGAAACATGACGCACGCGAATCCAGCAAACGATGTCATCGTGTCCTTCACGTCGAACGCGAAGAATGCGACGATACTCATCGCTTGCCACCGATTCCACATTCGGAATCGCGCGTTTTTCGAGGAACGCGAGAATGCCCGCCCAATCGTATGGCGGACGATAGGTCAAAAAGAACGTGAAGAATTTCGAATTGCTCGCGTGCGCCGCCGCCTCGCCATCAATGTCCTTGCGTAAACGCGTCGGAGCAAAGCCATAGCGCTCCGCGAACAGCGCGTTCATCCGACGCACGCTCGAAAAACCGCTCGCGAACGCCACATCGGTCACGCTCATCGTCGTGTCCGTCATCAAGCGCTTCGCAAGCAACAAACGCTGCGTCTGCGCGAACTGCACCGGCGACACGCCAAACTCATCGGAAAAAATGCGTCGCAGATGACGATCCGTCACGCCGACTCTCTTCGCCAGCACTGCAAGATCGAGCTCGTTGGCAACCCCATCCTCGATCATCCGCGCCGCCGCACGCGCAAGCTTCGCCGACGCCTCAGTCGCCGCAAACCCCGGTGCCAATTCGGGGCGACATTTCAAACAAGGCCGAAACCCCGCCACCTCTGCCGCCGCCGCACTCGGATGAAACGTACAATTCTTGAGCAACGGAATCCGCACCCGACAAATCGGTCGACAATAAATCTTCGTCGACGTTACGCCCACGAAAAAACGCCCGTCAAAGCGCGTGTCGTGCGATTTCATCGCTTGATAGCAGATGCTCGAATTGAGTTCCATGAGGCGCAGTGTAGTGCGCCATGAGCGGAAAGACTCGCCGTTTTCGGACGTCAAGATCACTAGCGCCGAACCTGCGCAGTTCCGCGAACAGCACGCTCGCGGCAGAAACATCAACCGATCGTAGAGAATTTAGATATGAGAATCTACCAAGTCGGCGGCAGCGTTCGGGACAAGCTCTTGGGCTTGGCCTCAGTCGATCGCGACCATGTTGTCGTGGGCGCATCGCCGGAGCAGATGATCGCGGTGGGCTTTGTTGCGGTCGGCAAAGACTTTCCGGTGTTTCTGCATCCGCAAACGAAAGAGGAATATGCCCTCGCGCGCACGGAGAGGAAGAGCGGACGCGGGTACACAGGGTTCACGTTTCACACGTCGCCGGACGTGACGCTGGAAGAGGATTTACTGCGTCGTGATTTGACAATTAATGCGATGGCGTTTGACGCATCGGGCAAGGTCGTCGATCCCTACGGTGGACAACGCGATCTGCTATCGAAAACACTGCGTCATGTGAGCGATGCGTTTGCGGAAGATCCGTTGCGCGTGTTGCGGCTTGCGCGATTTGCAGCGCGTTTCAGCGAATTCTCTGTTGCGCCGAAAACGATTGCGCTCTGCAAAAAACTCGTCGCCGAAGGCGAGATGAAAGAGCTGGTTGCGGAGCGCGTGTGGCAGGAGTTGTCACGTGGGCTCATGGAGAACACGCCGTCGCGCATGTTCGAAGTGCTGCGCGACTGCGGCGCGCTGGCTGAGTTGGCGCCTGCGATCGATCGTTTGTGGGGCGTGCCGCAGCCGGAAAAATGGCATCCCGAAATCGATACCGGCATTCATGTGATGCAGGCGATTGATTACGCTGCGCATCGTGCGTGGCCGCTCGCGACGCGTTACGCCGTGCTTTGTCATGATCTTGGCAAAGGCGAAACGCCGAGCGAAATTCTCCCTGCGCATCATGCGCATGAGGCGCGCAGTGTTGAGTTGGTCGATGCCTTGTCGGCGCAATGGAAAGTGCAACGCGAAGTCGCGGAGATCGCGCGCGCGGTTGCGGCGGAGCATGGCAACCTGGGGAAACTCAAAACCATGCGACCGGCGACGGTGCACGACGTGCTCGCGCGTTGCGATGCTTTACGTCGCCCCGAGCGTTTCGTGCAAATGCTAGACGCGTGTGAAGCGGATTACTCGTCGCGACGCGCGGTGGGACTGCCTGAAAGCGCAGGGCAGCCGTTCGTTGCGCGAGCTGATGCGATGCGTGCGCTTGAGGCAATGCGGTCGGTCGATGCGGGTGCAGTTGCGCAAACGCTCGCGCGCGAAGGCAAATCGGAGCAGATTGCAGAGCGGGTGCGCGAGGCGCGCATTGATGCGATCCGCGCGGTTTGGTGACTCACACAGAATAAGCAGACGGCGCTGCAGCACCGAGCACCATCGCCCCAAGTAAATGAGAGAATAGGAAACTTATGCTCAAACTCGATAACGCGATTTAATCTTTGCAATCAACTATTAAATTGGGCGATTTGACGGGACGTTAATCGCAATTCATCTGCTTAGTTTTGCAGCAATGTGACGAAACAGTTCAGTGTCGTCGCGAGTCAGTTGATCGACGATTGTGAAGTGATTGAGCTCGGGCAGCGTCCATTCGCGAACGCCTTTCCACGACGCGCCGATCAATGCATTTTGTCGATGAAACTCTTCGAGTTCTGCGCCACCGACGCAAGCCGCGAATTCGCAATTGACGCGTCGTTCGCGATACGCGGGGCTCATCGCAAGCGCCTCAACATTGGTGAGTTTGAGTGCTTCGTTTAGGTAAATCGGCACTAACGGCTCAAGGTCGAACAGCCCGCTGATTGAGGTTGCCGAAAGGAAAGGCGTCGCAGGCATCGCGTGCTTCGTCCAATCGATCGTCATGCACCACGCGGTGAGATGACCGCCTGCAGAATGTCCCGCGAGTGCGAAGCGATTGCGATCAATCGCGAGTGAATTTGCGTTTTGCCACAGATGCGCGATCGCGGCATCGATCTCGTTTGCAATGCCGCGAATCGTCGTTTGCGGGCAAAGCGTGTAGCCAAGAATCGCCGCCGCCATGCCGTTTGCAATGTACGGCTTCGCGATCACGCTCCAGTCATCTTTCCACAAGCGCTGCCAGTAGCCGCCGTGAATAAAGATGATCGTTGGCCAGCCATCTTTCGGTGCCGCGCCTTTCGGTGCAAACACGTCAAGCAGGTTGCGCTCGAGCGAACCGTAGCGAACGTTCTGGGCGCCGCTCGCATTTGCGCGTACGTCCTCACTCTCGCGCTGCCAGCGCGGAAGCAGTGTTTCCATCCAACCCGGCACGGCGAGACCGTTGTTGTATCGACGGGCAAGTTCTTCGAGCGGTAAATCGGGAATCATGTGAACCCTATCAGTGTGCGTTCTGTTTCGAGAACACGGCGAGCAACGATGCACTCACAATCAATGTGCCGCCGATCAATGTCGCTGCAGTGATCGTCGCTGCGCCGCCGAGCCACGACGAAAGGGTCGCGACCAAAATTTCGGAGAGCATTAACACGGAGAGCACGTTTGCCGGCAGGCGTCCGGCGCCGTATTGCAACGCGAGATTGCCGATCAATACGAACACCGCGAACACGATCACCACCAACCAGGCGAGCGGCTGCGCATTCAATGTCATTGGATGCGCGGTAAACGAAAGCGCGAAGATCGTGACCGGCGCAATCACCACCGCGCCCAAAAACATGCCGAGCGCACGCGCGTCCTCGGGCGTTGAGTTGTACTTGCGCAAAATCACATTGTTCAACGCGAAGAATGCGCCGCCAGCAACCGCGAGCCAATCGGCCACCGAATGCGGAATCGGCGCAATGAACGACCCTTCGCCGAGCACGAGCGACGCGCCTGCGATTGCAAGCGCGACACGGGCGAGTGCGGTTAACGTGATCGGTTCGTTCAACAACCATCGCGCGAGCGGCACCACCCACATCGGCATTAAATAGAACAGCAAGATGCAACGAACGACGTCGCCCTGCGCGAGCGCGATGTTGAAGCA
>JAAFJI010000083.1 GCA_013298045.1 Betaproteobacteria bacterium
TCGGCTTCTCAAACGATGGCGGTGCGCGTCAACCCGTGCTGCAGGCTATAGATCGACAGCTGCTCTCTACGTTAACGGCGCTGCAGAACAACGCCTCCCTCGCCAACATTGCGGCCGGCGCGGCGGCACCGACCGGCTCGGTATTGCGTGAAGTCGTGCCGGGCTACTCATCTGGCGATATTTCGGTGCTCGATGCGACCACGACCGAACTGGTCGCGATGCTCTTTGATTTCGTGCTCGCACGACGCGAATTGCGCGATGAAATCAAAGTGCTTCTCGGTCGTCTGCAAATACCGATGCTCAAGGGCGCGATGGTTGATCGCGGCTTCTTTTCGCGTAAAAACCATCCCGGTCGGCAATTGCTGAACCGTCTTGCCGATCTCGGTATCGGTTGGAACCCGGAAGAGGGGCCGGACGATTCGGTCTATCGCAAGATCCGCGAAGTTGTCGACAAAATCAACAGCGACTTCGTTGACGATCTGGGCGTGTTTACGGCCGCGCTTGTGGATGTCGAACAGTTCATTGCCGAAATCGAGCTGGACGCACAACCCGCGATTGAGGCCGAAACCAAAGAAGCGGAGACCGCTGATCGACACTTCGTTGCGCTTCAAACCGCAAAAGAGGCGATCGATCAGCGCGTTGCCCAGCACGCCTTGCCCGAGCCTGTGCGCGAGTTCATCGAGGTGGCCTGGCAGCCGCATTTGCAGGATGCGCTCTTGGAAGAGGGCAAAGACAGCAAAAAGTACGAGGACGCGGTGGGCGCACTCGACGAACTGATCTGGAGCGTGTCGCCGAAAGAGCATGCGGCGGAGCGAGTTCAGTTGGGCAAGCGATTGCCATCGCTCGTCAAAAGGCTGCGCAGTTCGCTTAAATCGCTATCAGACGACGCCCTCAATCCGTTCTTTGACCGCCTGTTCGAAGTCCACGCTGGACTACTCAAGGGGGCGCGTCCGGAATACGTTGAACCGGAGCCGGTCGAGGAGAGCGAAGCTGCCGAAGACTTCGATCCCTTCCAGGAGTTGGTGCGCCGCATGGAGCGCAACCAGTGGATTGAGATGAGCGATGAAAAAGGCGCATTGACTTACGCGAAACTCGCTTGGATCAGTCCGCAGGGCACGACCTATTTGTTTACCACGCGTCACGGGCGCAAAGCGGCCTCGCTGTCGCCCCACGAACTCGGCGAATGGTTCCGCACCGACAAAGCGCGGCTCATTGAATCCGAGCCGATGGTTGATCGCGCCCTCGCCGGCATGTTTCAGACTGAGAGCTAGGCTCTCGACTGCGGCTACGCGGCGATCTTTTCGCGATCGGTCGAAGCTGCCGTCGTCTCGATCTGACTCATCGGCAATACCGTGCTTTGTGCGCTCGTTTGCACGGCAAATCGCGCGCTGTTCAGGTGCGTTTGAAAGAAGCGTCCGACCCGGTCTTTGTATTCTTCCGGAAATCGCCGGTAGGACGCGATATGGTGTTCGCCCGACGTTACCCATAAGCCGGCATTTGCCGCTTTGGCAATTTGCTCCGCATGATCTAGCGGAACGAACGGATCGCGATCGGAATGGATCACGAGCATGGGCAGGTCGGCGAACCCATTGGCATCCTCGGCTGGGCGGTTTTTCTCGAAACGCACACCGGTCAGCAACCGCGACATGAAGAGCGCGCCGGGCAGAAACGCGTTAGGCATTCCAGACAGCCGACGAAAGCGACGCTTCATCATGTCACCGAAATCGGCATACGCGCTATCGGTGATAAGCGCACCGATCGCAGGTTCGAGTTTCGTGGCAGCAATTGCGCATGCCCCGCCCATCGAAGCACCGAGAAGCCCGATCGCGCCGGGCTTGTAACCTCGCTCAATCAACCAGTCCACCGCACCCAAAACATCGAAGCGTTCACGCAGGCCGTAGGTCATGCGCGCCGAGGCGCTCTCGCCGTGGCCGCGCAAATCAAGCATGAACACCGAAAGGCCTCGTTCGATGAGCGACTGCACTAACTCGTAGCTGCTGGTTTTGAGTTCATCGCCGCGGCAACAATCCTTGCCGTGCACCAGCACGACGGCGCGCTCGGCCCGAGCGGCGCGCACGTACCAACCGGCGAGCGCGAGATCGCCTCCGCGCGTATTGAAGTTCACGCGATCGAGTTTATGCGCGTCCCAGATGGGATCGTCGTGCGGACTCTTACGTCGGGCGCGGGTCATGATGTGTGCGATGACAGCGCTCACCACAAGATAGAGCGTGACGAGGACAAGCGCGGTGACTGCGGCGATGGCGAACGCGTTGGCGGGTGATAAGTTCATCCTGACGACTCCGATTGATGTTGACGAGCATGTTGGTAGTGCTCAATCAATCGCAAACGAAGCGTGCTTTCCGACAAAAAGCGCCGGAGTTTATTTCGCTTGTTTCAACGCGGTTATTGGCGCGTTCGGAGGCGCGATTACGTCTGGCGCTCACGTCGTGGGCGAACGAGCAAACGCGTTCGCGTACGCAGAAAGCAAACAACAGTAACGTCGGGCAGCGCTTGTATCGACCGGCGCGCGTCCGTCGCGTGCGTGGCGAATCGATTCAATGCGTCGATGCGTCGAGTGAGACCACGACGGTTGGAGATTTTTTTGCTTGAGATCGCCGAGACGCGCGCGACGCCTCGAATGTCCGACAACTATGTCACGATATGCCAATTTAAATAAGAGAAAAACTTACAATAATTTATATATCGATAATTTAATAAAAAATAGTAAATTACATATAGAACAGGGCATAAGAAGAAATTGTTATGCATTAATACATCGCAAGATGTCCACCCAACTCGCGCGCAGCTTCCAAGCTTTATCGCTCGTAGGTGACGCCGTTAACGCGCCGATGGCGACACCGACCTCGCGCGAGTTTGCATTTCGAGTTCGGTGGTCTCGAGAATTTTTGCTGCGTAACGCCGCATCGCTGCGATGCCGTCGTCGTCAACCGGCGGCGGCCAAGCGCGGGTCGAGCCCATTGCCGACAGAAGTGCTTTGATGTCTGGCATCCGCGCGTGTGATGTTTGCATCCAGCTGTTCGCGCGCTGCCATGCAATCTCTCTGGTCGCCACATCGTCGGCGACTGAGGAGCGCAGCGCGTCAATGCGCGCACGCGCCGACTCGTCCCGAAACAGCTGCGCTTCCCGCTCGAGTATGTCGAGCTGATCGATCACTGCGCGTCGATCTCCGGCCATCGCGCTCACGGCAGCCAGATGAATGCGCAGACGCATTGCCCACTCGTCGTAGCCACTTGAGCGAGACTCTTGGAGTGCCAACGCTTCGCCGAGTCGCTGGCGTGCGAGCTCATGCCGTGCGCTCGTGGCATACAAAAGGCCGAGCGTCGCGCGCGGCGCGGCCGATTCTTGGGTCGGAAGCCGTTGGATGTCGGGTGCGCCGACTGCCGCGGTCTGCGCACGAACCAGGGCGCGCAGGAGGTGTTGTTCGGCCTGCTCGGTGCGCGCAGCGCCGATTTCGATTGCGACCACGCCGGGCAGATAGAAGAGGCGCTGGTCGAATGCCTCGCCCATGTAGCGCGTTCCTTGATCGAACGCGGCGCGGGCGAGCGTTGCCGCTTCCTGCTGGAAACCTGCTTCATTCAATCCGCGCGCGATGGCGAGCGCATATTGATGATTGCCCTTTGGTTCGTTCTGAATGTCCTCTAGGGACAACAGTCGCTGCCAGAGTTGTTTGCTGCGCACCATATCGCCCGCCGACGAGGCGGCGGTTGCGCCCCAATAGCCGACCAATGTGTGCCAGATGTTCGACGCGTCAATGAGCGGCGTGATGCGTGGATCCATCTCCAGCCAACGCGCAAGTGCCTCGCGCGATTTCCCGACCGAAACCGAGTACATCGAGTTCATCCACTCCGGTCCTAGGCATTTTGGATTTGGCGTATCGGTATCCGACACGCCACAACGTGCGCGCAGCGCTGCGAGTGCGGTTCTGAATTCACCGTAGCGGTACATGGTCAGATGCATGTAGGTCACGCGCGACGCGTTACGAATTGCCTGGATCGACCGAGCGCCGTAGGTCGTATCGATCAAGGGCTGCGCGCGGCTGCGAACCTCATACGAGAGCTGATGTTCACCCATATTGAACAAGCTCTCGCCAATGGTTTGGTAGAGCTCGGCGGCCGCCTTCGGTTGATCTTTGAATCGTGTGTCCAACTGGTTCGCAGCGCGCAGCAGCAATTCGCGTTGTGAGAGCAGACCGCCGCCATCGCTGTAATAGCTTGTTGGCGTGAGCGTCTCGATCAAAAACGCTTTGGTGAGCTTGAGCGTTTCGCTTTCCTTCCAGATCAGGAACGCGGCTGTCGAAATTGCAGCGAAACACGCAACGATGCCTGAGATGGCAAGCCAATAGCGCTTCACAAACGCTTTTGCTAGGTAGCCGCGAGCACGCCCCCGCGCGCGCACGGGTTGACCCAAAAGGTAGCGCTCGATATCGTCTTTGAAACTGCTGACGCTGCCATAGCGATCTTCCGGTCGAAGCGCCATCGCCTTCGACACGATGGCTTCGAGATCGCGCTCAATGCGAAACGTCGTTGTATTGCGCGGGTGGTTAAGCGGCATCACCTCGGCATTCAAAATCGCCTCTTCAAGCGCCGCCGGGGTTTGCCGTTCACTGCGGTACGCCGATCGACCCGACAGCAAGGTGTAGAGCAACACGCCGAGCGAATAGATATCGGAGGCGGTACTCACGCGTTCGCGGCGCACTTGCTCTGGGCTCGCGTAATTCACGGTCAAGGCGTGACCGGCCAGTTGGGTCAGTTCGTTCTGCGCCGCGCCCGCCGAAGGTGCGGCGCGATCATCGCCGGCGTGCAGTTGACTTGCCTGGCTCTGAGAATCTTCAGATACAAAACCGGCGATACCGAAATCCAGCAATTTGACTTGCGCGCTACCGTCGTTGCCGGCGACCATGACATTGCCGGGCTTGATGTCGCGATGGACAACCAGTTGCGCGTGGGCATGAGCCACTGCCGTTAGCACCTGCGAAAAAAGCTCAACGATTTCGCGTGCGCCGAGCCGCTCGTCTCGACAGTAGGCGTCGATGCAGACACCGTCGACGTATTCGAGAATCAGGTACGGCTGAGCGGTGCTCGAGAGTCCGGCATCTAGCAGCCGCGCGATTGCCGGGTGCGACAGTTTCGCGAGGATCGAGCCTTCGCGGCGGAAGCGCTCGGCTGCGGCTCGACCGAGCAGCGCGAGGTTGAGTAGCTTGACTGCGGCGCGCCCCTCAAACAGTCCATCGTCGCGCTCGGCCAGCCACACACTGCCCATGCCGCCGTAGCCGATGATCGAGACAATCGTGTATGCACCAATCCGGGTGCCGACTAACGTCGATCCATCGAGTCGTCGCGACGGATGCTGCGCGCTCGCTTCGAGAAACTCGGTACGCTCGGCGCTCGCTTGCGCGGCAAGAAGCGAACGCAGTTCGTTGGCAATCGAAACATCGGTGCCAGCCAATTGAGTCAAATAAGCCTCGCGCGCGCCGGGGTCAAGATCGAGTAAGCGATCAAGCTCCGGGCTTAGCACCTTCCAGCGGTCGGCGACGGTCGGCTTCAATGAGAGAGCCCCTTCATTTCGCACCCTTCGCTACGATGCATGCGCGATCGATGCGGCAGACGAGGGCTTGTGGAACGTCCGGCCCAATCGCTCGTGTGTGCGACGGAATCGGACGCGTTGCATCAATGCGGTAATCGAAAACTGATGCGCGAACACGACAACTTTCGCAAAACCCGCGCTGCCGGTGGCGACTTCGTGATCGGCGTTCACTACGTGCGCATGACTTGGAATAGGAAGATTCGGGCTTTTTCCCACTGTCGCTGAACGGTGCGCTCCGACACTTCCCGCATGGCGGCAATCTCGAGGAAAGAGAAGCCACAGAAAAACTTGAGATCGACGATTTCCGCCAGCTCCGGCTCAATCAATGCGAGCTGTTCGACAGCCTCGTTGATCGCGTCGAGTTCGTTGCTATCGCTCACGTTTTCTGCGATATTGGTGTCGAGCGCAGTGATATGAACGTCGCCGCCGCGCTTTTGCGCACCGCGATTTCGCGCGTGGTCAATGATGAGTCCACGCATCGCACGCGCCGCATAGGCCATGAAACGTCGGCGCTCGGTAAAGGCCATGCTTTCGCGCCCCTGCAGCGCAAGATAAGCCTCGTGAACCAAGGTGGTCGCATTCAGGGTAACGCCGAAACCGTGTCTGCGCAGTTGAGCCTGCGATAGCCTGCGCAGCTCGTCGTAGAGGGCAATGAACAGCTCCTCGCTGTCGGTTGCGGATTTTTGTGGTGATGTTTGTGTGGCGAGAGGTGGCTCGGGCGCGCAATTCTCTAGCACGGGTACTGCTCTCGATGCATTGGATTCCTTGAATCGGGTCGCTCATGGTCAATTTTCGGCGCTGCATCGGATTCAAATATCGTTGCAATCAACCAGGGCGCTCTGCGCAATAGACGAAAAACGTGTCGGAACTGCGACAGCGTCTCTACTTTGTGCGATTCAAGCCGTTCGCGCGGTGATCGGCGAACCTGCAAATGAGCCAACGTAAACGCCGATTGACAACCAGGATCGTTAAACACTACCCAGATGCGAATCGCTGTCGTCAACCGCTACCGCGCGGCGAGCTTCACGCCGCGCACCAGCTCGCCGACAAAGGCCGGACCGCGGTAGAGCATGCCTGTGTAAATCTGAACCAGCGCTGCACCGATGTCGAGCTTTCGCTGCGCGTCGGCGACACTCATCACCCCGCCCACGCCAATCACCGGCGTTTTCTTCGCCGCGCGCACGACCCGCTCGAGTACCCGATCGGCGCGAGCGGTGAGCGGGCGACCGGAGAGTCCGCCCGCCTGTTGGGCGTGTTCATGCGCTTCGACGCCGACGCGCGAGAGCGTCGTGTTGCTTGCAATGATCGCGTCCGCGCCACGTTCGCAGATCGCTTTGACCGTGTCGGCAATGTCGTCGTCGGCAATATCGGGGGCGATCTTTACCGCTATTGGGCAATGCTTTTTAATGCCCAATGAAATAAGCCTATCACGTTCAAAAACAACATTCTCGACTAATTTCGAAACTGCGCTTATTGCCTGAAGATCACGGAGATTTTTTGTATTAGGCGAAGAAATATTCACGGTGACGTAGTCGGCGACGTCAAAAACGGCTGCGAGCGCCTTGAGATAGTCATCGGTCGCGTTTTCAATCGGTGTTGCTGCGTTTTTGCCGATGTTGACGCCGACGGGAATCTTGATCTTGCGCGCGCGAAGCCGCGGCAAGGCGTCGTCCACGCCCTTGTTGTTGAAACCCAGCCGATTGATAAGCGCTTCGTGTTCAACCAGGCGAAACATACGCGGCTGCGGGTTGCCCGGTTGCGGCTTCGGCGTGAGCGTGCCGACCTCGATAAAGCCGAAGCCCAACTGCGCGAGCCCGTCCATGTGCTCAGCGTTTTTGTCGAGTCCGGCGGCAAGCCCAATCGGATTCGGGAACTCGATGCCCATCACGGTCACCGGTTTTTTCGGGACGACGCCCGCCCACGCGCGCGCCAATCCGAACTTCGCCTGTGCGTCGAGTGCGGTGAACGCAAGATGATGCGCAGTCTCCGGATCGGCGCAGAACAAAAGGGGGCGTGCAAGCGAATAGATCATCTCGTTATTATCTCGTGCATGCAGTGGATCAAACTCTTTACGTGTGCTTGTTTGCTTTTATCGTTTCGGTGCGCCGCGCAAGACTTTACCGGACGCCCGGAACTGCTCGCGCTGCGAGACGAACTGGTGGCCGCGAAGCTCTATGAGTCGCAGGAAATCGATGCCATTTTTTCCGAAGTGAAACGACTCGACCGCGTCATCGCGCTCATGGATGCGCCGCTTCGCGCGCCTACGCCTTGGCATGTCTATTGGCCTCGCCACATCGGCGGCGATCGGTTTCTTCGTGCCACCGAGTTTTCTGCCGCCAATCGCGCCGCACTCGCCCGCGCCGAGGTTGCCTACGGCGTGCCGGGTCAAGTCATCGCCGCGATCATCGGTGTCGAGACGATCTACGGCCGTATCACCGGCAACATCCGCGTGATCGACGCGCTCGCCACGCTTGGATTCGACTATCCGCGGCGCGCCGAATTTTTTCGCAATGAGCTTCGCGAATTTTTGATTCTCACGAAAGAGCTTGGCCGCAATCCGCTCGACATTCGCGGCTCGTTTGCAGGTGCGATGGGCTGGCCGCAGTTCATGCCGAGTAGCTACCGAAAATGGGCGGTCGATTTCGACGGCAGCGGCAAGGTCGATCTGTGGGAATCGCGCGAAGACATCGTCGGTTCGGTCGCTTCGTTTCTAGCGGGACATGGCTGGCAGCGGGGCGGTCCGGTGATGCTGCCAATCGCGATCCCGAACGACGAAATCGTCAAGAGTTTCGACGGCGGGCTGACCGAACGAAAGCCATTTGCCTGGTGGAAGTCGCAAGGGATCCAGATCGTGCGGCAAGACGCCGACGTCGTTTTACCGCCGGACGACGCGCTCGCCGGCCTCATCTCGCTCGACCGTGCCGACGGCACGAACGAATACTGGATTACCTTCGAGAATTTCTATGTGATCACCCGCTACAACCGCTCGCGGATGTATGCCTCGTCGGTGTGGTCACTCGCCTACGCGCTGAAGCGTCGCGGCGACTCGCCGACGCGCTGAATCGTCGCCAGGTCGGCGGGTGGAGAGGTTGACAGCGCTTGTCCCAGAGCGTAATGTTCGACGACGGGGGCGTTCTATCTCAAGCAGGAGTGTTTTTATGAGATGCCCACAGCGTCTAATCTGCACCGTCTTCTTTGCGCTGATTTCCGCGCATGGATCCGATGCCGCATCATCCAATGGAACTCAGCCGCTACCGGCTGAGAACGCGGCGGGGGGGGCAGCCAACCCGGTTCCGTTTCCGACCGGTGTCTCGCTGTTGTGTAGCGGACGCAATGACGATGCACCGGTATACCTCACCCGTGATCCGAACGGGTTAATCGAACGGTTTGAGCTTCGGCGAGATCAAGAAGGTACGCTCCAGGGCGGGTACGTCGCGATGAGCGAAGCTGAGCTGCGCGAGCTTTGCGCTGAACGCATTTCGCTCGCGACGATGCCCAAGCCTGTCGCCATTGAGGACTCTACAAAGCGTGCTCGCGATGATTCGAAGGTCGCGCCCTCAGCGTCGCTTCCGGCGAGCTTCAGTGTTTTTGGCTGGGGCGGAACGATGGTAATCGGAAACGTTTGGGTTCCAGCGCCGCTGCCCACGGGGCAAAATGCTCACTCAGTACAGTTCGACGTGCAACAGAACAACTTTCGGAGCGCCTCGCAAGCCGGTGGCGGTCATCACTTCGCCGTTTTTTTGCTGGCATCGAGTCCAAGCAACTTCACGAGTGACTATTTCGGCAAAGGGATGATATTCGGCTGGGATGGTCTTTACTGCAAATCTCAAAATGGTGGAAATCCCGTATACGCGGCGATGACCGAGACTTGGGTCAAACCGAACCCGTACAGCAGTTGCAGCACTCCGAATTGTGCGTGTCAGTCTCCTCACTACAAGGCCGAAGCGCGAGTTGCGTCTGGGGTGACAACGAGCACCACTTGCATGCCGGGCGGGCCGGGAAACAACGGTTTTGCGGCAAGTGAATCGCCGTGGCACACATGCAAATTCCTTTCCGACACAATGTCTTACACGTACAACGTGTCGGCAACCCGCTCTCAACTAACGAAGTATTGGATGCGCCCGGTCGGAACGACGACTTGGCAACCCGCTGCGCTCGTTGATAGCTACCATCCCAACTTTCCGGGTGGCTATGCCGGAATCTCGATGGGGGTTGTAGCCATGAGCGCGAATGTTGGCAGTTGGTCGCTCGTTTTTTCAAATGTTGCACAATGGACAACGCCATGAAAGTAAAGAAACTCCTACGTGAGCTATTGTTTGTGTTGGGGCTGTTTGCCAACGCAGTCAGCATGGCTAGCGCGCAGAGCATCGTTCCGGCGATGCAAGCGGTCGAAGTGCTCACGCCCGAATTGCGAACGTACAAACCTTTCGACGTTAGACTCACGTTTCGCAAGCCGTATTGCGTCCAACCGCAGTCCCCTCGTTATGCTGCTGCGAATGCTGTACGAGTCGCGGGCGAAACCAGCAGTGTGTTGACGATCTACTTGTCGCAGTTGAACGGAAACGCCTCGCCTGTCGCTTGTGAATTGTCACAAATCGTGAGCATTCCTGGGCTTCCAAGCGGTAAACATCAATTGCGTTTTCACGTGACCGATACCAAAGCAGTTGCATTCGTCGGTTTCGGGTTGCGCCCTTCGACAATTGCGATAGAGACAGGAAACATCGAAGTGACAGTCGATCCCCTTCCGAGCGAAGGACTGCGCCCGTTCCTTACCTGCGGAGACGTCAACGGGTTCGGGCTTAACGACGGGGAGTGTTGGTGGCAGCCGGGACTGGGCGACGATATTTCGGTTCCACGGTATCGGACGCTCGAAGTCGATGTCGGATCCGAGAGAGGCTACGCGTTCAAAGCGATCTGGTATGACGATGAGCGTCACGGCGTGCCATCGGCGCCGCTTACGACCATATTTCGCCTCCAGTATCCGCAACCTTTTGTCGGCACCTTTTGGACGACGTCACCTACCGAATGCGTTGCGTTGCGTGCAGCCTGGGGGCAGCCGGTCGAGAGCGGGTGTCAAAACATCAAGGCATGGGTGCTTGCGCTAAAAAACGGCGTATGCCCAATCGGCGCGAGCCGCGTCTATCGTCTCTTCAATCCGAGAGAGGTGGAGCATCGCTATACGCAGGACGAAGCGCTTGTACCGTTTCTGGTGAATCTGGGTTTCGTATCGGAGGGTGCGGTGTTTTGCGCTCCGGCGCGCTGACTGAGTCAAGCGGATACGACTAGCGGTTCTGCGTTCGCTAAGCGTCGCGAAACGCGCTGCCACGTGCTTCTTCAGCCGAACGCGCGGCGTGATTTAGCCGCGTGTTCGACTACGCCCGACCGTACTGATCCTCGAAACGCTGGATGTCTTCTTCGATGAGTTTGTCGCCGGTTTGCACTTCGATGAACACGATGTCCTCGGTTCCGGTGTTCTTGACGCGGTGTTTGGCACCGACCGGAATGAAGACGGTGGTGTCGCGTTTGCAGGCGATTTTCGCGTCGTCGATTTCGATTTCGCCGCTGCCCGCGACGACGGTCCAGTGCTCCGCTCGGTGACGATGTAGTTGCAACGAAATTGATGCACCTGGATGAACGACGATGCGCTTCACTTTGACGCCCGGCTCGTCGTTCAACACTTCGTAGGTGCCCCAGGGGCGACGCACAACCGCTGGGAGCTTCGCGAGTTCGCTGCCGTCTTTTTTTAACGCTTCAACGATGTGCTTTACGTCTTGCGCGCGATCGTTGGCTGCAACCAATATCGCGTCGTCGGTGTCAACAATGGTGAGGTCTCGAACACCGAGCGTTGCGATCAGGCGGCGGCCGCTGTGGACGTAGGTTCGTTCGCTGTCGTGCGCGACGTGCCGACCGCTTACACCAAGATGGCGGCGCATTCCGTTTGCATCTGCCGGAAGCATGTCGGCAAACGCGTTCCAGGAGCCGATGTCGCTCCACGAAAACGACGCCGGAACCAGTGCGACGTTGGCACTTTTCTCCATTGCCGCATAGTCGAAAGAGATTGACGGTGATTTCTCATACTCCGAGAAGTTGGCAGTAATGTCTGCACGCCCTATTTCATTGGGCGAATATGCACGAAGGCATGCATCGTAGATGTCCGGACAGTGTTTTTTCAGTTCGGCGACGAGCAGGACGAGCGGCAGCACAAACATGCCGGAATTCCAGTAGAACCGGCCGCTCTCGACGTACTGCTTTGCGACGTCGAGCTTTGGCTTTTCGACGAATCGCTTCACCTCAAGCGCGCCAGTCGAGAGTTCGGTTCCCGTTTCAACGTAACCGTAGCCGACTTCCGGGTGTGTGGGCTTGATGCCAAACGTCACGAGTTTGCCAAGCATCGCGGTTTTGCGTGCGATTTCTGCCGCGTCCACAAACGCGGAGATCGGTTCGATCAGGTGGTCCGAGGTCAGGATAAAGAGCGCGACCGGCTCGCCGACCGATGCGCTGCGCTCGGCGTGAACGGCGGCGAATGCGACGGCGGCAGCCGTATTGCGGGCGATCGGCTCGATCAACATCTGCGGTATGTCAAACCCGGCTTCCTTCGCCGCGTGGCGGGCGAGGTGCGCGTGGTCTTTGTGGGTCACCACCACCGGGGCGAGCGCCTCCGGCAGTGCCGCACAGCGCGCGAGCGTTTTCGCAAACAGCGTGCTGCCATCAGGCAAGTGAACAAATGGCTTCGGCGAGAGCTCGCGCGATAGCGGCCAAAGGCGGGTGCCTGCGCCGCCGCAGAGGATGACTGGTAGTAGTTTCATTTACGGATACTTTTTTGCAACGGATAACCATCCCCAACCCTGAGTGGAACGCGACAGTTTGTCGCTGCTCCGCCTGAAGGCGAGGGGATTGACGTGCTTGAGCGCAAACTAAACCGCCGCCGGATTGGCCAATCCAAACGCCGTTAAATCCACTTTCGGCTGCGGCTTCCAGCCCTTCGCGCGATGCTCAGCCACGACGTTGGTATAAATCCCCCCGCGCACATTCCAGCGACCGGTGACGCGCATGTAGCGCGGCTTGATTTTTCCGGCCAGCACATCGCAAATGTCGTTGGTCACCTTCTCGTGGAACGCGCCGATGTCGCGGAAACTCCACATGTAGAGTTTGAGCGCTTTCAACTCGATACAGCGCTTGTCGGGGATGTAGTCGATCGTGATGTGCGCAAAATCCGGCTGTCCGGTGAGCGGACAATGGCAGGTGAACTCAGGAATCTGAATGTGAATCAGGTAATCGCGGTCGGGGTGCGCGTTGTCGAACGTGTCGAGTGCAGCGGCGCTTGCCAGCGGTTCGGTGCGGCGCTCGGCGCGGCGCTCGGTTGGCGCGGGTTCGGTCAGCGCGGAGGTGGTCTTTTTCTTGGTCATCGTCGGGCAGGAGCGCGTCGTCTCCGCTGGGCGACAGCTTGGGGAGGTCGATCGGCTCGGTCAGAGTGAAATCTATAATCGTTCGATTGTACTTTTGCGTCGTTTTCCCGGAGCTCCAAACCGGTACAACCGCGACACTGCGAACGCAAATCGTCCCGACACGGTTTGCAACCTCAAAAAAAAAATCGAGCTGCATGCGTCTTACGTCTCTCAAGTTAGCGGGTTTCAAATCGTTTGTGGACCCGACCACCATTTCGCTGCCCGGGCAGTTGGTTGGTATCGTCGGGCCCAACGGCTGCGGCAAATCCAACGTGATCGATGCGGTGCGGTGGGTGCTCGGCGAATCCAAAGCCTCGGCGCTGCGCGGGGAATCGATGGACGATGTGATTTTTAACGGTGCGGGCGATCGAAAACCGGTCGCGCGGGCAAGCGTTGAACTCATTTTCGACAATTCCTCAGGCCGCGCCGCCGGGCAGTGGAGCCAGTACGCGGAGCTTTCGGTCAAGCGCGTGCTGCAACGCGATGTGGGTTCAAGCTACTACATCAACAATCAGCCGGTGCGTCGTCGTGACATTCTCGACGTGTTCTTGGGCACCGGTCTCGGACCCCGTGCCTATGCGGTCATCGAACAGGGCATGATCTCGCGCATCATCGAAGCGAAGCCTGAAGAGCTGCGAGTCTTTCTTGAAGAAGCGGCGGGTGTCTCTCGCTACAAAGAGCGCCGCAAGGAAACCGAATCCCGGCTCTCCGACACGAAAGAAAACCTGGCGCGGGTCAACGACATTCAAACCGAGTTGACGGCACAGGTCGATCGGCTCGACGGGCAGGCAAAGATCGCTGCGCGCTACCGCGAGCTGGCGAAAGAGAAAAACGAAAGTCAGGTCGTGCTCTACGCGCTGCGTCGTGCCGACGCCGAGCGGCAGCGCGAAAATTCGGCGAAAGTATTGGCCGAGAACGAAACAGCGTTTATCGGCAAAGAAACCGAGCTGCAAAGCCTTGCCACGCAAATCGAGGGACTGCGACAGGACGTCTTCACCAAGAACGAGGCGCAGCACAAAGCGCAGGGCGCGTTCTACGAGATCAATTCCGAGGTCGGCCGCATTGAGCAGCAGCTCCACTACGAGCGCGATCGTGCGCAGCGCGTGGCGAGCGAGCTTGAGGCGCGCGAGGCAAAACTTCTGTGGTGTGACGGCGAGGGTGCGCGCCTGACCGAAGCCGTTGGCAGCGCACAGGAAGCCGCCGCCGAATCTGCGGCGAAGCTTGAGTCGCAGCATGACCTCGTCGAGGCAGCGGCGACCGCGCTTCCGCTCGCGGAGACCGCGCTTCGAGCGGCGGCGACTGCGCTTGCCGACAGTCAGCAGCGGATTGCCGCGCTAGACGGCGAGGCGCAAATCGTCGGACTCAAGAAAACGGCGGCCGAAAAGGCAATTGCACAGCTCGATTTAAGAATTCAGCGACTCACGCAAGAAAAAACATCGATTAATGCCCCAGGTCAGCTTGATTTCGACGGAATTACAGAAGAACTTGAGAACGAGCAGGCCGAGCTACAGGCCTCCGAAGACGCGGCGAATGAGGCAGAAGCTGTTGCCGAAAACACGGAAGGCGATCGCGAACGGCTTCGCGAAGGAATGGAGGCTGCGGCACGCGCCTTGGCCGAGCTCACTAACCGTCAACGCTTCATCGCCGACGAACAGGCCAAGTTCGATCGCGGCGGCGAGGGCAAGTTAAACGCATGGATTGAGGCAAAGGGCGTGTCGAATGCGCGCTTCTGGTCGCATCTGAAAGTCGAAGCCGGTTGGGAAAATGCGGTCGAGGCGGTGCTTCGCGATCGCTTGAACGCTGCGTTTACCAAGGATTTGCAGGGTGCCGCGACCTGGGGTGTGCCGCCCGCGCGACTCACTCTGGTCCAGTCGGGTGGCGCAGTCGATGTCGTGCAGTCCGGCGGTGCGCCCGACGCGCTTCTGGCCAAGATTTCAAGCACCGAGGCGCATGTGATGAGCGCGTGTGCGAACTGGCTCCACGGAGTGCGGGTTGCTGCAAGCCTGGACGAGGCGCTGCATCGTCGCGCGAGCCTAGCTGCGGGCGAGGCAATCGTCACTGCACAGGGGCATATCGTTACCGCGAACG
>JAAFJI010000084.1 GCA_013298045.1 Betaproteobacteria bacterium
AACACCCAACGTGCGCACTAGCACTTGCTCCACTTCTTTGCTGGGGTAGATCACAGGCTCAATTCCATCACGCCGTTTCAAATACGGATGCACCATACCGCCTTGAATCGGCCCGGGTCGCACGATCGCCACTTCGATTACCAGATCGTAGAAACACTTTGGCTTCAATCGAGGCAGCATCGACATTTGCGCGCGCGATTCGATTTGAAAAACGCCAATCGTGTCGGCGCGCTGAATCATCGCGTAGGTTTCCGCATCTTCTTGCGGGATTTGGCTGAATGCGAATGTGCCGCCATAAAACTGGTTCAATTCTTCGATTGTTTTCCGTAGCGCAGTGAGCATACCCAGCGCCAGAACATCGACTTTGATGAGTTTCAATTCGTCGAGATCGTCCTTATCCCACTGAATCACCGTGCGCTCAGGCATTGCAGCGTTTTCAACGGGAACAAGCCGTGTGAGCTTGTCGCGCGCGATCACGAAACCGCCCGAATGTTGCGAGAGATGGCGTGGAAAACCGCGCAGTTGATGCGTTAACTCCATCAAGCGTTGCATCATCGGTGCTTCGGGATCGAAGCCCGCTTCGATGAGTCGTTCAGGCGCGATCTGTTTGCCATCCCACCAAACGATCGTTTTCGAAAGCGCGTCAAGTTGATCGAGCGAAAACCCAAGCGCCTTCGCGACGTCGCGAATCGCGCCCTTCGAGCGATAGGTCGCAAGCGCTGCAGTTAGCGCAGTTCTATCGCGACCGTACTTTCGATATAGATATTGCATTACTTCTTCACGACGTTCGTGCTCGAAGTCGACATCGATATCGGGCGGTTCTTTGCGTTCGCGCGAAATGAATCGCTCGAAGAGCACCTGCATTTGCGCGGGGTTGACCTCGGTAATGCCCAAGCAATAACACACGGCCGAATTCGCCGCCGAGCCGCGACCCTGGCACAAAATACCCTGCGAGCGAGCAAACACAACAATGTCGTAAATCGTCAAAAAGAACGCTTCGTAACGAAGATCGCCAATGATTCGCAACTCATGTTCGATCATATCGATTACTTTTTGAGGCGCATGTCCTCCATAGCGAATATTTAGACCGCGATACGTTAAAGCACGTAAATATGAAGTTGGCGTCTCGCCCTCGGGGACGACTTCGCGTGGATATTCGTACTGCAATTCGTCGAGCGAAAAAGTGCAACGCTCAGCAATATTTACCGTCTCGAACAATGCTTCGAGTGGATAGCGCTGTTCGATTTGCACAATGTGTTTGAGAAATCCCTCGCTGTTAGAAAGTGCTCTACTTCCGAGGGAATCTACGCGTTCGTGTTCGCGCGTGGCTGCCAGAATATCAAGCAACATTTTCCGTTCGCGCACATGCATTACGACGCGCTCTATTGCAACTAATCGCAGCTTTGTAGCGTCAGCGAGCGATTGCATCGCCCGTAGTGTTGCCTCATCATCCTCTTCGTAGCGCAAAGAAAGACCGAGCCAGCAGGATTCGGGAAACGATCTTCTGAGTTCCTCCAAAGTACTCAAGACGTCTTCGCGATAAGCATTCTGCGCGACGAGTGCGACATAGAGCGTTCGCGGTTTCCGCTCGATCAAATCCTTAAGATCGAGTCGGTACGTACCTTTCTCCGTACGTGAACGCGCGAGCGTGATGAGCTCGCATAGATCGCCGTAGCTTTCGCGATCTGTCGCATAAAGCACGATGCGTTCGAGCGATGGAGTGTCGGCTAGCGCGAACTCCGCGCCGATCAACAAATGAATACCAGCTTCTTTGGCGGCTACATGCGCGCGTACGACGCCTGCGACAGAACACTCATCGACGATCGCGATTGCGTTGTAACCCAATTGCGCTGCACGCTGCACCAACTCTTCGGGATGCGATGCAGCGCGCAGGAACGAGAAGTTAGAGAGACAGTGGAGGGCAGCGTAGCTGGGTTTCATTGCGAATCAGCTCACATCAAAAATGTAGGCGCGGATCTGGACGCGCTTCGTGGTTTGCAATGAATTGTGAAAAGCGCGACCAGGTGCAGCCACAAAACTGGAGCGTGCCCAGGTCAGCGCCCACAAGTAGACTACGAAAAAAATCCATGCAAATACCATCGCTTGCCCTGTCGATAATCGCGAAACACCCAGCAGATTTCGTGTTGCGGATTGGTTGCAACGAAATAATCGCGGGCAACGGGTTTGTTGTCCCACCAGCCCGTATCGATACGCTCGGGACCAGCGAGTAGCGTGAGTGCGCCGTTGAATTGCGGGCGACCTTCTGCCTCAATCAATGATTTCGGTTCGCGCAGGAGCCACGTCGGTCGCGCTTTCGAAAGGCGAAACGTTTGCGCACGACTCGCCTCGCTGCTTTCGCTGCGCCAGGCAAGCTCGGGTCGATGATCGTCGATTGATTCGATGCGGTAAACGCTTTTTTCGCCCAATCGCGAAGCGAGTCGATCAAGCAAAGTGAACCAGTCGCTGCGCGTGCCTTTCTCTTGCGGCAGCAAACTTGCGTTCTCTTCGATCAAAGGCACGATGTGATCTGCGCGCAGTGCGATTTCGATCACCGGATCTTCGAGTTCGTACGTCTCGATGCGATCGCGTACGAGACGTTGCCAATGCGCTGCCTCGCGCACGGGCGCACGCGAGTGAAATTCGAAATGTTGCGACCGTGAGTGACCTTGCTTCAATTCGAGTGCGATACGATTTACACCCGCGCCGCGAGCACGCAGGAAACCTTCAAGTTCGACGAGCAGCTCACCAATCGGCATCAGCAAACGGTCGCTGTCTTTAACCTCGAAGCAGAAATCGATTGCACTCGCGAATGTTTCTGGCGGTTCGTAAAACCGCCGTACATCGCTTGCACGGCCAAGTGCACGATCAAGATCGAGAACGAACGCATTGCCGAATCGTTTTTGCAAACCGGCATACGGCTGCCGCAACACATCGCCAATCGACGCGAGACCTAAGGTGTCGAGTGCTCGAAACGTTTCGTTCGACCATGCGAAATGTTTCACCGAGATCGACGCGAGCGTTTCTTGCATGGTTCCTTCCGAAGCGCAAACGCGAATATCGTCGCCACGTTTCGCAGCGCGTGCAAGCAAACTCGCCGCCATCGGATTTGGCGCTGCGCCATAGCGCACTACAAAACGCATCGCACGCATACCCTCGCGTGCCTGCGTAAGCAATGCATCAAAACCACCGAAGAGCGTAAGCGATCCCGAAATCTCCAGCGCAATGCTTGCGCGGTCAATGTCTTCTTCAATCGCAACCGAAGGTGTGAATTGCAATAAAAAATTCGCGATACGTTTCAGCGTGCGCAACTCGCGTGTGCGGTCGCGCGGCAAGGCGATCAAATCGTGATGTAGCACCTTCGCGCTTGCGAGCGTCATGCCGATGCGAATGCCGCCCTCGTGTGCTGTACGGTTGGTCGCGTAGACGATCGGGCGCTGCTCGGGGCCGTCGCTCACGACGAGCGGAACGGTATCGATTAACTTGAAGGCATCGTTCTCAGGAAATTTACCAAAATTACTATTATTCGCCCAGTTATTAAATGTAATAGAGCGATTTATTGCTTCTATCGATAAATAAGGAAAATAAGCGTAAAGCCAAAACATATTAGGCGATAGAGAACGTCGCTGATTCGCTATCGTTCTCCGAGGAGTGAACGCTCGCGAATCTTCGGCGGCGTGTCGAAGCCTGCGCCTTTTGTTGTGTTCAAGAGCGAAGCAAGGTTCGATGCTTCGACGGCGGGATTGCGCGTTATCAATGCAGCGTTCGATAAAGTAAGCGGCGCACGGTGCGGCGCAAGGCAAGCAAGCTCGCGCGGATCAATGCGAAAGCTCGCCTCACGCAGCAACCCGCGACGCTTCAAAATCGTGATCTCGATTTCGTTGCGCGACGCGGGTGTAATCGCAATGCGCAATTCGCACGGGCTCGCACGTCGCGCGGCAGAAAGTGGACGCATCAAAAAACACAAACTCTCGCTCTTGCGTGCCGCGAGCGAAATGCGACGCAAAGTGAAATCGTGCGGTTCTTTTTGTGTGGTCGATGGCGAGCCGGATTTCGAATGAGAGGTAATCCAAGCAAATACACTCTTTACGGCGTTCGAAAGCAACGCTTGCTCCATCGCCCAAAGCGTTTCCTGATTCGACGAGGTTTGCGCGATCGCGAAGCGACGTAAATCGATGCCGCGCGCTTCGAGCGCGGGCGCGTAGGGAACGCAAGGTACGCAAGCCGCGTGCGCAGAGTGTGCCACGCGCGGCAAAATCCAGAGCGAACGCTGAGCGCTGCTCTGGGGATTCACGGGAGACTTTGGCGAGACCGCGCGACGCTGCGAAAGGCTATTCGCTGCGTTAGTTGAAGCCCCCCTAATCACCGCACTAGACGCCATCAGCTTGGGCATCGTCGGGATCAAAAGCGACAACTCGCCCAGCCCCACGCGATCGCAAAGCACCTCGATCAATCGCGCCGTCGGCCAGCCGCCGTTTAACTCACGATCGAGCGCCGCAAACCCACTCGCCACCACGCCATCGAGCGAGCGCGGCACATCCCCCACGCGAAAAATCGCCGGATGCTGCAAGCGCTCCGCCACCTGCGAAGGCGAGGATTTCGTGACGGTGAGCATGAAGAGGGGGCACTATCAGCAAATTACTAAATATGTATAAATATACAGTTATTTAGCGATTACCGCTATCCAATAACCTGTCATTCCCGCGAAGGCGGGAATCCACTCCTTGCTTGAAGTGTGATCCTGCTTTTTGAGTGGCGTTGCATACAACGTATGGATTCCCGCCCACGTGGGAATGACAGTCTTTTTGTCGAGTGTGTATTGGATCGATTTACACTTTTATAGCTGTTAGCGGGCACGCTAGCATCAACAACACTTCGCGAAAAAATCGAATCGCCATGAACTCAATGACACTCAAGGGGCACGTAGCAAGAATCGATTTCGACGATCGCGACAACATCTTCGTCGGTCGCGTGCTTGGCTTACGCACGATGATCAGTTTTCACGGTGAAACGGTGAAGGAACTGTGCAGCGAATTCAAAAACGCCATCGAAGGGTTCTTGAAAGATTGCAAAGAGCAAGGCATCACGCCCGAAAAACCCGCGTCCGGCAAACTCATGCTGCGCGTGCCGCCCGAAGTTCACGGCGCAGCGCTCGTCGCAGCGCAAGCGGCGGGCAAGAGCTTAAATCAGTGGGCGACAGAGGTGTTGCATGAGGCGAGTCATGCGTGATTTCTTATCTTTCACGCAACTCCTACGTTTGCCGACCACAGTGTCTCTTACTAGGATCGCGGAGTATGGCTAATCTACTTTGCTTTGAACCTGCGCAGCTAGAAGCGGTATGCAAGGTCTTAGGGGATACTACAAACGGGTTAAAAGGAGACGAGATAGGACGCATATTGGCGGAGATTAATGTTTCTGATCCTGATGTCGGCTATACAAAATGGAAGCGTCTTTACAACGCATTTGCACATGCACAAAACAAGCATCAGGTTGGAAATCATCTGGTGCAATTCGTCAATAAAGCAATGAACCCTGCGCGATATACGGCTACGCCAGACCAGTTCAACTGGCGTCGTGATGGTTTAAATGTTGCCCTCGCGTTTGCCGGTTACGCGGTAAATGAATCGGGTCAAGTCGTACACGCCACACCTGCGACCACCCTGCAAGATGCCCGGGCACGAGCTGGACGTCTGCGCTCGGTGCTTGAGTCACGGCGAACTCACGTAGAGGTACTGAAGTATTGCGAGGCTGAGTTGTTGCAAGAAAATTATTTCCACGCTGTTTTGGAGGCTGTGAAAGGCGTAGCAGAACGAATTCGTCAATCATCAGGATTAGGCTCTGATGGCGCAGAGTTGATCAATCAGGTGTTTTCCACTAAAGCCCCATTGATTGCCATCAATGCTTTAAAGAGCGAAACCGAACTGAGTGAACAAAAAGGATTTGCAAGCATGCTTGTTGGTTTGTTTGGTGCTATTCGAAATCCAACAGCTCATGCTCCGAAAACACTGTGGGCCATGCCGGAGGATGACGCCGTGGATATCTTGGCGCTCGTTTCATACATCCATCGGAAGCTTGATAGCTCCACGAAAATCTGAAACTAATCCGAACCAACAAACCAACGCGGCAATTGTGATCGCGAAACATAGGCAAACGAATCGTTTTTCGATTGTCAAAAGTCATAACCCTCGGAGCCACCATGCACAAAAGCCGCCTAAGCAACATCATCATCGATTGCAAAACAGACGACATCGACGCTGCAGCGAACTTCTGGGCGTCGGCCATCGGTCGCGTTGCGGAGTCGGATGCCGACCCAACCGAACCCTATCGCTTGCTCGAAGGTCCACCCAACGAAATGAAAATCCTCGTTCAAGCAGTGCAGCACGAAAGCCGCGTTCATCTCGATATCGAAACCAACGACGTCGAAGCCGAAGCAAGTCGTCTTGAAAAGTTGGGCGCGAAGCGTGTTGCGAAGATCAAGACGTGGTGGGTCATGGAAGCGCCCACTGGTCAGCGGTTCTGCGTCGTGCGACCGCAGCGCGCAGATTTCGAGGAATACGCTAATGTTTGGCGATAGGGTGGGCAACGTGTTGCCCGCGCAGTACCCGTTAGGGATGTGTCGCTGAAAATTCAATCGTAGAAGCGCGTGGGCAACGAGTTGCCCACCCTACGAGCGGCACCAAATTACGCCCGTTTTCCGCATTTCACGCACCTCACCCGCGATTCATCGCAGCGCTGTAGCAGCGGGAAAGCGCGATGTTTACAGTTCATCCCGTCGCAACACCGCGATGCTTTTAGAAAAGAACTGGACAACACCATGAATCGCACTTTCAACATCCTCACGCGCACCGAATCGGCCGCGACGGCTGTGTGTGCATCGCTCTTCTCCGTGGTCACCGTTGGTGCCGTGCTCGCGCTGTTCGCGACTGCGACGCCTACCGAATCGGTTGACCGCGTTGTACTTGAGCCCGTTGTGATTACCGCACCTAAATCGGCGTAGTCCTCCGTTTACGAAAACGCGGGTGATGTTGTTTACCCGCGAACCTCACTTCGTCGCGCCGCTCTTCGGCAACCGCTCGCCAATCGCCTCAAGCAGTCGCTCCCGATAAGTTTCCGACACCGGAATCTGGTGTTCCCGAATTCGAATCATGTCGCGCTCGATGGAATCGATCTTGTCGATCGCCACCATATACGAGCGATGTACGCGCAAGAGCGCATACGATGCGGCGCTCGACTCGAAATCTGCAAATGACACAAGAGTCATAATGCGTCGATCCACTGTGTGAATGCGTCGATAGTCGCGATCGGCTTCAATAAACAGAATGTCTGATACGGCGATACGCTCATAGCGCTGCTCGGTTTTCACAAAGACGGATTCGCTTCGCACGGCACCGTGAGCGTGCGAGCGCACGGCGGTCGTGTGCGGCTGCGCTCGCTCAACCGCTTGCATAAAGCGCGCAAATGAAAACGGCTTTAATAAATAATCTGCCACACGCAAATCGAAGGCGCGAATTGCGTGCTCGGCGTAAGCGGTTGTGAACACAATCGAGCAAGTCAACAATCGGGATTCGACCAATTCGATGCCGGACGCGCCGCCGAGATTGATATCGACGAACGCGAGTTGAGGCTGCAATCCGGAAGCTGACGCGAGCGCGGTCTCGGCAGAATGAAACGCTCCAACGAGTGTGAGCACGGGCACCTTCGCGATGTATTCGCGCAGACGCTCCTCCGCGAGCGGTTCGTCTTCAACGATGATGCAACGCATGCGATCCCAGTTTCAGCGTGAGCGTGACCTCATAAACTCCATTCGCCTCACCTCTAACCAAGCGATGACGCGCCGGATAAATCAGTTGTAAGCGACGCTCAACGAGTCGCAATCCGAGCCCACCGGCTGACGACGGTTCGCGGCGCGACGTCACGCGATTGCGGCAGTGAAGCGTGATTTCGCCGCTGACAATTTCAATTCGTATGCATACCGTGCCTTCTTCATGAATGCCTTCGCTGTGCTTGATTGCGTTTTCAACGAAAGGCGTCAACATCATCGGTGCAATCATCAAATCGCCCGGTGTTCCCTGTACACCAAACGAAACGCGGTGAGATTCGCGCGAACGAAGTCGCTCGATATCGAGATATTTGCGAAGGTAAGCGATTTCTTTGTCGAGCGGGATCGCATCAGCATGCGCGTCGTAGAGCGCGAAGCGAAGCAGTTCGCTCATGCCTTGCAAATAGGCTGAGGCCTGTTGCGGCGCTTTGCCGATCAGCACGTCGATATTGTTGAGACTATTGAACAGAAAATGCGGTTCGATTTGCGAGCGAATCAAGGCTAGTTCGCTTTGCTCGGCGAGTGCTGCGAGTTGCGTGCTGCGATAGCGTTCGTCATACCAGGATAGATAGCCGCGCGCGATGATGCCGAGCATGGAGTGCGCAAAGGCAATCACAACGATCGCGCTCAGCACCGTTGTGCTTTCGTAAACGTTTTGGAAGATCGGTTGCGTCCAACCGTAACTGATGCCCAACAACGCGAGCGCTACGAAACCGGTAAGAACGGAAATCGCGAGTGCACGTAGCGCGAGACCAACTACCGTGACGCGCGAAGCCCATCGGCGAAACGCGGCGAAGTATGCGGTGTAGAACGCAGCAACGCTCGGAAGAAAAATGAGCGGGAAAATTGGCGATGAAAAAAAGAGCGCGGAGAAATTGACGGTATCGGTTCGGCGCGATGTCGCCATTGCGAAAAGCAGAACGGCGAACAGCAGAAGCGACAGCCAGTACGTCGCGTGTGCAAAAACGAGCAATGGCGTGCCGATTGCACGCGGGCTCGCTGTACCAATTTCTACTTCCCTCATTTAGCCGCGATCGGATCGATATTTGAAAGCGAGAAATCCGACTGTAGCAAAGATCGCCGCGTACGCATAAGTCGCAACGCCAATCTCCATAGGAAACTGCCGCTTCGACATCGATCCGGCACCGATCAAGTAATCGAGCGGCAGGTGCGAGTACGGCAGCAGGTAAACGTGCTCCCACGACAGCGCACCAATCGAGAGTATCCAGATGGCGCCGCCGATAGCGATGGAAACGACGAAATTGCGAAACAGCAGTGAGAGTGAGAACTGGAGCAGCACGATCGGCAAAGCACTAAACATGTAATTCACGCTGTGCTCGAAGAACATTTGCCACGGTAGCGGTGCTGACGGAAACGCCACATTGCTGTAGACGACGCTCGGCATAAACGCAACGCCAACGATCGCCGCATTGATCGCGATAAAGAACAGCAAAATGACCGCAAGAAACACGATCAATTTCGCAAGCCACACTGTTGCCGCCGGTACCGGGCTCGCGTTAAGTTGCTTCCAGGTATTGTTGCGAAACTCGATTTGCGCAAGCAAGCTTGCGACCAGCATGATGACGAGTGGAAGAATCAAGATCGCCGTGGCCTCCCACGACGTATTCCAAAGCGATTGCCAATACTTTGTCGATGCGTGAATCGCTGCGAGCGGTGTAGACGGACGTAGCCGCGCAGCGAGAACGATAGCGGGTACGAAACACGCGGCAAGCAGCACTAACCAGAGCGCAGGGCAGCGCTTTCGTTTGAGCCATTCCACGGCGATCACGCTTGGTAATTGCGAGATCATGCCTGTGCTCCGACCAGGTCGAGAAATACAGTTTCAAGATCGAGGCGTTCTCGCCGCACCTCGTAGACGTCGATGTGTGCGAGCGCGAGTTCGCGCAAGAATGCGGCAGTTTGTGCATCCGCGCAGTTCTTCAGATTCAGCGCTCGATCCTCTGCGATCGTTTCGAGGTTCAAGCGCCGCGCGATTGCCTGCGCATCGCCTACTCGGTTGGTACGCATTGCAACACTTTGTTGGCCTTTGAGCGTATTGAGTTCGCTGACATCGCCTTGAAACAGCAACTTTCCACGATGAATAATGCCGAGGTGAGTGGTGATGCGTTCGATTTCGCTGAGTAGATGGCTCGACAGAAGAATCGTCGTGCCGTGATCCCGATTCAACCGTAATAGAAGATCGCGGATTTCGATGATGCCATGCGGATCGAGTCCGTTCGTTGGTTCATCAAGGATCAGCAACGGAGGATCGTGCAGCAACGTAATCGCAATCGCGAGGCGTTGACGCATGCCCAGCGAGAACGCTCCCGCGAGTTTCTTACCGGTATCGCCGAGCCCAACGATCTCTAGCACTTCGGGGATGCGACGCGGTTCGCAACGATAGATTTTTTGCCAAAAGCGCAGGTTTTCGACAGCCGTTAGGTGTCCGTAAAGCGACGGCGTTTCAATCGACGAACCGATGCGATCGAGGATCCCCGCGCGATTGCGCGTCATGGACTCACCGAGCACGTGAATGGTGCCGGTTTGAGTGGGCAGTAATCCAAGTAGGAGGCGTAGCGTGGTTGTCTTCCCCGCGCCATTGGGACCAAGAAAGCCATAGATTGATCCGCGCGGTACGGCCAGGTTGATGTTTTCGAGGGCATACACGTCGCGAGCGAAGCGATGGCTGAGATGTTGAGTTTCAATTGCAAGCATCCTGCAACGATAGGTTCAACGCGAGCGAATTGAGTGTGCGATTCGACGGATTGGGTGAAATATTCGACGAATCAACCCGTCACGTGACACTCCATCGCTGCGAACTCGCTCCGCAAAAATTGCGTTCTACGTGCCTCATCCGCGATTCGTCGCAGCGCTATAGCGACGGAAACGCGCGATGTTTACAGTTCATCCCATCGCAACACCGCGACGCTTTTACAAAAGAACTGGACAACACCATGAATCGCACTTTCAACATCCTCACGCGCACCGAATCGGCCGCCACGGCTGTGTGTGCATCGCTTTTCTCAGTGGTCACCGTTGGTGCCGTGCTCGCGCTTTTCGCGACTGCGACGCCTACCGAATCGGTTGATCGCGTTGTACTTGAGCCCGTTGTGATTACTGCGTCCAAGTCGGCGTAGTTACGTAACATCGTTTGACTCGAATGTCATCCAATTCATCGTCGAGGCGTTAGCTTCTCGCCGATGACTTTAGTGAAAGACTCGCGATGAAAACTCTCATCCTATTTGTAGCCTGGTGCATTTTGTTTGTGCTCGCATGGCCGCTCGCGATTCTGGCGCTGATCCTGTTTCCGATCGTCTGGCTCCTCCTCCTCCCTTTTCGCCTGATCGGTATTGCTGTTGGCGGCGTGTTCGCCTTTTTGAAGGCGGTGCTCTACCTGCCTGCACGTTTGCTGGGGCACCGCCCGTAGCCGCTTGCCGTGTGTCGCGAACGGCTCGTGCCTCGAAAGGGATACGTGCGCGTCTCTTGGCGGGCTTCCACGACAGCCGAATTTCAACGGGTGACGCTACGTGCGTTGGTTTTGGCGATGTGCGCACACCGTGCTAATAGCTATAAAGCTTATTGCCCGATGAAACATACTACTCGGTGGATTTCATCTGTAACATGAAAAAACACGAAATAGCGATATAGCTACACATAACAAGGCATTAACGCAAATAGTTGTATAGCCACGTTGTTAATTTGACGACGACTTCGAACGATACTTCGCCCACAGCACCCGATCGATCACTTCGCCGTCTTTGATCGCGCTCCGTGGCAGTTCGCCCTCTTTGACGAATCCGTTCTTGCGCACGACGATCTGTGACGCTGTATTGCGAGAAAAGATCGGTGCGTATATCCGCGTGAGCACGGGTAGCGATGACCATGCCCAATCGACCACAAGCGCGACAGCGCGCGGCATGATGCCTTGCCGCCAATGTGCTTCGCCCATCCAATAACCGATTTCAGCATTGCAACGCAGCCAACCCTTGTCGGCGCGAATGCTGATGCAGCCGATCGCCTCTCCATCGAAGACCACACCCCAGACGTAGCCGAACCCGCTCACGTCGTGCGCCTCCATATCGCACCAAAGCGCCGCTTTCTCTGCGGTGTAAGGTTGTGGAAACGCATCGAAGAGATTCACTGCAACGCGCGGATTGTCGGCGTGACGCCGAATGCTCGGCGCGTCCGCGCGTGTGAGCGCGCGAAGCGTGATGTTGTTGTGTGTCAGTGTAGGAACCATAACCTACGAATCTAACAAAGAGATTTGCATTCGTACTTTGCACCACAGCGAGCCTTGAATGCTCGCAACCGCTAAGGCCGTTCTTCGGATCTCTCGAAGCATGCGTCCACGCTTCGAACGTGCTTTAAGCCTTCATGTACTTCCGCAAAAACTCTTGAAGCGCAGTGCTTCCTTTCATCTGAAAATTGGGTGAGGACTTTCACCTCGCGCACTAGCCGCACTTCTAGCGCCCGCAACTTACCGAAACCGTTCGTTGTTTTTCCACGAGGAGGGGAGGACCACTTGAAAAACGAACGCTTCGAGCCGAGCCTCGCGCCACGCTGTTCCTTCATGTGCTTTCGGCGTTTGCACAGCGGGCGGTCGGTTGCGGAGCACGGTATCGCCGTGCTTTTCCAAAAAAACTTCGGAAAGATCGAATGCGCGTTTGCTTGGTTGCAAAGGTTCATTCGACGTTTCCAAAAACCAAATCGATGCCGGCTGCCGCCGGCGTGTCTCGTCGAACGGTTTCGACGGACACTGCTTCACGAATCGAGTCTTGTTTGCTATCGATGCAAGCTAAGCCCTCGACGCGCTGGGTTAGAGAAGACGCTGAACGCGTAACGCTTCAACGTCGTCGCGTAGACGTACTTCGCTCGCACGGGGAGGAGCCTGTGCGGTAGGCACGCCTGAGTCCGCGCGGAGCTGCTTGCGAGCATCTTTTTGCGGACGCTTAGCAACTTCCACCGCTCGCGCCTGCTTTGCACGCCGCGCGGCTTCACGGAAGTAGCGAGCAGCACGCACGGCGAGCGCTGCTGCGACATCGAAAACGCTGACGTATCTTTCGCGTCTTTGTTCTGCATAAAACATGATTGAAACTCCTGGAAAATCAAAGTAGAAAAAGAAAAACCCCGAGGTCTTTCGACAACTCGGGGCTTCTTTTGAAACCTTTGACTGGTGCGCTACCTAAGTGCGCTTGTTCCAGGTGAGTTGTCGTCAAACGGTGGATTGGTTGCGCCAAATCCATTGCTGCCGCTGACATTGCCGACCGCCGCATAAGCGAACGATTCCGGTTTTGCGAAACCGAACATCGCGAATTGCATGCAGCGAAGCAGCGATTGCTTGCCGAAAGTGCCGCCAACGATCACATCGTTCAACACCGGCGCGAGGTGACCTGCCGCAGCTTGCACAGCTGGCATTCCTTTCGCGGTGATGTGAATCAGGTTGATCATTTCGTGGCTACCTTTTCGGTCTTGCGCTTGCTTGCGCGAAAAAAAGTTAATCGGAAGGTTGAATTCGGGTCGCAGTGTTTACTGCTTACTCGATAAGACGGCTTTCTTTTCTGTTTTGTGACATTTCGTTTGTCACGAACACCAAACCAAGAAAATCGAATAAATCTATCGAGCGATGAATTGAATTGTGTACGACTACAAAAAACTTGTCAAGCTACTTCACAACGCGTAGCAAGGATTTTTTCGCGCGTTGCGTTTTTGCGACGACCTCGGCTTGCAGCTGATCGCGCAAACAAATGATTGCGGTTTCCACGGCTTCGGTCTCGGTCGGCACATCGAGCAAACGCGCCAATTGCTTCAAAGCCTTATTGGCTTCGGGTTTCAAGCGAAAGGTCTTCCGCGCGCCGCCTTGATCGACAAGCTGCTTGAGCGATGCTTGCACGCGATACGTCGCGTCGGCACCTTCAGGATGAATACGTTCACGCGGCATGAAAACCAGACAGACTTCGTTGTTGCGAAGCCTCAATTGTAGTCGTACACATGAGCGCCATCAACACTTCTCGTATGAAGCGATAGCATTTCGGCATGGCACGAAAACACCGCAACACCGATTTTCCCGTCGTCCGTTTAAAGGGCGAGCGCAAATTCATCCATCCACTGATTTTTCAGAAGGCGGTCGAGCGCCCACGCGAGCGCGTCGCCACGGGCGAACTCGTCGAGCTGCGCGGCATGGACGATGAATTCATCGGTCGCGGCATGTTCAACGGTCAAGCGCCGATGGCCGTTCGCTTGCTCACTGAAAATGCACATGAACAAATCGACGCCGACTTCATCGCGGAAAAAATCGCGGAAGCGGTGAAACTGCGCCGCGAGATTTACAAACTCGATGAAGTGACCGACGCGTATCGCGTGATTCACGCTGAAGGCGACGGGCTTTCGGGTTTGATCGTCGATCGTTTCGGCGATGTGCTAGTCGTTGCGTTTTACGCGGCCGGCATGTGGCGCATGCAGGATTGGATTTTCGATGCACTGCTCACGCAGTTTCCGAACGCGAATATCTTCTCGTTCGGCGATGACAATGCGCAGAAGCAAGAAGGCTTCGATGCGCCGCCAGGCAACGCGCCAAAGTCACCGATCATTCGCGAATTCGACGCAAAGTTTCACGCCGTGATTGGTGGCAAACACAAAACGGGTTTCTTCTGCGATCAACGCGACAATCGCAAACGCTGGGGCGAATTGATCGCCGCGACCAAGAGCGAATCGATGCTTGATCTCTGCTGCAACTCGGGCGGCTTCGCGGCGTACTCAGGCATGAACGGCGCGAGCGACATCACGGCGGTTGATCTCGATGAAGAAGCCGTCGAGTTCGCGACGAAGAATCTTCGACTCAACGGCGTGAAAGCGAAAGTCACGCAGGCCGACATCTTCCCGTGGCTGCGCGAAGCGCAAGTCGCAGGCAAATCGTGGGACGCGGTCGTGCTCGATCCCGCGAAGATGACGCGCTCTCGCGACGAAGTGATCGACGCATTAAAAAAATATCTCGACATGAACAAGCTCGCGATGAGCGTGGTGAAACCCGGTGGCTTGTTTCTCACCTGCTCATGCACGGGTGTGGTGAGCGAAGAACAATTCCTCGACATGCTGCGCCGTGCTGCGTTTTACGC
>JAAFJI010000085.1 GCA_013298045.1 Betaproteobacteria bacterium
CTAGACCAGCTGCCCTATGCGTCGCACGCAACCGGTGCCAACGCGCTCTGGATGGGTGTGCCGCTCTTGACCTGTGTCGGCGATATGTTTCAGGGGCGCGTTGGGGCGAGTCTTGCAAAGGCCGCAGCACTCGACGACTTCGTCACCGAAACGCTTGCGGAATACGAAGCGCGACTTCACTGGTTGCTAAAAAACCCCGCACGGCTCGCGAGTGCAAAGCAACACCTGCTCACCAAAGCCGACGAACTTCCGCTATTTGATGCGGCACGTTTTACGCGCGAACTTGAAGCGGCGCTATCCACGATGGTTGCAGCCGATGCCGCATCTCGGCGCGCGAGCATGCTTACTGCAACAACGATCGAACCGCCGCCTCCATGACCGGATCGCGAGCCAGCTGAAAGTCCTCGCGTGTTCGCTCGATATAGATATCCGGCTTTACGCCGCGACCTTCAATAATTTCGTCGAATTTATCTTTAAATCCCACTTCGCTGTAGGCAAGCTCGCCACCACCGTTTAATTTGGCATAACCCAGAAAAGCCAACATACAACCGCAGGACGTTTCCCCCACAACCCGCGCGCGCGCATTGCTTTGGAGCGCATTGGCCACCGTTTCGCTCGCGCTCGCCGAGTCGCGATCGATCAGCACCGCTACTTTTCCGGTGTACGCGTCGTTGCGCCCGGGCACCGTGCGATCAATCGAAATGAGCTCAATTGCACCGAAGGCGAGGCTCACCGGCTCGTTGCGGCGCGTCGTAGCTTTACCGATCTGTGTTTTTTCTTTGAAGAACGCGCCGGTCAAGGCGTCAGCCAGCGCGAGCGAGCCGCCACGATTGCCGCGCAAATCAAGAATCAGACCAGGTGTGTCTTTGAGCGAATCGATTCCTCCGAGAAGCTCGGCACGTAGCATTTCGCTGAAGCCGGTTAACCTCAGGTAGCCGAGCCCCGAGGGCAGCACCCGATGCGAAACGCTTGCTTGCGTTCTCACGTCGCGCGGCTTGATCCGGGCGCGCTCAACGGTGCCGTCGAAACGCTCGAATTCAATTTCGACGCCTTCCGGCGCTGCACGAGCGAGTTCATTCAAACGACGAATCGCTGCCGACCGTGTGGCCTGTTCGGTGGAGGATTTGCGCGCCTCGGCAATCCAGCTGTGCCAGCGCTCGAGCGCGACTGAATCGATGAGCCGGCGAATCGTCATGCCGGGACGCAGTCCCGCAAAGTACGCATCCGAATCGGCGTTAACCTGAGTGGCGATCAGGCGGTTTTCCATCTCGCGCGCAGCAATGCCGAGCGTTCTGTTGCGATCGCGACGCCGCGCCTCGACCTGTAACGGTGATTCGACCCGTGTGTGCGCATCGGCCAGCTCGCCGACCATGCGATCCAGACGCGACCAGTACTCCTCCTCGCTCGGCGCGGCGACAATCAAAGGCTCCCACTTCGCACGCGCGGCGCGCCAATCGACGCCGTTCAGATCGGCGCGGTAGTAACGATCTCGCACGAGGGTCCACACGAGCGCGACGTTGGCCCGTCGCTCCTCGCGCACCGCCGCCTCGTCGAGCATTCGGACAAAGCCGTCGCGGTCGTGGGTTGGCGTCGGCGGCGCATGGCGACCGATGATGTTGTACGGGTCGACGCTTGCGCAGCCGGTAAGCGCCAGGGCAAGCGTCGTCGCGATCGCGATCGCCCGTTTTGCGCTCACCGTGCGCGGGCTATCTACGGACGTCATCGTCCTCGTCGAAGCGACGTGCCGCAATCGTCACGCGGGTGCCGACAAACGATTTCGCGAGTGCGCGAAGGAAAACGAGTTTGCCTTGCAGTACCTCGGAGACCGCTTTCTCTCCGTCTTCGCTCACCACACGGTCTACGAGCGCTGTCTCAAGCCGCGAAGCCACGCCCGGCAAGGTGTTCGCGCGCACGCGAGCGACGATAAAGTCCTCCGCCTCCTCGATGGTGACGAAGCCTTTGGCCACCGGCGTGCCGAGCGGCGTGCCTTCAAGCACGATGATTCGGTTCGCATCACGATCGTCTACACCGGTCATGGTGTTTCTCCGTTTCTTGGTTTCACCCGCCAGCCGCCGGGAAGGCGGGGCTTTGGTCGGGCGCGTCGTCGTTTCATCGCGCGAAGCGACGGCGCGGCTTCCCGCCCCTTGCAATTGCGCGGAATCATAGCCATATTGTCGCCAATCGCTCGAATTCTTCGGTCGCGAGACTCGTCACGGAGAAAACATCATGTCTGAAGTTATTGACGCTGCAAACCCGCAAACTGCCGCCGAGCCTGCCGAATCGCTGGTGCAGCTGACGCACGTGAGCTACGCGCTTTATGCGCTTGGACTGTTGTCGGCGGGCATCATCGCCATCGCCGGGCTGATCATCGCGTATCTGAAATTGGACGACGCCCGAGGTAGCTACATCGAACCGCATCTGCGTTTTCAGATTCGCACGTTCTGGTGGGCGCTCGGCTGGTCAGCGCTGGTGTGGCTGTTTGTGCTGCTCACGCTGGGGCTCGGGCTGTTTGTTGCCTGGATTCCGTTTGGCATCCTCTGGATCTGGTTTGCTTATCGCATCATCAAAGGCTGGCTCAAACTCGTAGAAAAGCGCGCGGTCTAGTCCGCACTCGAACGAACGGCGGCTGCAAAAATCGGTCGCCGTTTCTACTTTACGCGCTGGTAGACCCAATCGACGGCTGTGTCGAGTGCGCCGACAGCCGCCTCGGCATTTGCATGGTTAATCATGCCGACGAAAATGAACTTGCGCTGATTCGGCAGCGATAGATAACCCGCCAGTGTTTTCACGCCGGTGAGGGTGCCTGTTTTTAAAAACGCGTTGCCCTGCGCCGCCTGATTGGTGAATCGGCGGGTGAGCGTACCGTCGGTCGCGGCGATAGGCAGCGACTTCACAAAGTCGTCGGCGAAGCGCGAAGTGAGCCCGTATTCGAGAAACTTGGCCATCCCTTTGGCGGAGATGCGCTCTTTGCGCGATAGACCGGAGCCGTTTTCGACAACCAGCTCAGGCACATCGAAGCCGCGCAACTTTGCCCACTCGCGCATCGCGCGGCCGCCGCGATCAGCTCGTCCGGGCGACTCCATGAGCTCTGCGTCAAACGAGAGCAACAACTGCCGCGCCATCACGTTGTTGCTGAACTTGTTGATATCGGTGACCATGCTTGAAAGCGGCGCTGAGGCGTGGGTGTAGAGCACGCGTGCGTTTTTCGGCGACTCGCCGTCGCGGGCTACGCCATTCCACACGCCGCCCGCGTCGCGCCAGAGTCGTGCGAAGCTGCCTGCGAGCAGGCCGCTGTGATCCAAAAGGCTCACGTACCAATCGCGGTCGCCACACTCGGTCGGATAGAGCCCGGAGAAGCCCGCCTTTGCAACTGTTGCCCCGGGCTCGAAGCTCGCGTTCACCCGAGTGCGCCAATCGCCACAAGCCCCGGTCGTGGTCTTCAGGGTGTTGAGCACACTGAGTCCGTCCGGAAGCGGACCATCGGTTGAAATTGCAACACTGCCATTGAGCTGCGGCGAGAACTTAAACCCGGTTGATTTGAAGTTAAAGAGCAACGCGTCTGGCGGCGCGTTGTACGGTCGCAGCGGCTGGCCGTCGAACTGTGCCGCATCGTATTTGGCCGGCGCAAAGCGGCTGCGATCAAGAATCAGATCGCCGCGGATTTCGCGAACGCCCTGCTGGCGCAGCGCTTTCACCGCAGTCTCTAAGTGCTCCCAGGTAAATTTTGGGTCGCCGCTGCCGCGAATCGCGAGCGAACCGACGAGCACGCCGTCCTGAGTCGCGCCACTCGCCAGAAACTCGGTTTTCCATTGGTACGCAGGCGTCAGCACATCGAGCGCGACCAGGGTGGTCACAATTTTCATGGTCGAAGCCGGGTTCATCGCTTGATATGCGCGGTGATCGATGAGCGGCTGCTCGCGCCCGACTTCGCGAACGTAAATCGACGCGGCTTGTGGCGGCACTCCAGCGCTGCGCAGCGCCTTCACAATCTCAGGTGGCAGCGCCGCGTCTACGGTCGGAATGAAAGCAATAAAAACCGCTACGCAAAGCCGCAGCAAAAGGGCGCGTTTTGACCAATCTAAGGAAAATCGAAGCATCGATGAATTATCGCCGCTTTGAATTTTTCACGGGCATTGGACAAATAAGCGAATAACACTTGCAATTCTGCGGGTTTTTTGTTCTAGTGCGAACCAATGAGCGCCACCGCCCACGCACCGCCCGCCTTTCTCGCCACACTTCGCGAGCTGGTTCGCTGCAACCAGGCCTTTGAGCACTACTCGGCGGCGCATGTACGCACACTCGGCTTGACACCCGCGCAGTTCGACGTCATTGCCACCCTTGGCAACACGCATGGCATGTCGTGTAAAGAACTGGGCGAACGCACTTTAATTACCAAGGGCACACTCACCGGCGTCCTCGACCGGCTGGAGGCGCAGCGGTTGATTGAGCGACGCGCCGACGCGGTCGATGCGCGGCGCACTCACATCAAACTCACTGGCGCGGGCGAGGCGCGCTTCGCCGAAACGTTTGGTCGCCATATTGCCCATTGTGACCGCGCGTTTTCGCGTCTCCCTGCGCCGGAATTGCAACAACTGCAAACGGGGCTGTTGCGGCTGCGCGAGGCCTTTGAGAAGGAGAGCCGAACATGACCAAACCCGAAACCGACCTGATTGCCGCACCGGTGTGGGATGCGTTTGTTCGTTGCTTTCACTGGAGTCTCGTGCTCTTGTTTGTCTTCTCCGCAATCACCGGCAAAGTCGGTGGCAGCTGGATCAAATGGCATATGTGGAGCGGCTACGCCGTTCTCGCGCTCGTGCTTTTTCGCATCGTCTGGGGTTTTGTCGGCGGCGAATATGCGCGTTTCGCTTCATTCGTATCGGGTCCAGTTGCGGGCATTCGCTACGGGCTCGGTCTGCTCAAACGCAGCACGCAACACGTCATTTCGCACAACCCGATTGGCGGCTGGATGGTCGTTGTGTTGCTCTTGCTGCTCGCGGCACAAGCGATGTTTGGTTTGATTAGCGACGATGAAATCGCAACCACCGGTCCTCTCGCGCGTTACGTGTCGACCGAGCTCTCGCTCAAAGCGATGAGCTGGCATCGCTTGCTTGGCAATGTGCTGCTCGGCTTAGTCGCGATTCATATCCTCGCTGTCGTGTTTCACGTGTTTGTGAAAAAAGAAGCCCTGGTTCGTGCGATGTTGAGCGGCAACAAGGATTTGCCGCCCGAGCTCGCACGCGAGGCAAGCGCTGCGCGCAAGGCGTCGTCTGCGGCGGGGTTTGTGGTGCTCTCGATTGCAATTCTTGCCGTTGCGGTCGCGGTGAACTGGTCGGCGTGGTTCGGCAAGTAGTGTGTTTTTTAGTCAGTCGTTTCTCTGTTGTTAGTCTCTCGTCTCGAAAAGGAGTGGTTATGAAATCTTTTACCAAGCTAGCGATTGCGGTGGGCGCGCTCGCCGTCGCAACGGTTGCCATCGCGCAGCCGAAACCCGAGCAGTTTGTGAAGCAGCGTCAATCGGCGCTCGCGCTGATCGGCTGGTACTTCGGTCCGATGGGTGCTGTCGCCAAAGGCGAAGCGCCGTTTAACAAGGACGACGCGGTACGTCGCACGACCAACCTGGTCGCACTGTCGAAAATGCCGTGGGAAGGCTTTGTGGCCGGTACCGACGCTGTGGGCAACACCAAAGCAAAACCGGAAATCTGGACGCAAGCTGCGAAGTTCAAAGAGGCAGGCGACAAGATGCAAGCCGAAATGGTCAAGCTCGCTGCGGCCGCAAGCGCAGGCAATGAGGCCGAGTTCAAGAAACAGTTCGGCGTTGTCGGCGGCACCTGCAAGGGCTGCCATGACGACTTCCGCAAACAGTAGTCATCGATAGCTTCGATGCATATCGCCCCATTAATTGGGGCGATTTTTTTGCTTTATAATTATGTTGATTCATCAATATATTGCTAGATTTGCCTTATTTAATAGGGCAATCATCGGTAACGTTATATTTTTTGGCTCAAATAGTGGAGCATCCGTGGCTTGAGCGGCGTCTCGCGTAGCGATTTGAGTAGCTCGGCGCGATCGGCGTCGCGAGTATCGGCAAGCAGCAGGCGCTTGAGTCGCGCGTATCCCCCCGCAGGCAGCATGCATGCATTCGTCGAAATCTCATCCACGCGGCGCGACCAGATCACGGGATCGGCGATCTCAGTGACGAAGCCATTCGCGAGGGCACGCTCTGCACCGATCACCGCTGCACTGCGCAGAAAGTCGAAGGCAGCTGCATAACCCACACGCGCTGCCGTGCGTCGGGTGCCGAGCGCAAGCCCCATGCGCCAGCCCGGCATACGAAAGCGCGCATCGGCCGTGGCGAGCCGATCGTCGCACGCCATCGCCAGGTCGAAACCGGCACCGAATGCGCTGCCGTGGATCAGCGCGACGGTCGCGCACGGCGCGTGGTAGACCATTTGCAGTAGCTGCTCAAGGCGGTCGAGCCGCGCGATGAGCAACTCGTCGGTCTCCTCACTAAGCGCAGACAAATCGAAACCGGCGCAGAAATGCTTGCCGCTGCCGCGCAGGACAAGCGTCGCCGCGTCGCTGCCTTCGCGCTCGAACACGCCGAGCGCCTCGCTTACCGCGCGGCTGAGCGCATCGACCAGATCGCCCGACAGCGCATTGGCTTTATCGCCGCGATTGAGCGTGATCTCAATGACATGATCGCGCCGGTAAAGCGAAACCAACGCTGGAGCTTTCGCGGCGCTCATCGTGCCGAGACCCACGGGCGACCATTACTGTAGCCCGAAACAAACGGCTTCAACGCGCCTGCCGCCTCGTCCCACATCTGTCGCTCGATACGCCCGATGTCCCCGCCGTAGATGTGAATCGACATCGAGACTGCGTCGGCTTGCGCGTTTGACACCGCGTGCCAATCGCCGATGGTGGGGGAGACGCGATCAACCTCGCCGCATGTCAAGCGGTGAGTGTTTCCGGATTTCAGCACGCCGTCATGGGAATACTCACGGCAGATTTCAGCGCCACGAAGCACGCCGACAAGCCCCCAAACCGTGTGATTGTGGATCGGTGTGCCTTGCCCGGGTGCCCAAACAAAGCTTTGCACACTGTAGCGCGCCTGGGGATCGAGATAAAGCAAATACTGTTGGTAGCGCGCCGCATCCTGTCGCGCAAACGCTTCGGGCAGCCAGAGATCTTGCGCAACCAAAAGCCGCAGCGCAGGCTCGATCTGATCGACAAGCGCCGCTTCGTCGACGTGCGCGGCGATCGCCCCGTCTACGCGATTTAGAAACGAGAGAAAGCGGGGGTCGGCGGGCGCATTCATCGCCCGATTGTAGGAAGCCTTCGCTGTGGTCTGGCCCGTAGGGTTCTTAAAATCTATCGCTTATCTCAGTTTTTCGCAGACAACGCCATCATGATCGAAAGCGGTTTTTGGATATTCATCGTCGAGGCAGTGGTCGCCGCCGTGCTCTTCACTGCACTCATCGTGTGGGTGGTGAAAGGCACGTCCGCGAAAGACCGCGCGAAAATGGAAGAGGCACGACGCAATGCGAAGGTGCAAGGCGAGGACGTCACGCCGCCACCGCCCCAGAGCTAAATCGGGCTAGAACGCGGCGGTCTCGACGATTGCTTCGGTGATCACGCGGCCGCAGAACGCGACCCCTTCTCCGCGCCAATGGCCACTGGCAATCGAATCTGCGTAGACACTCACGTCGCTCGTGTAGCGATGGGTTGCGCCCCACATACCGGGCTTTGCGGCGCGAAACGCCTGATACACCGGCTCGCTGCCTGCAGGGCAGGCGCTCCCGTCGTAGCGCAGCACGTTGACTAAGGCACCGTTGTCCTGCCAGCCTGCGGCTTTAAGCGCCGCACGATAGTCCGGATTGGCGGTGTAGAAATTAAGCACGCTGCCGTCAATCGTGACCGAGAGATAAAACAGCGGCACTGTGCCGCTCGGCGCGCGTTCCTCGGAGAGCCAGGCCCCGAATGGCTTTCCAGCCGATACGCCGGGGTACGGCGTGCTTGTAGACGCCACGCCGCTCGGACTCGGCTTGGTGGCGAACCACGAAAGCAAAAACGCGTTGGGACCGTCCAGACCGATCGTTTGCACGACGACCGGCGTGCCGTAATCGTTGACGATGATTTCGCGCTCATCGAACACTTCGCCCTTCGGATACATCAGGCGAATCTTGTATTTCCCGGCGAGCAGACCCGGCAGGCGGAGGCTAGACGTGGTCTGCGGCGACGCGTTGGCCGCCGTACTAATCATCCCCTGGTTGAGATATTCGGCGACGATGAACTGCGTCGGCTGCTGGATGAAGCGAATGTTTGGATCGAGCGGCGGCGGGACGATGAGCGCACTCAACACCTGACGCTGACCCACTACGGTGAAATCAATCGGTTCGTACGCACGAGCCGTGATCGAAGCTGGCGTCGATGGCGCAAACTTGACTGTGTGGTTGTAAATTTTGACGTCGGCAACAGCGGCACGACAGACGATGAGCGACGCGAGGAGCGCGGCGTATAAGAAGCTTTGGCGCATATGGAGAATTCTCCCGAAAATGGCACCCCGCCAGTGCCAGATATTAGCCGAGCCAGTCGATACGGCGCAAGCTAAAAAAACTAAGCCTCCGCCGCGATCAGACGACGATCATGCGCGCGCAATTGATTGCTCTTGCGCTTTACGCCTATTAAAACATCACGTTCGAGGTTTTTTTATAAGTTATCGTAGCAAATACTTTTTTAGCGTGCTCATATATTCGCAGGGGCGCTAGCGCTATTCGCTGTTATCGCTCTCCCTCTCCGATTCCATCGCGAAAAAGTGATCGCCGTTATGATCGCCCGCGTCTGTCCTTCGATCGCCGCCACCATGAATGCTCGTCCTCTGCGCTCGATTGCGTCGCTCGGCTGCGCGGGATTGCTCGCACTGTTCGCAAGTGCTTCGCATGCGCAGCTCAACATTCTCTGCTCCACCGACATCGATTGGTGCGAAGCGAAGGCGCGCGAATTCTCGATTGCCACCGGTGTCAAAGTGACCATTGCGCGCAAAGCGACGGGTGAGGCGTTCGCTCAGCTTAAAGCCGAGGCGAGCAACCCAAAAACCGATCTCTGGTACGGCGGCACACACGATCCACACGTTCAGGCGGCCAACGAAAACCTGGTTGAACCCTACGTGTCACGCAATATGACGGGTCAGTATGCGTGGTCTGCGGATCTGCTCGAAAAAACAAAAAATCAGGTGGTCGGCATCTATCGAATCACACTTGGCTTCGGCGTTAATCGCGATCTGCTTGCGCAGAAAAAACTGGCGATGCCAAAGTGCTGGAGCGATTTGACGAAGCCAGAGTTCAAAGGCGAAATCGAGCTTTCCAACCCCACTTCGAGCGGCACCGCCTACACGATTCTCGCCACTCTAGTGCAGCACTACGGCGAGGATAAGGCGTTCGACTACCTGCGTGCGCTCCACAAAAACGTCAACCGCTATACCGCAAGCGGCACCGCGCAAAAGCAAAGCATCGCACGCGGTGAATCAATGGTCGGCATCACTTTCCTAGACGAGTTCATTCCCGAGCAATTCGCGGGTGCGCCGATTGAAACAGTGCTGCCGTGTGAGGGCACCGGCTACAGCGTGGGCGCAATGAGCCTGGTCAGGGGCGCGCGCAACCCGGAAAACGCGAAGAAGTTCTACGACTGGGCACTCACCGCCGAGGCGCAAACCATTCGCGATCAAACCAAGGTCATCGCGATTCCATCGAACAAAGCCGCGTTCGCGCCGGAGCGCGTCAAAGCACTAGAGCGCGCGAAGTTAATCGACTACGATTTTGCGAAGTTCGGTGCGAGCGCTGAGCGCAAACGACTCATCGAAAAATGGGACGCGACGGTCAAGAACGCGCCGAAGTAAGTCGCCCCGGGTTAGCGCCCAGCAACGCGGTGTACGCCCAGTACGCATTCGCGTGTTGCGGGTTTTTCCATTGCCGTGCGCGCTCGATTGCATACACTTGCGCGATTGAAACCCTCTTTGTTTTCTCTATGAAAAAGCTTCTTGCTGCCGTCTCGGCGGTCGCTCTGTGCGCTGCGCCTACTGCGTTTGCGCAACAACTTAGCGCTTATTGCTCGACCGATCAAGCGTGGTGCGAGCTTGCCGCCGCAGAATTCACCAAGGCTACCGGCATCAAGGTGCAGCAAACGCGTTTGCCGACCGGCGAGGCTCTCGCGCGCCTGAAGGCGGAGGCGGCCAACCCGAAAGTCGATATCTGGTGGGGTGGCACGGGCGACCCGTTTTTGCAGGCTGCAGAAGAGAAATTGCTCGACGCCTACCGTCCGGCATATCTTAATCAGCTCTACGACTGGGCGGTGCGTCAGTACGACTTGAGCAACAACATGGTCGGCGGCTTCTACACCAGTGCGATCGGATTCGGCTGGAACACCGAGCTGATCAAGAAAAAGAATCTGCCAGTGCCTAAGTGCTGGATGGATCTGCTCGATCCGAAGTACAAAGGGGAGGTTGAAATGGCAAACCCCGCAACCTCGGGCGGTGCCTACACGATTGTCGCTGGCTTGATTCAAACCTTTGGCGAGGAAAAAGCATTCGACTACATGAAAAAGCTGCACAAAAACACGACCAGCTATACGCGTAGCTCCAACGCGCAAGGCAAGAACGTCGCGCGTGGCGAGGTCGCATCGGGATTTCGTTCATGTTCGGTTTCGACGATGAGCGCTACGCGGGCTTTCCTGTGCTATCGGGTCCGGCGTGCGAAGGTGCGGGCTACGAGGTTGGCGGCATCGCGCTGGTCAAAGGTGCACGAAACCCAGCCGAGGCAAAACGCTACTACGACTGGCTGATGAGTGCGGAGGGCCAGGCCACCGGCGGCAAGGCCGGCTCGTATCAAAAGCCTGCAAACAAAACGTTTGCTCATGACCCAAAAATCCCGAGCATGGACGGCGTGAAACTCGTCAACTACGACTTCAAGAAATACGGCTCGTCGGCGGAGCGCCGTCGCATCATTGAGAAGTGGGAAAAAGAAGTCAATTCACTGTCGCGATAAGCGACGATTGCCAAAGAAAACGCGCCGAAAGGCGCGTTTTTTATGGTTCGAACGAAAGACGGTCAAAGCTTTTTGCCAGCCCTGACCGATCGATCGGTGCCGAAGCGGACTTGCGATCGGTTCGGGGTTCACCAACCTCAGAGCGCGGCGGCCAAACGCTTCACGCCGTCTTCGATCTTCTCGGCGTTGGACGTTGCAAACGAGAGCCGGAACGTGGAGGCATCCGGAGCCGACGCAAAGAACGGTGCGCCGGGCACAAAGGCGACCTGTTTTTCAATCGCGCGCTTGGCAAATTCGTTGGCGTTGGCACCGCCCGTGAGCTTCGCCCAGAAAAACATGCCGCCGTGCGGGGCGTTGAACTCAATCGCGCTACCGAGTTCGCGCGTAAGCGCAGCGCCCATCACCCGAGCGCGCTCGGCGTAGGTCGTTTTCACGCGTTCCAGCGCGGCGCTCATGCGCCCGCTCGTCAAATAGTGCGCAGCTGTTGCCTGCGCGAAGGTCGAGGTGTGGGCGTCGCTGAATTGCTTGCACATGGTCGCTTTTCCAAGCAAGGCGGGCGGCGCGATCATCCACCCGATGCGCAACCCCGGCGAGAGCACTTTGCTCAGGCTGCCGCAGTAGACGAGGTAGTCGCGCGATCCGGGCACCTCAGCCGCGAGCGCGAGCAGCGATGGCGGCGGGGCTTGACCGAAGAATAGCTCGCCGTACGGATCGTCTTCGACGATCAGGGTTTTGGTGCGCCGCGCGATCTCCAATACACGCAGGCGTCGTTCGCGCGAAAGCGTAGCACCGCTCGGGTTGCCAAAGGTCGGGATGAGATAGACCAGGCGCGGGTGGTGCGCGTCGATCGATCGCTCCAGCGCGTCCACATCAACGCCTTGGGCATCGATTGGCACGGTGAGCAGGTTTGCGCCATAGAGCCGGAAGCATTGGATGGTGGCCAGGAAAGTTGGTGCTTCGACAATCGCTTTGTCGCCGGGCGAGAGCATGGTTTTGCCGATCAGGTCTAGCCCTTGTTGCGAGCCGGTGGTGACGATCAGCTGCTCCGGCGCAACGTCTGCGCCCTTCTGCCGCATCAGTGCGGCGATCTGTTCGCGCAGCGGTTGGTAGCCTTCGGTTGCGCCATATTGCAACGCCGCGCCGGGATCGGCGCTGAGCGCGGCGTTCGCTGCATTGCGCACGCCCTCGACGTCGAACAGGGCAGCGTCCGGGAAGCCGCCCGCGAAGCTGATGATGCCCGGCTTTCCGAGCAATTTGAACAGCTCGCGAATGGCGGAGGTTTCTACGTTGTTCAGGCGGTCGGCAAATTGCATGGTCAGGCAGCACTTAAACGGTCGTTCATGCTAGCGAATCGGCGCGACGGTCGTGCTATTCGAACGAATCCGCGTGACCGCCGCTGCGATCGCGTGCGTACAAGCGTGGAGTGCACAAGGATGATATATTTTCACCATATTGCCCTATAAAATAAGCTCTACGCGAATAAAATATAACGTGTCATGTTATACGTTCATTAACACGGATACACCGATTCATAGGGCAATCTCGTTAATAGCTATTTTGGATACAATCCGCGTTGCTGCGCCATCAGCCGCGTAATGCCGAGCAGCGCATCAATGTTCGGTGTCTCGACGCCAACCCGCCCGCCGATTTCGCGCACCACATTGACGAGCGCATCCAGCTCGATCGCTCTACCTGCTTCCGCGTCCTGCAGCATCGACGTTTTGAATGCACCAAGCTTACGGGTGATCTCGTGTCGGCTCTCCGGGGATTCTTTGATTTCGATTCCGATCTTGCTGCCGATGAGTTGCGCTTCGCGCATGATGCGAATACAAAACTTCGTAACGAGCTCATCGTCGACGATCTTTTCGGCCGTTGCCCCCGTGATTGCGGACACAGGGCCAGCCGTCATGTTGCCCCAGAGTTTGAACCAAATATCGTACTGAATATCGTTCGACAGCACCAAGTCAAATTGCGCGTTCGAGAGCGTCTGCGCTAGCGCAACCGCGCGAGTGGAGTTACCGCCGCGGGCTTCACCCACGATTAGCCTGTTCCCGGCTGTGTGTCGAACTACGCCAGGCGCATCAACGCTACACGCGGCATGTACAACGCAGCCGATGGTTCGTTTCGGATCGAACGCGTAAGCAATGCTGCCGTCGCGGTCAATGGTTGTGAGTCGGGTGCCAAAGAGCGGACGATCTTCTCGCGCAAAAAACCACGTCGGTACACCATTCATTGCGGAAAGAATCATCGTGTCGGGACCAAGCAAGGGCGCGAGCTTCGGCGCGATGCTCGCAAGCGACGGCGCTTTCACCGAGACAATCACGACGTCCTGCACCCCGAGCTCGCGAGCATCCTCGGCAGCGTTCACAGACGCAGAGAATCGCGTATTACCTTCGATCAAGGTAATGCCTTTTGTTTGCAGCGCGGCAAGTGTTTCACCGCGTGCGAGTACGTTCACCGACTCACCCGCCCGCGCGAGCTTCGCAGCCATCCAGCCGCCAATCGCGCCCGCACCAATCACAGTAATCTTCATCCCACAATTCCTTTGCCCGGATTCATCAAATTATTCGGATCGAGCGCCTGCTTGATCGCACGCTGCAATTTCATTTCGACTTCGCCTTTGTAGCGGCGCGCTTCGGCAGCGCGCAGCACACCCAGCCCGTGTTCGGCCGAAATTGAGCCACCTGCCGCATCAACGGCATCATGCACGATGCGATTGATTTCAGCTTCGATCCGCAGAAAGGTTTCGCCACGCTCGCCGCGCTTCGGACTCACGTTGTAGTGCAAATTGCCATCGCCTAAATGCCCGAACACGATCATGCGTGCCTCGGGAAATGCGCTCGTCACTTTGGCGTCGGTCTCGCGAATAAACTGCGGAATCTTCGAAATCGGCACCGAGATGTCGTGCTTGATGTTTTTCCCGGCGCGCATTTGCGCCTCGCCCATGTTTTCGCGCAGCGACCAGAAATCGCGCGCTTGCGAAAGATTCGTCGCGATCGCTGCATCGGTCACGAGCGATTGTTCGAACGCAACTTCGAGCAGCGATTCAAGCGCCGCATTTGCATGCACTTCGCTTCGATTGTCGCTGACCTCAATCAACACGTACCAAAGGCACGGACTCGCGAGCGGCCAGCGCGAAGCAGGAATTTGTTCGCGCAGCAAATCGACGCAATCGTTCGACATCAATTCGAAGGCAGTGAGTTGCGCACCCACGCGCGCTTGCACGAGCTGTAACAACTGCAATGCGTCGTCCACGGAATCGAGCGCCGCCCATGCGCAAAGCTTGCCTTTCGGCAACGGAAACAGTTTCAACGTAGCTGCGGTGATGACGCCGAGCGTGCCTTCGCTGCCGATGAAGAGATCGCGCAAATCGTAGCCCGAGTTGTCTTTGCGCAAGCTGCGCAGACCACTCCAAACTTCGCCCTCTGCGGTAACAACTTCGAGCCCCAAACAAAGCTCACGCGCGTTGCCGTAACGCAGCACGCCAACGCCACCCGCGTTCGTTGCCAGGTTGCCGCCGATCGTGCATGAACCTTCTGCAGACAACGAGAGCGGAAACAAACGATCATGTTCGCGCGCGAGTTCTTGCAGCGACTGCAAAATGCAACCTGCTTCCACCGTCATTGTGTTGTTGATCGGATCGACATTTCGAACACGGTTGAGCCGCGCGAGCGACAGCACGACGGCGTCTCCCGTCGCGTCCGGTGTTGCCGCGCCTGACATGCCAGTGTTGCCGCCAACACCGGACGCGACGGGAGACGCCGTC
>JAAFJI010000086.1 GCA_013298045.1 Betaproteobacteria bacterium
CCAGAGCAACTTGATAACGTTCCAACCCGCACCGCTGAAAAGTTTTTCGAGTTCATCAATCACGCGACCGTTACCGCGCACCGGGCCATCGAGTCGTTGCAAATTGCAATTCACAACCCAGATCAAGTTGTCCAAACCTTCACGCGCAGCGAGTGTCAACGCGCTCATGCTCTCGGGTTCGTCCATCTCGCCATCGCCGAATACGCCCCACACGCGCCGACCGCTGCAATCGAGTAATTCGCGATGCGAGAGATAGCGCATGAAACGCGCCTGATAAATCGAGCTGATCGGACCGATGCCCATCGAACCCGTCGGAAATTGCCAGAAATCCGGCATCAGGTACGGGTGCGGATAGCTAGATAGACCTCTGCCCTGTTCTTTATTTGCGCTAAGCTCACGACGGTAATAGTCGAGATCGTATTCAGTGAGCCTACCTTCTAGGAAAGCTCGGGCATACACGCCTGGAGCGCTATGCGGTTGGAAGAAAACGAGATCGCCGCGATGCGCTGCGACCTGCGTGTCGTTCGTTGCTTGTGTTCGTGCGTGGAAAAAATGATTGAAACCCACTTCGAACAAGTCTGCGGCGCTCGCGTAGCTCGCGATGTGCCCGCCGAGTTCACCGTACGCCGCATTCGCCCGCGCGACCATCGCAAGCGCATTCCAGCGCATGATCGAACAGAGCTTCTCTTCAATCGCAAGATCGCCCGGAAATGGCGGCTGATCATTCACCGAAATCGTGTTTTGGTACGGCGTACAAAGCTCCGGCTTCCAGCCGATGCCCTGCGCGCGAGCGTGCGCAGCGAGTTCGTCGAGGATGAACTTCGCACGATCTGGGCCGTAGCTTGCGACCATCGCATCTAGCGCTTCGCGCCACTCGCGCGTTTCTTGCGGATCGACGTCGATCTTTTCGGGCGTGAGATTTTGCGGGTGTATGGGCATCAACATGCTGACGGCAAATTGGTGAGAGCAACTTCGAATTGTTAAACTTTGAACGCGGAATTGGCTACCTAAGACGCTTAAATTCAGAAATTTTTCAGCATTTCCTACGGTTGAAATTGACTTCTACGAAATGAACAACCTCGATTCAATCGACTTACGAATCCTCGCGGAATTGCAAAAGGACGGCGGCTTGACAAATGTCGAGCTCGCCAAACGCGTGAACCTCTCAGCCTCGCCTTGCCTTGCACGTGTGAAATCGCTTGAAGCGAGCGGCGTGATAGATCGCTATGTTGCGATTGCGAACGCGCAGAAACTCGGGCTTGGACTCAATGTGTTCATCTCGATCAGCCTGAAAGAGCAAAGCAAACACGCCCTCGCGGCATTCGAGGAGCGAATCGCGGAACACGACGAGGTGATGGAGTGTTACTTAATGACCGGCGACAGCGACTACTTGATTCGGGTCGTGGTTGCCGACATCCATGCGCTCGAGAAATTCATCCTCGAACAACTCTCGCCGATTCCGGGTATCGAGAAAATTCGCTCGAGTTTCACGCTGAAGCAAGTGCGCTACAAAACGGCGCTGCCGATCCCGGGCTGAGCGCTACGGGGCGGCAAACACCGATATCGTCACTCGGCGGGAGGTATTGGCAGCGCGCGTTGGCATACGCATTGCACAACGTTGCGAGCGGATAAAGCTACCCAGCGCAATGCCCGAGCGACCATGGGTGAAATCGCGCTAAAGAGCACTGTCTAGAACCCGCCGATGTTGAGTGGATGTTTTATCCAGCGGGGCATCCAGCACCAGTGCCATTTCGGAAATATAATTGGCGCGAGCGATCCGCGCCAAAGGGCCCTACACCGTTCGACGCAGCTTGGGCATGTACCACCGCGCTATATCAATTCTGCCTGCTCGCCTGCACCCTCGGGCAATTCGGGCTCGTCGATGCGCTCGATACCCGAGAGTTTTTCGCCGTCGCCCAAGTTAATAAGCGTGACGCCTTGCGTTGAGCGACCGGATTCGCGGATTGATTTAACCGTCGTGCGAATCAGCACCCCGCCGGTGGTGATGAGCATGATCTCGTCTTCTTTGCGCACGAGCGTTGCGGCAACGACTTTACCGTTGCGCGCGCTTTGCTGAATCGCGATCATGCCCTTCGTGCCGCGACCATGGCGCGTGTATTCGACGATCGGGGTGCGTTTGCCGTAACCGTTTTCGGTCGCAGTCAACACTTGTTGCTCTTCGTTTTCGGCAACCAGCATCGCGATGATGCGTTGATCCTTATCGAGCATCATGCCGCGCACGCCGCGCGCGTTGCGGCCCATGCTCCGCACATCGTTTTCGTCGAAGCGAACCGCTTTGCCGCTGTCGGCGAAAAGCATCACATCGTGTTTGCCATCGGTCAAAGCAGCACCGACCAAATAATCGCCGTCGTCCAAATCAACGGCGATGATGCCGGTTTTCTTCGGACGGCTGAAGTCTTCGAGCGAAGTCTTCTTGACCGTACCCATGCTGGTGGCCATGAAGATGAACTTATTAGGATCAAAGGCTTTGGTGGAAACGATCGCCGTGATCTTCTCGCGATCTTGTAGTGGGAACAAATTCACAATCGGCTTGCCCCGCGAATTGCGACCGCCCTCGGGCACCTCGTACACCTTCAGCCAGTACACACGACCGCGGTTGCTGAAGCAGAGAATGAAGTCGTGCGTGTTCGCGATGAAGAGTTTCTCGACGAAGTCTTCTTCTTTCGTGGCAGTGGCTTGTTTGCCGCGACCGCCGCGTTTCTGCGCGCGATATTCTTCAACAGGCTGCGCTTTGAAGTAACCACCATGAGTGAGCGTGACCACCATGTCTTGCGGCTTGATGAGATCTTCGATCGAAGTCTCTTCCGCATTGAGCACGATTTCCGATTTGCGCTCGTCGCCGAATTGCTTTTTGATGTCTTTCAATTCGCCCGCGATGATCGTCGTCACGCGCTCGGGCTTTGCGAGAATATCGAGCAAGTCTTGAACGGCGGCGATCACTTCTTTGTATTCGCTGAAAACCTTGTCCGACTCCATCGCGGTTAAGCGCTGCAAGCGCATTTCGAGAATCGCTTTGGCTTGCACATCGGTCAAGCGATAGCCGTCTTCTTTCACTTGCCAGGTGTACTCTGGACCGATGTCGTCAGGCCGCAAGAAATCGGGACCGGCGCGCTGCACCATTTCTTTCACGAGCGGCGACTTCCAAAGCTTCGATGTCAACGCAGCCTGCGCTTCATCAGGGGTGGCGCTTGCTTTGATGAGTTCGATAATCGGATCGACGTTCTCAAGCGCGACCGCGAGCCCTTCGAGAACGTGACCACGCGCTCGCGCTTGCTTGAGTTCAAACTGCGTACGGCGCGTGACCACTTCGCGACGATGCAGAATGAACTGTTCGAGGAAATCTTTGAGATTCAGAACACGCGGCCGCTGATCGACCAGCGCCACCATGTTCATGCCGAAGCTGTCTTGCAGCTGCGTGTTTTTGTACAGATTATTGAGAACGATATCGGGGATTTCGCCGCGCTTGAGTTCGATCACCACGCGCATTCCGGATTTATCCGATTCGTCGCGAAGATCGGAGATTCCCTCCAGGCGCTTGTCGCGCACGAGCTCGCCGATCTTCTGAAGCAACGTCGATTTGTTTACCTGATAAGGAATTTCGTCGACGATGATCGCTTGACGATCGGTTTTGCCGATGGGCTCGAAATGCGTTCGCGCGCGCATGACGACGCGTCCGCGACCCGTGCGATAGCCCTGATGCACGCCTTCGAGACCGTAGATGAATCCGCCTGTGGGGAAATCCGGCGCTTTGACCAGCGCAATCAATTCCTCAATCGAGGTTTCGCTATTCTTGAGCAAGAGCATCGTGGCATCGATCACATCGCTCAAGTTGTGTGGCGGAATGTTGGTTGCCATGCCGACGGCGATGCCCGACGCGCCGTTGACCAGCAAATTCGGAAATTTCGCAGGAAGGACAGTCGGCTCTTGTTCCTTGCCGTCGTAGTTCGGCTGGAAATCGACGGTTTCTTTTTCGAGGTCTCCGAGCATCTCGGAGGTGATTTTTTGCAAGCGACACTCGGTGTAGCGCATTGCGGCTGCGTTGTCGCCGTCGACCGATCCGAAGTTCCCCTGACCATCAACCAGGGTGTAGCGCAGCGAAAACGGCTGTGCCATCCGCACTAGGGTGTCGTAAATCGAAGCGTCGCCGTGCGGGTGAAATTTACCCATAACCTCGCCGACCACACGCGCACACTTCACATAAGGACGGTTGTGCACGTTGTTGGTTTCATGCATGCCGTAGAGCACACGCCGGTGCACCGGCTTCAAACCATCCCGCACATCGGGCAGAGCGCGCCCGACAATCACGCTCATCGCGTAGTCGAGGTACGAAGAGCGCATTTCGCTCTCTAGGCTAATTGGGAGGGTTTCTTTCGCGAATTGATCCATGAGCTAACCGGGTGTGTGGCAAAAGTTATGCCGCGCCGCAGCAAGCGCTGCGCGAACTGTTGCCTTGAGACGACAAAATGCCGCGAGGGGATCGGCGGCAATCGCTGGATTTTAATCCAGCGCCGCGTTGCGTTCGCACCACATTGGCAACCGGCGCTTACCGGCATTTAGTGTCAAACTGCACCATAAAAAACGCCGGTGATATATTGGTAAGCGGAGGGGAATTTGTTGCCACGCCCGCTGCAGCGCGTCGTGGACAAAGTCTCCGTGACAACGTCCGAAACGCCTTAAAGGGGTACTAAATCAATGAAACTTCGCATCCTCGCTAGCGCAGTCGCAAGTGCAGTGGTCGCGTTGTCGGCAGGCAGCGCCTTCGCGCAAGCCACGCCAGGCAATAGCGGCTACGTGCTGTCGGCGACCGCCGACGCTAAAAACAATGTCGTACGCAGCGGTCGTTACGGCACCAGCAACGCCTCGTGCAATCTGTGCTGGCGCACTGGCTTTTGGACGCCCGCGATGGCGATTGCCGAGTGCGATCCCGATCTCGTGAAGAAGGCGGCACCGCCACCTCCTCCACCCGCACCAGCGGCTCCGGCACCAGCCCCAGCTGCCCCGAAACCGGCGGCACCGCCACCACCCCCGGCTCCACCAGCGCCGCCGCCACCGCCGCCTGCGCCAAGCGTGCAGAAGATCACAATCGCGTCGAAAGCGCTGTTTGACTTCGACAAGGCTGTGTTGAAGCCCGATGGTCAGGCTGTTCTCGACCGCGAGATCGTTTCCCGCATCAAAGATGTGCAGAAGCTTGAGCTCGTGCTCGTAACCGGTCACACCGATCGTCTCGGGTCGCAGCAGTACAACCAGAAGCTCTCCGAGCGTCGCGCAGCTGCGGTTGCCGGCTACCTAGCGAGCAAGGGTGTCGCGAAAGACAAGATCGAAACGCTTGGCATGGGCAAAACCCAGCCGGTGCCGGGTGTTGTCTGCGAGCAGAAAAACCGCAAACAACTCATCGCATGCCTGCAACCGCATCGCCGCGTTGAAGTTGAAGTCAAGGGCGAAATCGTTATTCGAAAGTAATCTCTGATTACTGGTCGCGGCAGGTTGCACGCGACTACGCCCAGAAAAAACCCGCGCGAGCGGGTTTTTTCATGTCTTGCCTCCACAAATTAACAATCGCAGTCTCTGCCCTTTTTAATAGTAGGTAAGGTCACTTTTTCAAATATATGAACTTTCGCTTTTTTATCTCTTAATCAATTATTAAAAAGGGCGTCAGTCGTTGATGTTGTTGTACCGCCTACGCGCTTGCGGGCTTGGCGCTCGGATTTGCCGAGCGAGAGCAACATTACCGGTCTTCTGTAATGGTCGATATCCCTTGGCGCGACTGCGCCCGCAGCCGGCGCGCTCCGAGTCAGCCGCCCGCCATTCGGCTGTAGCGTGCTGCGACCGCGCTCGCCGCAGATTGCAGCGGTCCAGGTCGGCCCGCGAGCGCTTCAACGTCCGACCGCAATTCGGGAAATGGAAACGTATGGAGCCTCTCAATCGCGACCCTAGCGCGTTCGCAATCCCCTGAGGCTAAATCGCTGCTCAACGAGCGCGGGTCAAATAGAAATTCGCACTCGGAATCGCTGGTGTAGCCGACCCAATCGACACCTGGGTCTTCGCTAAACGCGAGTCGGCTCAAGTAGGGCTCAGTCAGCCGCCCCGAAGCAAGCACGCGCAGCCGCTCTGCAAACCCGAGCCAATGCTGATAGGCGCACCAGGCGGCACGACCGCGCGTTTCATCATCGAGCGAATCGGGCAAGTTGAGAAGATCGCGGTGTACAGCAAGCGCAACCGGCGAAAGCCTTTCGCACAGATCCAGCGCCACGCGGACACGAACCGGCTCCTCTGTGCGAAGCAAATCCTGCAGAGCGGCGTCAACCGCGCGCTGCCACGCCTCGCGTTCGGCAACGCTGTCCGACCCCGCCAATAAGAACTCGGCGTTTACTCGACCAAGCGCCCGGCGAAGAATGGGCCAGGCGTCCAAGGGGATCGCCGACGAAGGCGCAAGCCATTGCGCCCAATCTACTGTCACCGAATTTGATGCTGCCAGCAGCCGCTCCAACAGTCGAGGAACCCAATACCGAGCGCCGCGCCGAGTCCCCCCGTCTTGGCCGCCAGACCACGGTCGAGCCAAAGCAATCCTCACCGCGCGTCCCCAAAGGGCACTCCAGCCCGTGTCTGCAATTTGCGCATCCATGAAGGCGCGAAACTCAGCGGAGCCGACGCCTTCGGCACAGTACAAATACAGGCAAAGCAGCCGCCAGCAATCGCCAGACGAGCCCGGTTGTTGCCAGGGTGCCTCTGTTTGCGCCGTGTACTGCGTACTTGCACGAAGCACTGATTGAAGATAGTACAAAGCGTTCTCAGACAACGGCCAAGTCGGCACAAAGCAAAGCTGCGCCAAGACTGCAACCAAATCGGTCGGCGAAGAGCGCTCGCGAAGCCCCGCTTCAAACAGCTCCGGATACCCGAACAGTCCTGTGTGCGCCTGTGCGCTCTGCAGCAGACTCGCGGCAGCGTCTGCACGAGCGGCATCGACCGAGACCAACCCGCGCTCGTCGAGACTGAAGTTATTGGCCGCGCCACACACCGACGTTGTACGGGCGAACAGCGGTGGATTTCCAATGTCGCTGACTGAGCAAAACGCGAAGTGCAATCGCCTTGCCGTGACACGTGAGAGGTTTACACCATCGAGCAAGCACCCATAAAAAATGGCGTCATCGAGTGGAGCGCTCCCAAAATCATGGTTCCGCAAGTCGACCCATAAATAGAGCCGCACATCGTTCCCGGGCTGGTCAGGTCGGGCACGCATCCGATCATCGCCGATCCACAGACCGCTAGTCGCAGTTAGTTCCGGCAGCTCGATTTCAAATGGATTCATCAGCCGATGTCCGCGTTAACTCGCGGCGAAGACAACGCATCAGCAACCGCCAAAACACCGCAGTGTCAGGGTTTAATCTCGTAGCCCTCAGCGCCCCAGCGGTAGCGCACCGTCGGCAGCCAGCGCGTCGTTGCCTTACCAGCGCCATTGCCGGCGATCGACTCTGAAGTGCGCACCAGAATTTCCCGCCAAGTGCGAGAACTTGAGGGCTGCACGATCAAAATTCGTCTGCGCGAAATCGAATCTATTTCGCAATCCTTGCCGGTACAGTTGCGCGGATAACTGTTCTCGAAAGAGGCGAGGCTTAGCGCTCGACTCAACGTGCCTTCACGTCCAATCACCATCAGATCGAATTGCTCGTTGGTTTCCCCGACAGTGCTTGCAATCGACGTCTGCTGCGTGCGAACAGCAAAACTGACCCGATCTGGATGAATCGCAAACACGGCAGCATCGATTCGAACCTCAGGCGGCTGCCACAATAAATCCACCTCCCAATCGAGTTTCGCGTCTGCTGTCTTGCGCGAGTCGTCTTGCATGTAGCTGGCGACATACAGATTTACGCGCGACTGCAAGTCGCGTCGATCGCTAACCCAACTCAGTGCGTACGCACAGACCCCCTCGTGACCCGGAACGCGGGCAAAGTGTTCGTTGCGCCAACTATCCCCTGCGGCGAAACGCTGTACGGTCGCGTCCGCGAAACTCGGACGGGCGCAGTCGGCCGCGTTTATCGAGTTCGAAACCAAAACGAGGCCCAGTGCAAACGCCGCCCGAAACACGCGAAATCGACTGAAACAAAGAAACGGGCAATCAAACACTCGTTAACTCCTTGAGGGGCGACACAAAGACATCGCCGGACGCTTGCCCTGAACCACGTTGCGATGTGCTCAAAGGAAGGTAAAAAACCATACTCCCGAAAAACCGCACCCACCATTTTTCGGTATATTCACACACCGAGGGGGGGAACACTTTTAAATTTAACGGGAGTTCCTCAATGCGCAATAGCTTGGTTTTATTGACCGCTTCATTAGCGGCATTTTCAGTTTCAGCAGCCATCACGGTCGACTACGAAAACAAGGACTCGAAAGAGTATAAGTGGGAAGCCGTCTGTAGCGGCGCCAAAACCAGCGGCGTCACATTCCGACGCGGCACAACTTCCGCCTCGTCCATCCAAGGCTCAGCACCGTGCACGGTCAAAACCGACGGCGGTGAAGTCGTGCTCAAGGGGGGCGAGAAAATCGAGATCAAAGACGGGAAGATAACGATCAAGAAGTAGCGCGCGTCTGCCAATGCGGACGTTCGTTACGCGCTTCGTTCGAGTAGTGTCGCACGCCTGTTAGGTCGTGCGTCCTACTCGCTCGCTTTGTCGGCGGCTCTCCAATTAACCGTACGTAGCACCTGCATCTAAGGTCGCGGCGCGACGAAATCGGCATATCCGATGTATGAGCGAATCAAACCAGGCTCCGCGTACGGCGGCACGCTTCGGTTCGACCGGCGCGTCTGTTCAGTGATTCACGTGAAGCGACATAACGTCGACCGATTCGTATCCGGGCGCGCAGGATTCGGTTCGAAGACCAGCATCGTCGGAGCGAATCGAGCGACCTCCACGTTGTTAATGGGGTGCATGCACCGATACCTTTTGCATCCGTCCGGCGGTCTGCGACGGTTCACCCTAGCCCATGGCGCTATGCACTGAAGCGGTTCGGGTCACGCGGAACGAATCCCGCAAGCACGTTGTTCGCGCACGACTATCGTATATCGACAAGCACCGTTTAAGCAGAGACCTACACAAATGCAGAAATTCGATTCACAACGACTAAGTGCACTCTCGCTAGAGATCAGCGCGATCCGTGCGCTCTGCCACACCTGGCGCTCGCCTCGAAACCATCGCGCGGGTGGGCTGATCGCGTTTGACGGACGTTATCAACACGGCTCGGCCGGTGCCGACGACGCACGGGCAATCCGCTGGCGCTTGCGTGAGTTCATCGAATTGGCACGGGTTGACGGCATCGTGATCGACTGCACGAGACTTGTGTACGAGTGGGGAGACGATCTGTCCTTTACGACAGTAGGGAATGTGCCGATGCTAGTCGTGCTAGCGCACAATCAGCTTGAGGCGTATCGCTACGCGATCAACGAAGACAGGATCAGGTTATCGCTGAATGCTGCGTTAGAGGAAATGGACAGTCACATTCGCGGGATGAAATCACTACTGTGAGCTTTCAGCCCATGATCCTGCGAAAGCGCGTGCTGCCGCACGAGGAAATCGCGACCTGTTTGAGCGCGCTGCTTTGAACTAGCCTCGACTCCGAACTGACGAATCAATTTCAAGAAGTGAATGACGCTAAGGTTGTACTCATGTGCGATTTCGAACAAGGATTCGTTTTGTGTAGTTGCCGCGAGGTGCCGAAGACCCCAATTCGAGTGAGAAAGTCAAAACGACCGTTAGAGCCTGCGGTCGATGAGTCTGGCAAGTATCAATGGTTTTTGTCTGAGTTTGTTGCGTACGACGAGGCGATATTGAAAGAAGGAATCTATGAGTTGCCGATACGCGATATCGGAAAAGGCTTAACCGCCGAATGGGTTTTGTTACACCTCAATGAAGGCAACTGCTTCGACTTCGACTACGCACCGAAGCCTGGCGACAATCTCGTGATCAAAGGAATCTGCACGAAGTACGACTTTCCGCACCTATCGTTCATTTTTAGGGACGATCTGTGGATCGAATCGCACTACCCACCGTTTTGCACACAGGTTCGGCGGATGCGCCTTGGCATCGTGCAAGCGGTCATGTGAAACACCTAGGCGACTGCACGTGTTGCCGGAACTCCGCCACGAAAACCCATGATGCCTGAACTACTTCACCCTACGCTGAACTACCAGCCGAACCGCGAACCATTTCATGACGGGATGGATGAGGAGTGCGCAGTGTTTTCTATCGCTTGTCCGCGCTGCGGGCACGAAGCCACACACAACGCATTCTCAAGCATTTCATCTGGAACCCTCTGGTTTCGCGGCTTGCCATACAACGAGCAGCGCGAAATCTCACGCACTTTTGGTTTAGTGCTGCGTTTGGTGGGCGATCAAGCTCTAGCGTACTGCTTTTTCCCGAACCTGCGCGTCGCCTATCCGAGCCAGTTGCGCTGTGATTTCTGCAATACGCAAAGTGTCGTTGTGATTGATTTCTACGAGAGGCAGCCAGCACGATACATCGGCGTGCTCCAAGGCCTAGCCGCGCTGCGCGCATCGAACTCGATCGACGGACAGCGCTAGGTAAACACGTGTTTTCCGCGTTACATCGACCGACCAACCAATAAACGCAAGCTGACGTTCATATGAAAAACAGGCGCAAACTGCAGCCGCTTGCCTACGCAAAACCGGCCGCGTCGCTGCCGACCACGCTCGCGGAGGCGGTCTCCTTCCTGAACGTCAAGGCTGCACCTAAACTCATCGCCGAAATCAAAGCGACCCCGTTCGAGGCGCTGATCGACTTACACCGCGAAATTGGTATGCAGGTGCGCGACGCGTTAGGATTGTGGGGGCGCAACCCCGCGCTGATCCAGTCCCTTCCGGCAGAGGATCAGTGGCCCGACAACGCGAGCATGTACATCGTCCAGGCGTGGTGGCAGTTTTTGCGCACGATCGAGCGGAGCCACGAATCACATGATCGCTAGTCGATCGCATGCCCGCTTTGCGCGGACCGAAGCAACGTACTGTTGGCGTGCGCGAACCGTGCCTTTCAACCTATTCGACCGTCGCGTGAAAGTCGATCTCGCTAGCAAATGTGACCACTGTATGCCGCCAATGACTGTGAAGTTACGCGGCGGAGCTTCGCTTCCGACGCCCGCCTCTCGCGAAACCCTGCATACCTCCATGCGATGCGAACCACCCCGTCGCAACTACACCTCATTCTGCAAACCACTTTAGGTACCGATCCTGTGATGTCGCTCACTTACTTTCCCGAGGATGCGTGGCATGGCGAGCTCCGCGTTGAAGCCAACCATGCCGGTTTTTCGGGAAAAGCCGATGCATGGTTCAACGCGGATGCGCTGAGACAGTTTATCGAGCCGCTGAAAGCATGGCCGCCTAAGCTTGATGTGCCGGTGACGCTGCAAAGCGGCTACTTCTCTGAAAGCACGACCAGCAGTGAGCCCGTGGAAACTCATGTTCGCATCAGCATTGGGCAGCGAGGCGGGAAAGGTCGCCATTGGGTTGAAGCGCTGCTCACCGAGCCCGATGACGAGATATTGCCGCAATCGGCGATCGTTCGCTTCTTTGTTGAACCGGCGGCACTAGTGCGTTTCGCCGACGACGTTGAGGCGATGCTGGCAAGCGGTGGTACGGTCACCTTGCTCGCATCTGGCGGGGGCACCGCCGATCCGGCTACGGTGACGTTGCCGTGTGCAATCACACGACCCTATACGCCGTTGTTTATTGAGTCACGCGAAGCATGTAGTGCCTTGGTCGAGCAGATGGACGCAGAGGTGGTCGGGCAAATTCGCGCTGCGCTCGGCCCAGAAACGGCGATCTCTTGGCAAGCGACGTCCCCCCACGTGCTTCTCGCTCGGATCGATTGGGAACATGGCAGCTTAAACTTGGCTTGGGCTGGATGGGACGCCGCGTCCCCTGATCGCAAAACTCTGGATCGCGCCCACTGGTCGCCCGTATATCCACTTGACCTTTCCGCGTTGAAGCACGCGGCGCGAACTACCGCTCACCCGCGCGCCTGGTTTGAAACCTACGCGCTCTACATCCTCTCCATTGCGCAAGATTATTTGGGCGAGTTCCTTCGCGACGGTCCGACTGACGACATCCCGTATCAGCGCCACCTGATCTATGCGCTCGGCACGGCGCGCATTCCAGAACCGGTCTGGGTCAAGCGTGTCTTGTTCAAATGTGACGACCTGTAACAACTTAGGAGGACAACATGACGTGGAAAAAATCCCATGTAGATGAAGTCGGCGAAAGCATCCTCGTTTGCACTTCCAAAAAATCTGAGGAAATCGCCCTTGCAGTGCGCGAGCTGATCGAACGAATGACGGCGGACAGGCTGGCAGCGGGTCATCCCAAGGCCGAAGCGGTGTACATGTATCTCAACAGCACCAACGGCCACATCTTTTTCACCTGGGATCATCTCGACGGCGGCGCGGATTTCTATGAGGAAGGCTGGCCGACCTATTATCTGGAGCTGCCCACGCTCTGGCGGCAATCGCTGGGGCATGAACGCGGCGCAAGCCATTTCGACGATGCGGCGCATATCGCGCTTTGCATAGAGGTCGGGCGGGTCCTGTGTGAGGCCGAAGAGACTGGCATTGAGGAAGACTACATCTATTACGAGAAGTTCGAGTGGAGCAGCTCGGCACAGCGGCTGATTGTTTGATGCAGAAGCGAGGAACCCACACATGAAGTGGAAAAAAGCCCGCGCCAGTGATGAGCGCGAAACCGTGTTGATATGCGCCGAGACCGGTTTTCGCGAAATCGGAAGTTCGCTGACCGAACTCATTGCGCGGCTGGAGACCGACTGGCTGGCTGGCGGCTTTGCGAAAGAGGCGGCCATCTTCATCGACATCAATTCGAGCGAAGGCTATCTGATGGTGTCTTGGGACATCACGGGTAGCGGCGGTGCTTTCTCCGGTGACAACTGGCCGACCTACTATCTTGAATTAAGAGCTCTTTGGCGGGAATCCGAAAGCCATGCCGACGGTGCGCAGAATTTCGACCGCCAGGTGCATTTTGCGATCTGCTCTGCCGTCGAAGACATGCGGATTGCTGCCGAGGAGGCGGGTCAGCCTGTGCCCTATGAAGTCTACGAACTGTTCGAAGGCAGCACCAATGGTTCGCAGCGGGTGCAATTTTGAGCAAATTGGAACGCTGAAATGGAATTCGCCACTGCACTAGATGAATCTGGACTCATCCCACGGCACGTTTTCGACGATGCTAACCTCGCCGCCTTCGCCACTTATGGCGACGAGGACGCGAGAGACCATTGGCTCGACGACATACGCTTGGCATTCTCAGCGGCACTGAATGAGGATCGACCCGACAAGGCTGCGGCGCTGGCCTATGCGGCACTTACTTATGCGTACCAGCCGCAGGCAAGGTTCACCTTGCTGAACCTTCAGGGCATCGGTCTGGGCGCCATGATAGAGGCCGGTGGTCCTACCGAACTACACGATTTCCGCATCGCTGCATTTGAAAAAGCCCTGCAGTCGCTGCCGCCTGATCGCGGCTGGGACAACGACGACGTGCTTTGCCGAATGCGTCTGGCCAATGCCTGGCGCGAATATGGGACCATCAGACAAGATGTGGACATGTTGGGCGGCGCACGCGACGAATATGCGGCGCTGCTGCCAGCCTTGCGAGAAGGGCGCTGGGGCTACGCGATGCACGCCAAGGCGGCAGAAATTGCCACACTGCTGGCGCTGACCGTCGAAGAGATCGCAAAGATTGGCGCACCGGACGAGCCATGGCCAGAAGGGATGCGCGTGCCTTCGATCAATCCCGATCCCTTGCGGCATTGGTTGTTGGCGCTGGAATTGGCGCTCAGTCCAAAGCTGCGCGCGATCGACACGCTTGGTTTTTGGGACGCGGCGATGGAGCCGCTCGAAAAATGGCTCGACGAGCTACGCTACAAGCCCGAGGCGAAAGTGGCCGGGGTCGCAGTGCGCCATGTGCTGCAGGCGCTGAATCTGCCGCCCGGCAATCCCGATCATGGCTGGGTGCAATACTACATCGGCGTCTTTGCCATGACTGCGGGGCTGCAAACCGAAGGCCTGCGCTCGGAACCAAAGGACGAGGGCGATGAGGATGAGCTGGTCTCAGCTGTCTCAGCCTATCGCCAATCGCTGGTCAGAACCGAAGCGGGAGATGGGGGCAACTGGTCCGCTACCGCCTTCCAGCTGGCCTATTCGCTCCATGCCCTTGGCGAAGCGCGCAACGAAGTCAGCGTGTTAGATGAGGCGATCGGCCTTTACGAACAGGTCGTCGTGCGCTCGGCGGATGCCAGCGATCAAGAGGACTGCCTGCTGGTCGCCCAGACCCAGACAAACCTGTCCGAAGCCATGGCGCAAAAGGCGGAGATTACAGGCGATGCACCCCTCGCCCGACGGGCACTGGGCATCGCCGCAGACGCCGAGATGGGCTTCACCCTGTGGGCGCATGATGACGGCATAGAGGTAGCACAAGCCAATTGCGCCCGAATCTCGCGCATCATCGATGAGGTCGAGCGCCGGTGACTGGATTAGATTTCTGCGACAGCGACGCCGTAGACTTGC
>JAAFJI010000087.1 GCA_013298045.1 Betaproteobacteria bacterium
ATGAAAACCGAGATGACGCAACTGCTTGCGACAGCCGAGGCTCGGGGCCTGCGCATCCAGAAGGGCAAGGAAATGCTATTCGAGCAAGCGCCGCTCTACATGGAGCGCTTCGGCTGGCCAGATACCACCGCTGAGCAGTTTCGTGCGTTGGGTGTACTGTGAACCTCTCCGATTTCTCGCTCGACACTATCACGCTCGCCGGTTCGCTCGAGAGCAAGCTCGCAGCCGCGTCCGCGACCGGGTTTGAGCAGATTACGCTGTGGGCTAAGGATCTGGTGGGGCACCCTGAGGGCTTCGAGGTTGCCGTGCAACGCGCTCGTCAATCGCGGTTACGCGTCAACGCGATTCAAGTCATGCGCGACTACGAAGGGCTTTCCGGCGCGCTGCATGAATACAAAATCGACACCGCGAAGGCAATGCTTAAGCTCTGCGCCGCCGTCCATGCCGATCGTCTGCTCATTTGTTCTTCGACTTCGCAGCATGCAAGCGGCGATATCGATCACATCGCGCGCGATTTGCGCAAAGTGGCGATGCTGGCAACGCCCCTGGGAATCTCGGTTTGTTTCGAGGCGCTTTCATGGGGGCGGTACGTGAGCGATTTTGCGCTGTCATGGGAAATCGTCGGGCGAGCCGATCGCGACAATCTCGGTGTCTGTATCGACTCGTTTCATGTGCTCGCCAACTGTAGTTTGCACGGCGGGAACTTCGACGCATTGGCGGAAATTCCGGGTCACAAAATTGGCTTTGTTCAGCTCTCGGACTTCATGTGGAGCGCGGTGCGCTCCGCCGAGGAGCGAATCGAAACCGCGCGACACCTGCGCGTATTTCCGGGCGAGGGTGTGCATAGCGACGCGCTCGCACAAATGATCCGCACGATTGATCGCGCGGGCTATCGTGGCGATTGGAGTTTTGAAGTGTTTAACGATGACTATTTGCAGATGCCTCCAAGCGCGGTGGCCGAACGAGCGCGGAAAAGCGCGAGCTGGGTTGCGGCGCAAAGCGCGAGACGCAGTTTGCCGCGCTCGGCTCCTCGTCTCGATGAACGCGCGTGGAGTCTGCGCGCAATTGGTGCGGCATGACCGACTTTCTCCAACTTCTCATCAGCGGCATCGCGACTGGCTCCATCTATGCGATGGCGGCGCTCGGATTTACCTTGCTGTGGCAGGCTTCGGGCACGATTAACTTCGCACAGGGCGAATTCGTGATGCTGCCCGCGTTCGCGATGCTCATCGGACTATCCGTCGGGTTGCCACTGTCGTTTGCGTTCCTAGTCGCGGTCGCTGTTTCGGTGCTCGTACTCGGTGCGGGATTCAAAAAATTGGTGGTCGATCCGATGCGCGGCAGCGGCGTCGTTGCAATCGTGGTGGCGACGCTTGGGCTCTCGATTGGGCTCAAATCGTTCGTAAAAGCAGGCTACAGCGCGGAGCCGCATCCATTTCCGAGTGTCTTCAGCGAAGAGGTGTTCAAGCTCGCAGGTGTCACCATTTCCTATAGCGACGTCGGCGCGCTGATTTGCGCCGGTTTGATGGTGCTTGGGCTACAGCTCTTTTTGAACAAAACAATCACCGGTCGTGGGATGCAGGCTGTAGCGCAAAACACCTTCGCCGCAGAAGCGCTCGGCATTAACGTGAAGCGCATGATTTTCTACACCTTTGCGATCAACGCGATCTTAGTCGCGGTGACGGCGCTGCTGATCACGCCAACTTATCTCGCCAAATTCGACATGGGCGACAACATCGGGCTCAAAGCTTTTTTCGCAGCGATCATCGGCGGTTTTAACAATTCACGCGGCGCTCTGCTCGGTGGCGTGCTCGTCGGGGTGCTCGAAAACCTTGCCGGCGCGTACATCACGCCGTCGTACAAAGACGGCGTTGCACTCGTGCTCTTTCTTGCTGTGATTCTTGTGAAGCCCGACGGTTTGCTCGGCACGCCCCAGGAGCGCAAGGTATGAGCCTTTCAAAGTCACACATCGCCTTTCTTGCGGCGGGACTAATCGCGCTGCTTGTGCTGCCTACAATGTTGAAGACGTACGGTCTTTATCTGCTCACACTTTGGCTCGTCTACATCATCGCGGCGCTTGGTCTTAACCTTACGGTCGGGTATGCAGGGCTCAAGTCGCTCTGTCATGCCGGGTTTATGGGGATCGGGGCGTACACGGTTGCGATCTTGATGAAAGCTGGCGTTTCGTTCTGGTTTGCCATGCCGGGGGCCATCGTTCTTTGCTTCCTGTTCGGTTTGTTGATCGGATTCCCGGCACTGCGCGTGCAGTTGCACTACCTCGGATTTGCGACGCTTGGATTCAACCTTCTACTCATGCTTTTCTTTCGCAACGAAGAGTGGCTCACCGGCGGCACCTTCGGCATTCAGAACATCAAGCGCCCCGAGCTCTTCGGGCTCTCGTTTAGCGGCAATCTCGCGTTCTACTATCTTGTTGTGTTCCTCATGGTTGTCTCGGCCGCTGCGCTTGCGTATTTGTTGCGCTCACCATGGGGTCGCGCGTTTGCCGCACTTCGTGACAATCCGATCCGCGCCGAAAGCACGGGTGTGAACATCACTGCCTACACCTTGATGTCTTTTGCGATTGGCGCGGCGTATGCCGGTCTTGCGGGCGCGCTGTTTGCACCGCTGGTGAACTTCATCGAACCGGCGCCGTTCGGACTGGCCAACTCGTTGCTGTTTCTATTGATGGTTGTAGTCGGCGGATCCGGGCGATTCTACGGACCGGTGCTCGGCTCGGCCATTGCGCTCTTGCTGCCCGAATATCTGCGCTTCGCGAAGGATTGGTATCTTGCCGTGTTTGGGTTTGCGGTGGTTGTGATGATGATTTGGCTGCCGGGAGGACTGCTCTCGATCAAAGAGCGCTTGCAGCTGTCGAAGGCCAAGCGCGCAGCGCAAACGTCTGACAGCAAAGCGGAGGCGCTATGAACGCGTTCGCGTCCAAGAAAAGTATCCTCTCAGTTCATGACATCAAGAAGTCCTACGGCGCAATTCGAGCCGTCGATGGCGTGAGCTTCACGGTCGAGCCTGGCGAGATTTTGGGCGTGATCGGGCCTAACGGCAGCGGCAAGACGACGCTGTTCAATTCGATTCTCGGGCAGATCAAGCCGGATAGCGGTCGCGTCGATTTCAACGGCGTAGATATTTCGGGTAAATCGCCGCTTGAGCTTTCGCGTTTAGGCGTGGGCAGAACCTTCCAGAATCTGCAAGTGTTCGGCAAACTCTCGCTACGAGACAATCTGATTGCAGCTGCACAGGAGTTTCGCGGCAGCTTCTGGGGACGGATGCTTGCGCCCTCCGACAACGGTGTCGGGCAGCGCGCCGACGAAATGATCGACCTGTTCCGCCTGGGGCATGTGGCCGATCTGCCTGCGGGAAGCCTCTCGTACGGGCAGCAAAAGCTTGTCGATATCGCGATGGCGTTCATGCCGTCGCCAAGGTTGGTTTTGCTGGATGAGCCCTGCGCAGGTGTTAACCCTTCATTGGTAGACGGATTGCGCGACCTGCTCGTTCAACTCAATCAGCGTCAGGGCGGCAGCTTCGTGGTGATTGAACACAATATGGATTTCGTAATGAAACTTTGCCATCGCATCGTTTGTATGGTCGAAGGGCGCGTGCTCGCGGTCGGTCGCCCAGAAGAGATTCAGGGTAATCGCGCCGTACTTGAAGCGTATCTGGGGAATTGAACGTGAGCGCCTCAGCGAGTACATCTACCAAACTGCCGTTCATCGAATTCGACCGCGTTGTCGCGGGCTACACGCACCTGACGATTTTGAACGAACTCACGCTCGATGCGCGACGCGGCGAAATCACGCTACTCATCGGACCCAACGGCGCTGGAAAATCGACTGTGCTCAAGACCTTGTTCGGCATGCTCACGCCGCGCTCGGGCGAGGTGCGAATGGACGGCCAGCGCATCAACGGCAAAACGCCGCGCGAATTGTTGAACGAAGGCATCGCCTTTGTGCCGCAAGGCCGCAATTTATTCGGCTCTTTGTCGGTTTTGCACAATTTAGAACTTGGCGCTTTCTATCTTTCAAATCAAGAAAGAAAAGGGCGAATCGACGAAGTGCTGAATTTGTTTCCACGCCTCAAAGAACGTATCAATTCGCGCGCCGCATCGCTCTCAGGCGGCGAACAAAAGCAGCTTGAAATCGGGCGCGCGCTGTTGGTGCGACCCGAGGTGTTGTTGATCGACGAGCCCTCGATCGGGCTCGCGCCGATCATCGTGCAAGACGTCATGCAGCTGTTGCGAAAGCTTGCCGACGATGGCAAGAGCGTCATCATGGTCGAGCAAAACGTGCGAACGGCGCTTAAGTACGCCGACCGCGCGCTCGCACTTGAAATGGGACAGCTCGCGCTCGACAAACCGGCCTCGGAGCTGCTAGACGACCCGAATTTGAATCGACTCTTTTTGGGCGGTCACGCGAAAGCCGCGTAGCCGTCTTCGATACGTTTCAACGATTTTTTCCAAAGGAGGAACCATGAAAATCGCTTCGAAAAAAATGCTCGCAGGAGCAATGGGGGCCGCTGGCATCACGCTCGCGGTGTTTACGTCCACTGCCCACGCACAGGCCATCAAGGTCGCAAAGATCGTCGAACTCTCTGGCGGCGGAACGACCGCTGGCACCATGTATCGCAACGGCGCGCGCCTCGCGTTCAACGAGATCAATGCCGCCGGCGGAATTCTCGGCCGCAAGGTGGATATTGCCGAGATGGACACGCAAAGCCAGCCAGCCGTCGCCAAAGCGATGACCGTCAAATCGATTGACGACAAAGCCGATGTGATTTTCGGACCGGTGTTTTCGGGCTCGATTTTGGTGTCGATGACCGAGAGCCAAAAGGCAAGCATCCCCAACTTCACCGGCGGCGAGGCGGCGAACCTGACGCAGCAGGGCAATCAGTTTTTGTTCCGCTCGTCGTTTAGCCAGGCGATGGGGATGCCAAAGGTCGCAAACTATCTTGCCAACGATCTCAAAGTGAAATCGGTTGCGGTGATCTTCATCAACAACGATTTCGGTAAAGGCGGGCGCGATGCAATCGTCAAAGAGCTTGGCACGCGCAACATCAAAGTGGCCGCCGACATCTCAACCGACCCGGGTCAGGTTGACTTCTCAAGCGCCGTGCTTCGCGCGAAACAGGCAAACGCCGACGCCTTGTTCGCGTACCTCAACGAAGAGGAGTCTGCCCGTTTGCTGCGCGAACTTCGCAAGCAGGGCTACGATAAGCCGATTGTTGGCGAAACGACGATCATGGGGGCCAAGGTGATCGAGCTTGCAGGCACAGCCGCCAACGGCGTGCGCGGTCACGTCGGACTCACCGCCGATGCGCCGGTTCCGGCGATTCAAGCGTTCGCACAAAAGTTTGAGCGCGAGTTCAAAACGAAGAGCGACCACAACGGTATCAAAGGCTATTTCTCGGCGTACGCATACAAAGCGGCTGTTGAGAAAGCAAAATCAACCGACGGCAAAGCTGTAGCAGCAGCGCTTCGCAACTCCTGCTTCAACACCAAACAAAACCCAGGCATCCTGCTCGATGTATGTTTTGATGCAAACGGCGACATCGATCGCGAGAGCTTCCTGGTTGAAGTGAAAGACGGCAAGCAGGCGGTCATCGCAACACTGCCGCCACTCGCCAAACGCTAAACTCGTCGCCGAACCGGCGCGGCGCGCTCGGCAACGAGTGCGCCGTTTTTCTTTCGTGACCCTTTCGCTCGAATGATCTCGAAAATTTCTTCAAGTATCGAAGCCGCGCTTGTCGACGTGCGCGATGGCGCGACCGTGATGGTCGGCGGTTTCGGTGGCGCTGGCATGCCCAACGAATTGATCGACGGTTTGATCGCGCAAGGCGCGAAGGATTTAACGATTGTTGCGAACAACGCGGGTAACGCCGAGTTCGGGTTGGCAGCGCTTTTGAAGGCAGGTCGCGTTCGAAAGGTCATTTGTTCGTTTCCGCGGCAAGCCGATTCGCACGTGTTCGATAGTTTGTATCGCGCGGGAAAGCTTGAGCTCGAGCTCGTGCCGCAAGGCAATCTCGCCGAGCGCATTCGCGCAGCGGGCGCTGGCATTGGCGGATTTTTCACGCGTGTCGGCTATGGCACCGAACTTTCAAAGAACAAAGAAACGCGCGAAATCGGTGGCGCTATGTACGTCTTCGAGCAACCGATACACGCCGATTTCGCACTCATCAAAGCCGAGCGCGGCGATCGTTGGGGCAATCTCACGTATCGCATGGCTGCGCGCAACTTCGGTCCGGTGATGGCGATGGCCGCAAAAACCGCCGTTGCGTCGGTTCATGATGTCGTTGAGCTTGGCGGGCTTGATCCGGAAGTCGTCGTCACGCCTGGCATCTTTGTGCATCGCCTCGTGAAAATTCCACGCGAAGCGACTGTTGCTTCCGGTTACAAAACAACATGAGCTACACCAAACTCACACGCGAGCAACTCGCGCAACGCGTCGCCCGCGACATTCCTGAGGGCGCGTATGTGAACCTGGGCATCGGTCTGCCGACCATGGTGGCGAACTACTTCGCGCCCGGTTTCGAAGTCTTTCTGCAAAGCGAAAACGGTTTGCTCGGCATGGGCCCCGTGCCCGCGAAAGGCGAAGAAGACTTCGATCTGATCAACGCAGGCAAACAACCCGTCACGTTGCTCCCCGGCGGCTCGTATTTTCACAGCGCCGATTCGTTTGCGATGATGCGCGCAGGTCATCTCGACATCGCTGTGCTCGGCGCATTTCAAGTCGCAGCGAACGGCGATCTCGCGAATTGGCACACCGGCAATCCAAACGATATTCCCGCCGTTGGCGGCGCGATGGATCTTGCGGTCGGAGCAAAGCAGACCTGGGTGATGATGGATCTCTTTACCAAAGAGGGCAGGAGCAAACTCGTCGAGCGTTGCAGCTATCCGATCACGGGTGTGGGCTGTGTGTCGCGCATCTACACCGATCATGCCGTGATTGATGTGACGCGCGACGGGTTCGCGTTGGTGGAAGCCGTTCCAGGTATCACGCGAGAGGCGCTTTCCAGCATAGCGGGCGTGACGATTCGATAGGCTTGCTCAGTATCTCGCCGCGCAACTAAACTCGCGACGATGAAAATGATCGTTGCCTACTTCGCGTTCTCAGTCACCGCGATTAGCGCTGTCACATCGTTAAATGCGCAGACCGCAACGAGCGCGCCAGCTCAATCGTTTTCGAAGGAGAATCCATGCATGACCAACCAATCCGTCGTCGATTTCCTCAATAACTTCGAAGCAATCGCGCAGGAAAAGAATTTCGATCTCGTCGCCGATATGGTGCACGAGCGTGCGATCTTTCGCTTTAACGATGGCGATTTCGTCGGTCGTCCCGCGGTTCGCGCGGCGTTCGAGAAGACCTGGGCCTCGTCAACCGGCAATCACAATGAAGAGAGGTTCTATCTGAGCGACATCGTCGTCGTCGCGACGGATACCAGCACTACCGCCGCGACCTACAACTGGAATTGGGAAGGCGTCTCGCAAGGCAAAAGCTTTCGCATCCAGGGACGCGGCACGCGCGTGCTCGTGCGCGAAGGCGAGCGTTGGCAAATTATTCACGAGCACCTAAGTCGAATGCCGAAGCCGTAGCGCAACTTTCGTCGTCGATTCGGGTGCGCCTGAACTTCGTGGCGCGAACCATGCCGTTGGAGAATTGATGACTATTCAACATTGCCAGTAATCGCCTCGATAAATATGGCAATTTTGAGCTTTTTATACAATGTAGATAATTTATTTAAGTTCAATAAATCGCCAAATTAATTGGGCAATGGCATCGATAGCTGTTTTATTTCGTAAGCTTCGCAAGCTTCGTACGAAAATCCAACGCACGCCGTCGCACGTTGCGCAACGGCGTGCCCTGCCTACGTTCAGGGCGTGAGCGTTGACAGACGATTGAGTATCAAGCCGAGATTCAGGGTCGCATTCGAGCCTATCGCGCCGACCGAAAGCGTTGCGTCGGTGATGCCGAGCAGGAAGCGCACGATCATCAACCCGTCGGTGGTGGCGTTTGCCTCGCCGTCGCCATCGACATCGAGCTTGGGCTTCAGATCTATTAAGTATGTCTCGATCGCGTTGGAGGTGCGTGTGGGCGATGCGCCCACGGCATTATCGGTAATCGCGGTGCTGCGATAGCCGAGCAGGTATCGCAAGATCATGGTGCCGTCGGTGGCAGCATCGTACTTCGTTGCCACCGCCGAGCCATCGATGTTGAGCGTGAAAGGGGCTTGTGAGGGCAATGCAAACGTTGCGGTCACGTTCTGCGTCTTATCGAGCGTCACAGAGCAAATCGGGTTGGTGCCGGTGCAGCCGCCGCCCAGCCATCCGGTGAACACCGAGCCGCCGGTCGCAACGGCGTTTAAACCGACCGTCGTGTTGTACGGCTGTGTCGTGCTGCACGTGCCGGGGCAGGAAATCGGCGTAGGAATGCCAGTTACCGTGCCGGTACCGGAGCCCACGACGCCCACATTGAGCGTTTGAGGTGGCGGTACTGAGAGCACCGTTAGCACCACATCGTTGCCCGTGCCGCCTGCGTAATCGATGGAAAACGTCATGTTGTTGATAGTGAACAAACTTCCCTGTGGAAGCCCTGCGAATTCGCCAACTACGGCATCGGCACCGTCGTTATCAATGATTCGAAGCTGCTGCCCAACGGTTGGTGCGTAGTTCACCAGCAGATCCAGAATAGGACGGCCGCCGACGGGGTCTCCCAACACAACGGTGCCAGTCACCGCTACTTTCCCAGAAAGACCGAGCAGCGGCGCGGTTGCGATGATTCGTAGTTTCGATTGGGTGGCCAGATACAGGTTGTTTGTTGTGAACGTGCCGCCGGTTGAAAACGCGCCGGGGATCAAGGTTTGCGTGTTACCCATCGTCACATTGCTAACACGACCCGTCCCGCCGAACCGGCCGCTGCTGTTACCGCCTCGCCCTGAATTTGCGAAGACCGCGTTCACGACCATCTCGTTGTCGCTAGTCCCAGTAATTTGCAAACCGCCGGTGTAGGCGGGGCTATCGGCGTTGAGCGTGACGCGCTCACCTGTAGTGCAACTGAAATCAATCGGGTTGCTGCCAATCAAAGGCCCGTTCACCGTGAAGTCAGAGCCCCAGAGAAAGACCTTAACCAACCCCGTCCCGATATTGGTAATCGAACCGTTGACGGTGTTTGGGTTGTTGGGGTTGGTCACGGCGCGCAGGGCTCCTACGCCACCGTTACTGCCTCCGGCGATCGAAAGGTTGTTGGTAATCGTTTGCCCGGTGAATTCGAGGACCGATGCGCCGTCGCCCTGGTAGTTCCCCGTGCCGAGCGCCGAATTGCTTTGCAAGATGAGTTGGGCGGCGTTCGACAATGTTCCGCCCGAATAGGTATTCACGCCGCGAAGAATGAATTTTGCGGTAGGTTCGCCCTGAAACTGAACTGCCCCAGCCCCGGATATGACACCGTTAAAACGAACGAAAAGCGAACCCGAGCTCCCCGAGGCAACGAATGGACGGAATGACGAAACCGTTATCGGAAAATTGATGTCGATTTGACGCGGAGCGGTCGCCGAGTTGATAAACGTGAGTCCACCCGCACCCAGCGCAATGCGATTGCCGTTCAAAACGACATCGCCGGCGGTCGTACTGCCGTCGATGTAGAGAGAGTTGAATGCGGTGCCGTCCGGGAAATCGTTATTGTTCGAAATCGCATTTGCTGGGCCAAGCCCGCCGGGAAAGACCAAGTCGTCGCCCGCGACCGGGGCGACATTGCCTAGCCAGTTTTGTGGCGTGGTCCAATTGACGTTTGTTGGTGATGATCCGGTCCACCTTCGCGTTGCCGCGAACGACGGCATCGCGAGCGCAACGACTGCAACGAAGACGAGCGCGGCTTTCGCGAAAACAGCGAATAGCGCGTATGTTTTTGCCACATCGCGAGGCGAGGAAACGACTTGACGCGCTGGGTTCCGACGCGCTGCGGCAGCGCGCCGCTGGAATGCGAACCAAATATCGAACATGAAAACTCCCCGAAGTTGTCAGTAGGTGTGAAGAACGGTTGTAGGCGCGGCCTTGATGCGCAGATCTGCGGACGCGAACCTGGACGCGCTTGCGTCGCACATGAGCGCGTCGAGGTTCGCGCCTACAACGGGCGTGCGTTTGAGCGCGCTCAAGTCTGCGCCCGCATTGGGTTTGGTCAACGGCGCCACTACGCCACTGCAATCGCATCGATTCGATCAACGCGGATGATGATGCGGTTGAAGGTTTGATTGCGCACTTCGATCGTGTTGGCGTCGATGCGGCGGACAAAGATCGCGTTGATGATCTGGCCGCCGACGTAGATCGACATGCCTTTTTTTTCGGCGAGGCTTCGATTGAGCACTTCTTCGACGGCTGCAACTGAGAGTCCGTTGCTTGCGGTTTGCGCGTGTGGGGTATCGGTCATGATGAAAATTCCAAAACAAAGCGCGAGTACTCGAATCGAAAGCGCTGGGTTCATGATGGGTTCCGTGGTGAGTGAAGCGTCGGCATCCGTTCAGCGCTTAACGGCGTTGAAAGAAAACGAACGCGAGAAGCCGCGAATAAAACGAAAGCGATAAAACGTTTAGGGCGCGTAGGGCGAACATTCGGGGCGTTCGCCCTACGCTACGCGGAAGGCGCATCGCCTTCTTTCGTTGAAATTCGTTGCCCCCGAGTTCGGCTGCGGATACTTTGCTCGTCGTGGCGTTTGCATGAGCCGTACGTTAGTTTGCGCGACCCTACAGAACGCCTACGGCGCGAGCGATTGCTGCGTGGAGCGACGAACCACGTTGGCAACAGGGATTGTTGCGCTACTGGCTATGTCAAGGATTGCCCCATTAAATCAATTGAATTTGATTATTGTTCATACAATTGATGTATTGTATTTATTTGATATAAATCAAATTGAATAGGGCGTCGGATTAAAGTTTTATTAATGAACCGGCGCTAGCCACGCGCAAGGTCGAATACGTTGCTCAATTGCTCCGCGCGTCGAGATGTGTCGTTGCCGCGAGCGCGCAGCTCGGCAAGCACGAAGCGAACCACATCGGCAGGCAAGCCATGTGCGACGCTCTTGCGCACGATCTCTTCGGCCATCGTGCTGTCGGGCAAACGAATCGCGGCGCGCAGCCCGATCTGGGCGGCACCTGCCAGCTGCGAGCGAAAAAATGCGGCGCGATCGCGCGCATAGGGCTCGCTCGAATCGGGCAGCAGGGGCCCGCGATACAAAGCAAGCAATTCGAGCGCGACACGCGCATGCGTGCTGTCGGTCAATACCTGTGCTTTGCTCGCCGTCGTCGCGTCCGCATTCGCGGCGTCTGCGCTTGACCGGGCACGCAATTGTTCGATTAGCGCGAGTGCGGCGTGGGTGTCGCACCAAATGTAGTCGAGATCGAAACCGATTTTTCCTTCGGCACGTACCAGAAGCGAGGCGTCCGGAAGCAACGCGCGCAGACGAGTCAAGGCAACGTCGAGCGCACGCATTGCCTTGTCGCCCTCGGCCTCGGGCCACAAGTGATCGGCCATGCGCTGCACCGAAACCGGAGTCGGCGCGTGCGCAGCAAGGTATTGCAAAATTTTCGCGGTTCGCGAATCGCCTTTCTTGTTGTGCTCATGCGCCGTGGCGAGCAAACCCTCGACGACGAAACCATCGAACAGACGAAGACGCAAACGCCACGGCCACCTTGTTGGGCGGTTCGACGGCGGTGCCAACTTGCAGGCGAGCACGCTGGTGCCGAAGCCTTCGCTGCCTAAGTCCTCCGCAAAAATTGCGCTTACCAGACGGCGCGCGATATGCGGAATCGCTTGCGCTTCATAGAGCAGCAAGCGTCCGCCGCAGATGCGCAGATATTCGATGAGACGCTGTCGTAAGGCTTCGCGGTCGCGATCCGAGGCAGCGATACCTTCTTCGTCGCGCGCAGCTTGCTCGTCGATGGCGCGAATGGCATCGATTAGCGCGAGCATTTTCTCGTACCCAAAGCGATGGCCAGGCAGCGTTTTGTCGATGATCGAGGTGTAGATCGCGCGCGCTTCGGTCAGGCGATTGAGTCCCATCAAAGCCATTGCAACGCCGCCGTGATAGAGCATCGCCATCGACGTTGGAATGTCGAGCACCTCGGTCAGTTCAACGCAGCGACGCGACTGCGCGTGCGCAACCGTGTAGTCGTGCAAGCGTATCGCGAGCTCGCTACGCGCGCGATGAACGGCGAGCAGCTCGGTCGGTACGGCGGGATCGGCGATCGCGTCGAGCCGTTTGAGCCACTGCGCAGCCTGCGCGTAATCGCCCCCACGAAGGCTGTACTCAAACGCGTTTCGCCGTGCGAAAAAACGAAGCCACTGCGGGCTGTCTTCTTCGTCGCCGATCAGCGTTTCCTCGAGCGAATTGTCGGCGAGCGGAGCCTTTTTGCCGAGCGTCGATTCCGAACCCGTGAGTTTGAGATAGGTGCGCGCGAGGTTCATCGCCGCTCGGTAAATCGTGCGCGTAACGCTTGCAACGGATTCGCGGTTGCAGAGTGGCTCCATCGCGTCGTCGATTTGTCGCAGCCGATCGATGTCTCGCGTGTGGTTGAACCAAGGTGCGAGCGCGGTTGCCGCGCGCAGGCGTGCTCGCTCGCCGATGCGATCGGAAACCACGAGTGGGATCAGCGCTTCGCCGATCGGCGCCGAGGCGGCAAGCGCCCCACCGAACAACACGCGTGCGCACAACAATCCGGCCAAACACTCTGCGCGCTCTTCATCGCTCAAACGATTGCTCGTGGAATCGTAGAGTGAATCGATGCGCCGCGCTTCGCGCTCCATGTCGCGCAAACCAGCCCAGACGAGAATTCCCGTGCAATACAGTCCAGAGAGCGCGCGAAACTCGGCGATCTCATCACCGCGCGATTGCGCAGTGCGCGCAATCGCGATGAATTTCGCAATCGCCGCACTTCCCTGCAATTCGCGCACTTCGTGAGCCGCTGCAATCGCATTGGGCAAATCGATGAGCGACGGCAGCGCGAGCGCGAGGCACCAGCGCTCGATTTGCTCGGTGCCGACATGCTGCGCAAGCGGCTCGATTTCATGACGCAGCAAATCAGCGGCAACCTCGTAAGCACCGGTTTCGATAAGCTTTGCAATTGCCTGTGCAATCGCCTCGATTCGTGCTGATGTGGTTTTCACGACCAAATGTGTTCTGCCTCGGAATGAACGCGACTGAGCATAGCGGAAGCCGCAGATTCCGCGATTCGCGGTTTAAACGTTCTTCTCACGGCAGCAGAGCTTGAATGAACAATTCGATTTGCGCAAGAGGACGTGGTCCGACTCCTGCCAGGTGAGCGGTGAGCATGCTGCCACGCAATCCGAGTAGATATCGCAAGATGATCACAGCGTCGGTGGCCGCGCTCACTTGCCCATCGCCATCGACGTCGAGTTGCGATCTGATGCTATTCAAGTAAAGAACGATGTCGCTCGCCAGCATGCGGTTCGGCGCATTGCCAAGCGCTGCCTGTGTAAGCGGCGACCCCGTGCTGCCAATGAGATAGCGATAGAGCAGCAATCCGTCGTTCATTACCTCGTATTTGCCGTTGCCATCGATATCGAGCGTGGTTGCAGGTGGAACGGGTTCGACAAGCGTCAAGCTGTGAGAGCCGAGAGCACCGACCGTGCCAAAACTCGGCGACGATAGTGCGATCGACAAGGCTTTATTCGCGGTGATCACGGGATTGTTCAAGAGCGGAATCGCGATCGTTTTCGGCGCGGTATCGCCATCGATCCATTGCAGAGTACCGGAAGCATTCGTGTAATCGATGCCTGCAATGGCCGCGCCGTTTTGCGTGGCGTAGTTCACACTGACCGGGCCGGTGTTGCCGCCGGTACGAATCACGTTTACGAATGCGGTTGCTGCGTTCTTCAAAGCATTGCTTGCGGAGGTCGCGAATTGCATGGTGCCACTCGGGTGCGTGCTCTTCCAATAGGCAAGCAACTCGGCAAGCGCGGACGGCGCGTTGTTCGGTGTACCGGCACCGGATTGATCGAAGCGGTTGATGCCGTGGCAATTCGCGCAGGTGCGAATTTCACCGGGTTGAAACGTGACCCAGAAGCGCTCTTTCACCTGGCTCGTTTTCGCCGCATCGTTGGCGAGCAATTCCCACGTCATCGCTTTAGCAGCGGGCACAATGGCAGCGACCGATCCATCGTCGCCGATACGCACGGAGCCGAGCGGTGCGCCGGGCGTTGCGACGTTGTGAGATTGCGTGGTATGCATCGGTGTCGCGATCGCACGACGACCGGACTGCGGGGTTGCGTTACCAAGCAAATAACCGCGCCGCAAATCGGCCTCAAAGAAGCGCGCCCAAGCGATGTCGTAAATTGTGCCGCTGCTGCCGATCGTTTGATGACCCGACCATGA
>JAAFJI010000088.1 GCA_013298045.1 Betaproteobacteria bacterium
CGGCGCGATGACCACCATTGGTGACATGGGCGAATACATTCGCTACAACATGGCGAACGCCGTCGGCGAAGGCAAAGCGGGCACGATGGGCTTCGGTGCTGAGTTCGCGGCGGCGATGACAATGGGTCAGCAAATGTTGCAGCAACCCGGCGGTGCGGTCGGCCAAAATCCGAGTGCGCCGAAGGGGATGGTGCCAGGCGCGGGTGTTGCACCCGTCGCAGCGACCGCTGCAACTGCCGCTGCAGCCCCTGCGATGGAACTCATGAATCCCGCGCAGGTAGCGCAGGTGCTAGGCGTCACTGAAGCCGACGTGATGAGCGAGTTGGACGCTGGTAATTTGAAAGGTCGCAAGATCGGTTCGCAGTGGCGCGTCTCTCGCGAAGCGGTTGAAACCTTCCTCAAAGGATAGCGTTCTAGCCATGGCGATAATCGCCCGATTTACTTGGGCGATCTAGCGATTTTTCTCATATTTCGAAATTACACGTAAATTGTTTGTTCGACTAGGAAAATTGGGCGACGGCAAGTGTAGTTAGGATCGATAAATCGTACGTCGCTGATTTGCTCGAGAGTCCCATGAGCACTATCTTCATCCTGCTCGTTTTCGCGTACTTCGTGATCCGATTCGATGTCGATGTGCGCGAAAAATTGTTGCTCTTGGTGTTGATCGGGATCGCTGCGCTATTGCCACTCGCGAGTCCCGGCTCGATTGCGCTTCGCATCGCGTGCGCGGTTGCACAAGGCGCAATCGGCGTCTACATTGTCATTCGAATGCACTATTTGAAGAACGTCTAAGCGATGGAACGACCGAGCGCAACCCATACTGCCGCCACTGCACCCGAGAAAGCCGCGCGCAGCAAATTCTCCTGTGTCGCCTGCGGCGGCGAAGCGGTGTGGAATCCCACCAAACAAAAACTCGTCTGCGCGTTCTGCGGCACCGAAGCGCCGATGCCGCTGGAGAAGGACACGCCGCCAGGTTTGCAATCGACCGATGTGGTCGAACATGATCTCGCAAAAGCGCTGCGCGATGTGCAAGGCGAGAAACGCGGCTGGGCGCGCACGTCGCGGATGATCAAGTGCAGGCAATGCCAAGCGATCAGCGTGTTCGATGCGTCGAAGCAAGCGAAGGGTTGCGAATTCTGCGGTGCGTCCGCCATCGTCGAATATGACGAGACCGACGACGTGATTCGTCCAGAGGGTATCTTGCCAATACGGGTGAGCGAGCCAAAAGCGCGCGAGTTGATTCGCGCGTGGTACGGCAAACTCTGGTGGGCACCGAACGCACTCAAGAAGCGCGCAATGACCGACACTGCGAAAGGCATTTATCTGCCGTATTGGACCTTCGACGCGTTCGTCGACGCACAATGGCAAGCCGAAGCTGGCTATCACTACTACGAAACCGAAAGCTATTGGGACAACGGCCAGCAGCGGACGAGACAAGTGCAACGCACCCGCTGGGAATGGACGAGCGGATCGCTCAATCATTTCTTCGACGACACACTCGTGTGCGGTTCGAAGGGCGTGCACGAAGCGCTGCTACGTTCGGTCGAGCCGTTCCCGACAACCGACAAAGGCGTGGGAGCGCTGAAGGTCTACGACCCTGCGTACGTGAGCGGCTGGACGGTCGAGCGCTATCAAATCGATTTGATCGGTGCCGCCAAGCTTTCGCGCCAACGCATGATGGGGGAAACCGAAGCGCTCTGCGGCGCGCAGGTTCCGGGCGACACCTACCGCAACTTGCAGGTGAACGCCGATTTTTCGCGGCAAACGTTTAAGCACATCCTGGCCCCAGTGTGGCTGATGACCTACACCTACAACGCGAAAGATTTTCAGGTCATCATCAATGCCGTGACCGGCAAGCTCGACGGCGAATATCCGAAGAGCTGGGTCAAGATCACGCTGGCTGTGCTCGTGGCGATCATCATCGCGTTGATCTTCTTTTCCGCGGGCGGGAAGCACTAGGCGATTGCGTTGTGGCCGCGCGCTTGCGCGAGCATTCGACCTAGGGGAACGTCGGAAGCGACACGCCGCAACGGTTCACCAAATGATCGCGAATAGCCTGCCAAGTGCGCCGGCTCGCGTTCAACGGAATGCTCAACCCATTCAATACCTCTGGGCCATTCATACCAATCGCAATTCGTGCATGAATCAACGCGTCAATCGTTGAGTTCACCACACCATCGCCATCGATGTCCATCGTGCAAGTGGTAGCGGGAGCGCTGCACGTAGTGTTGCTGCCGCCGTTGGTGCCGTTGCACGTCCAACTCCAATTGATCCCGGCTTGAGCGACCGCGCTGTTACCGCCCAAGCTCGCGCAGAGATTTGCGTTTGGCGCCGTCGCCGAGAACGCGTTCTGTGCGCTTCCGCAAACACCATTGATTGCCGTCGTTGAGACCGCGGCAAATGTTGCCGTGATCGCACAGTCCGCTGTCGCCGCGCCCGACACAAAGCGATTGACACCCGCGCCCGTTGCCACGCCGCCGCAGCCCGCGATACTCGTGGTTTGAAACCCTACTCGCGGTGACGCAATACAAACGGCAGTTTGGTTATGCCCTACTCCAACCGTTGTTCCGAGCACACCACCAATGCTGGGTACGCACTCGATCGCTCCGCTTGACTCGCCAGGAATGGACGATACGGTGACCGTGTAGCGACGCAGTGTCGAGCAGCGTACCGTCGCGCCCGACTCGTTGTTCCCGCCGCGCACGGCTTCGCAGCGCCAGCTAAAGCCGCTCGCGGTCGGCGTAACCTCCGGCGCACTGGCGTCGCCACACAACTGTTGCGTGGGTGCTGTCGCTTGCGCGGCATTTGCCGACGCGCCGCAGTAAGCATTCGAAAGAAATCCTAAACCGTTCAGCGACTGTTGCCCTCGCACAAGTCGAAAAGAAAGCGGGATGTTTCGGTTCGTGCCGGTCGGAAATCCATTCGTGAAAGCGACCTGCCAGGCATTGATGCCCGCCGCTTGTGAACCGGCGCGGAAAAAAGTGCTGGGTGTCGATGGGAACACTTCGTTATTGATCGCGTTCGAAATCGGCGCAGCCGCGCGACACGACTCGAGAATGCTTTGAAGTTCCTCAATACTCGGCAAGCGCCAATCGGAATACCCCGCGAACTCAAGCGCGTCGGCGCTGATGAGCGCGGCGTCAAAACTCTGCGTTGTCGTAGACCCGCTGCAGGAAGGCACACCGCCCGTGCTCGACCACGTTTGCCCTTCGCTGCACACCTTCCACATGAGCCCGGTAGTAGCGTGGGTAACCGTACCGTCGCCATGAACAGTAAACCCGCTGGTCGGTGTTGAAGGCGCGAGATTTCCGTTGCAAGTTTGCGCAAGCGCGGTCGTTTGCATGGCGAGGATCGTTGCGAACACAGCGATCGCTTTGTCGATATGGGCTAAGCAATTGAGTTTCATGTATTCAACGTGTCATTCGTTAGACCGTGGAGAACGATGGTGGATTTGGAAGCAATCCAGAATGCCGATCATGGCAGATTCATCCCGCAACGTGCGTTCAAGTGATCGCGAATCGATGCCCAATCGCGGCGTGGTGTGGTCAGCGGAATGTTCAAGTTGTTCAACACGGTCGGACCAGTCATGCCGACGGCGATTCGCGCGTGAATCAAAACATCGATCGTTGAACCCACTTCGCCATCGCCGTCGATATCAAGCGTGCAGGCGGTCGCGGGGGCGGCGCAGCTCGCGCTGGTGCCACCGTTCGCGCCGGTGCACGTCCAAGTCCAGTTAATGCCGAACCGCGTGACAGCGCTGTTGCCGCCTGCGCTTGCGCAAAGGCTTGTCGCAGGTGCAAGCGAAGAAAACGCATTCTGTGCGCCGCCGCAGATGCCGTCACTTGGAAGCGCCGGGATCAAGGCGAACGTCGCAGTCACAGTGCAGTCAGTAGTGACTGCACCGGAGACAAACGTGTTCACGCCCGCGGCCGTCGTCGCACCACCACAGCCTGAAATCGCCGTGGTGCGATAGCCCGCGTTGGGTGCAGCAACGCAACTCGCGGTGCCGTTGTAGACCACGGGCGCGCTCGCGCCAAACACGCTGCCGCTGGTGCCCACGCAGTCGAGTCGCCCACCGGTGCCCGACGGATTGGGCTGCGCGGTGACGGTGTATTGCCGCAATATCGCGCAATTCACCGGGGCGCCTGTGTAATTGTTGGCTGTGTTGACTGCGCCCGCACATCGCCAGCTGAACGCACTTGTCGTAGCGACAACGCTCGGCACACTCAGATCGGCGCACAGCGCTGAAGTCGGAGCAACGAGTCTTGGCGCAGCGGCGGCTGCGCCGCAATAGCCATTGGCGAGGTTAGGTTGCGCACTCAGCGATTGCGCACCACGCACCAAACGCGCTTGAAGCGGGAAGAATCGCGGGCGATCACTCAGGACAGAGCCAGAAAAAAACGCAACAGACCACGCCGCCGTGGTCGACGCGTTCGGTGAACCTGTCCAAAAAATATCACTCGGTGTCGCAGGAAAAACGACATTGTTAATCGTATTGGATATCGGGCTGCCGCGACACGTTTCAACAAGTGAAGCGAGCTCTTGAACGCTCGGCATCCGCCAATCCGAATAACCGGCAAACGTCTGCCCATCCGCAAGTGCGAGTGCGCCCTCGTAGTCGTAACCCGCCGCGTTGCCGCTGCAGGTGGCCACGCCGCCGGGGCTGCTCCACGTTTGCCCTTCGCTGCAAACCTTCCACATCAATCGTGACGTGTTGTGGGTAACGGTACCGTCTCCGTGCACTGTGAATTGACTGGTTGGCGTGGACGGCGTCTGTCCCGCATTGCATGTTTGCGCAAAACCGCTAGCCGATTGCAATGCCGCCGTTGCGACAACCGCGACCACGCGCAGCACACGGCGCATCAGTTCAGTCAGTTCCAACCTACGTAACATACGGAGCTCCTCAACGATCGCAAAGATACGCGCGAACTGCCGAGAATGCTAAGCGGAATTCTTAAGCAGCAACACACAATTCCTAACGCACATTTGCGATCCTAAAAAAAGCCTTTTTAGCTCCAATTCACTGGGGCGTGCAGCGTGAAAGCTATAAGCATGCTTCTTTAATTTATTTAGTTTTATCCCATCTACATAAAGCATTGGTTTGGAAAGCTATTGTGAATAGAGCCCGTTCTCTCTCGCAAACCTCGTGTCCCGCGACAATCACGTCCGCTTCACTCAACGTGCCGACCGCAATAATCGATTGCGTCTTCGATGACAGATGACGACTCATCCCGCTTTCCATTTCATTCGTCCTTTACTCGATGCGGTTGTCGCGCGCGACACGACGCAAAAGATCGCGACGCTCAATGCGCTTGCGCACGATCGCGGGCTTGATCTAAGGTTCGCGCGAGCACCCGAAGAAAAGCTCTCCGCAGTGGAATACGAAACGCGTATCGCACGAGATCGCGAATTGGTCGTCGCCGACAACTGGCACGACCTGTTTAACGCCTGCGTCTGGTTGACCTTTCCTCGCACCAAGCGAGCGATTTCCGAGCTTCACGTTGCACTCGGCGCGGGCGAAAACAATCGTCGCCCGCGTCGCCGTGACGTGTTGACGCTGTTCGACGAATCCGGCGTGATTCTTCTGTGTGAGCCAACACATTGCGCCGATTTCGAGGCACTCAACGAAATGCACCGATGGCGAACGCTCTTTGTCGATCGTCGTCACGAATGGCTTCAGCATATACGACCGGTTTTGTTTGGTCACGGCGTATTGGAGCAACTTGCAACAAAGTGGCATCGCGGGCTTACGGTGAAGGCGCAGTGGGTGCCGCTCCCGCCCTCGGCGGCGGTCGACGAGATAGATCGCTTCATTGCGGCACGAATTCGCGAAGGCATCATGTTGCGCGACAACGAATGGCGAATTCCGCTGCCGCTGCTGGGCATTCCTGGCTGGTTCGCAGAGAACGAAGCGCCTGGCTGCTACGACGACACGAGCATTTTTCGACCGCCGCGAGCACGTCGATAAAATCGCGCAGTGCAAACATCGTTCACTCTCTCCGACTTCGATTACCACTTACCGGAAGACCTGATCGCGCAGCATCCGCTCGCGGTGCGCTCTGCTTCGCGTTTGCTCGATGCTCGCGCTCCTGCGCCGGTCGATAGAATCTTTTCTGACTTGCCGTCGATGCTGGCGCCAGGCGATCTACTCGTATTCAACGATACGCGGGTGATCAACGCACGACTGCATGCCGTGAAACCCTCGGGCGGCGCGGTAGAAGTGATGATCGAGCGCCTGCTATCGCCTACGCGTGCGCTTGCGCAATTGCGCGCGAGCCACGCGCCAAAGCCCGGCAGTGAAATCATCATCGCGCCCGATCGCCAGCGCATCGCAGCGACGATTGAATCGCGCGATGACCGTTTTTTCACACTGCAATTGCAATCCGGTGATTTCGAAACGCTGATGCGCGACGCCGGCGAATTGCCGCTGCCGCCTTACATGCATCGCGCTGCCGAGAAGGCCGATGATGAGCGCTATCAAACGGTGTATGCGAAGAACGAAGGCGCAGTGGCCGCGCCCACGGCCGGCTTGCATTTCGATGAACCGACGCTCGCAGCCTGTCGCGAACGCGGCATCGAGTTCGCCTATGTGACTTTGCATGTGGGCGCTGGTACGTTCTTGCCGGTCAAAGTCGAAAATATCGCGGAGCACCGGATGCATAGCGAACGCTACGCGTTGCCGCAAGCGACTGTCAGTGCGATCCAGCACTGCAAGTCGCGTCGTGGCCGCGTGATCGCGGTGGGAACGACGAGCGTGCGAACACTCGAAGGTTGCTTTCAAGAATGCGGAGAACTTCGTGCTCACGAGAGCGAAACGGAAATCTTCATCACGCCGGGTTTTCAATTCAACGTTGTCGATCTGATGATCACGAATTTTCACCTACCGAAATCGACGTTGATGATGCTCGTTTCCGCGTTTGCGGGCTACGAACATATTCGTGCGATTTACAAACATGCGGTTGAGCGGCGCTATCGGTTTTTTAGTTACGGGGATGCGATGCTGCTTGCGCGTTCCCCGTAGGATGGGTGGAGCGAAGCGATACCCATCAAGGACATTGCAAGTCGCTCGTGTGCGCGCAACGAAACTCGGTCGATGGGTATCGCTTCGCTCCACCCATCCTACGCATTTACCCCGCACACTTCAGCGTCACCGCCGCCAGCGCCTCACCACGCGCATTCTCCGCAATCACATGCAACAAGCTCTTCTCACGCTTCACGTTGCTTGCGAGCTTCGCGTTGATCGCAAACGACTTATCAGCACTGACACTGACAATTGCGTGATCGCGCACGACGGCGTCTTGCTTTAGCGTTTCACCTGCATTTTCACCGGCTTTAACAACCGTTGAAATGCCGTTCTCGGCGACGGCGTAACGAATGCGAACGGCGTCGTTGCCCTCAATCACGCGCCCACGAAACCCGAGCTTGCCGTCCTTCCAATCGGCTTCGACTTCCATCGTCGCACGCGCTGCGGTTGGCGTAGTTGCCGCGAGCCCAACACGCCACGAACGATCATCGCGACCGTTGATGAACACTTGCGGGGTGTACACCGTGGTCGAACCATTCGCGCGAACCATGGAACTGTGTCGCACGCCGTAATCGGCACGAGCGTATGCATCTTTCCACCCGATGTAGTCCCAGTAATCGACGTGAAACGCGAGCGCGATCATTTTTGAATTCGCCTCGGGATTTGCAATTTGCTGCGATAACCATCGATCCGCTGGCGGACAACTGTTGCAACCCTCCGAGGTGTAGAGCTCAACGAGCGCAGGCACGGTTTTGCCGCTGACTGCCCTGCACGCTGGGCTTTGCGCAAGCGCCGACATGGGCGCGTATGCGCAGGCGAGCGCACCTGCAGCCGCGAGCGCTACGTTCCTGCGAAAATTGCGAATCATCGTCGTCTCCTAGTTCTTGCTCTGGCGCGAATACCGTTTGGTCGAGCGCACCGACAGAATCATTACAAAAAATATGTCTTTGCGTTTCGAACTTCTCGCCCAAAATGGGCATGCTCGCCGTGGTCGCGTGCATTTGAATCATGGCGTAGTCGAAACGCCGATTTTCATGCCGGTCGGCACTTATGGCACGGTGAAGGCGATGACGCCGCAGTCGCTCGACGACATTGGCGCACAAATCATTCTCGGCAACACCTTTCACTTGTGGCTGCGCCCTGGCACGACAATCATCGAACAAACCAAAGGTTTGCACGATTTCATGGGTTGGAAGAAACCGATCCTCACGGATTCGGGCGGCTTTCAGGTCTGGTCGCTCGGCGATCTGCGCAAGATTACCGAGGAAGGTGTTCATTTCGCCTCCCCAATTAACGGCGACAAACTGTTCCTCTCGCCCGAAGTATCGATGCAAATTCAGCGCTCTCTGAATTCCGATATCGTGATGCAGCTCGATGAATGCACGCCTGCGGACGCAACACTCGAACAAGCGCAGGCGTCGCTGCAAATGAGTTTGCGTTGGGCGAAGCGCAGTAAGGACGAACATCACCGTCTTGAAAATCCGAACGCACTCTTTGGCATTGTGCAAGGCACGCTGTTCGAATCGCTGCGCGCCGAATCGCTCGCGGGATTGAACGACATTGGTTTCGATGGCATCGCAATCGGTGGTCTCTCAGTTGGCGAAAGCAAAGAAGACATGCATCGCATTCTTGATTTCATTGGGCCGCGATTGCCTACTGAGAAGCCGCACTACCTAATGGGCGTCGGCACGCCGGAGGATTTGGTGTACGCCGTAGAGCGCGGCATCGATATGTTCGATTGCGTAATGCCAACGCGAAACGCGAGGAATGGCTGGTTGTTCACGCGCTTCGGCGATATCAAATTGAAAAACGCAAAGTTTCGCGACGATCATCGTCCGCTAGATGAAACCTGCGGCTGCTACACCTGCCAGAATTTTTCGCGCGCTTACCTGCATCATCTCAACAAGACTGGCGAAATTCTGGGCGCGATGTTGAACACGATTCACAATCTTTACTACTACCTCGAACTCGCCAAAGAAATGCGCGCGGCGATCGAGCAGCAGCGATTCGTCGAGTGGCGTGAGCAGTTTCATCGTGATCGGGCAAGAAACGCGATTGAGTGAATGCTTGCAATTCAGTTAATGACTTTATCAACGACTGCCGCATTCAATAAATCATTTAGGATGTTTATTGCTTTAACAATAAGCAATAAAAATTATTCAAACAGTATATTTAATGCGGCGTTGCTTTTACTTGCTGTTTGATTGAGAAATGCCATCGTGGGTTGCGCGGCACGAGTGCCTATCTGCGTCGCATAAACCCGTTACCATCGTCGCTGTGAACGCAATCGTTGAACCGCTCCACAAAATCTCTTTCGCGCTGCACGGCGTTGCCGCCGCGCCTGGCATCGCAATCGCGCGCGCTCAGCTCGTGTCCAACGCAACGCTCGAGGTTGCGCACTACGATGTTGCCGCCGATCGAGTCGACGCGGAAAAAGCGCGTTTCGATCAAGCCATTGCAACCGTGCGCGCGGAGTTCGAGGATATCCACGAACGGATGAAAAGCGACGATGCGCCGGCGGAGTTTGCTGCGTTTCTCGACGTGCACTGGATGATCCTGACCGACACCCAAATTGCGCAGGAACCGAAACGACTGATCGAGACCCAGCGCTGCAACGCCGAATGGGCAGTGACGCAGCAGATGAACACGCTGGTCGAGCAATTCGAGCAATTCGAGGACACCTATCTTCGCGAACGCTCGAACGATGTGGTGCAAGTGGTGGAGCGAATCGTGAAGGCGCTGATGGGTAAAGCCTCGGCGCTACCGGTCGGTGACGCGCTGCATGCGAGCGCCCTGGTTGCTCACGACCTGTCTCCCGCCGATGTCATTCATTTCAAGCAAAACGCGTTTGCCGCGTTCGTCACGGACGCGGGCGGCGCGACCTCGCACACCGCGATCGTCGCTCGCTCGCTCGGCATCCCTGCGGTGGTCGCGCTACACAATGCGCGCTCGCTGTTGCGCGAAGCCGAGCTCTTGATCGTCGACGGCGACAACGGACTGGTGATTGTCAATCCGGATTCTCATGTGCTTGCCGAATACAAGCTCAAGCAGGAATCGCAGCGCCTTGAAACGCAGAAACTAAAGCGGCTGGTTTCCACAAAAGCGGTGACCATCGACGGCACCGCTGTCGACTTAAACGCAAACATCGAACTGCCGACCGACCTCGCAGCATGCCTGGAAAACGGGGCTGATGGCATTGGACTTTTCCGCTCGGAATTTCTGTTTTTGCATCGCGAGGATTTGCCCACCGAGGACGAGCAGTTCGAGGCGTATCGAACGGTGGTCGAAGGCATGGCGGGCAGACCGGTAACCATTCGTACCTTCGATCTCGGTGCCGACAAACGCATGCCCGGGTTGGGCGATCGACCGAGTGAAAATCCGGCGCTCGGACTGCGCGCGATTCGCTTATGCCTCGCCGAGCCCAAGCTTTTCATGACTCAGCTTCGCGCGATCTTGCGCGCAAGCGCATTCGGCTCGATTCGCATTCTGGTGCCGATGATCGCCAATGCGCACGAGGTGTCGCAGACGCTTGCGTTCATCGCTCGCGCCAAAGCCGAACTGAGTGCACAAAAAATCGCCTTTGACCACTATGTGCCGGTGGGTGGAATGGTGGAGATTCCGGCGGCGGTGATCTCGCTGCCCTACTTTGCCGAGAAACTCGATTTCCTCTCGATTGGCACCAACGATCTCATTCAGTACACGCTGGCTATCGATCGCACCGACGACGCGGTCGCGCACATGTACGACTCGCTGCATCCGGCGGTGGTGAAGCTCGTGGCGATGGCTATACGCAGCGCGCAGAAAGCGGAAACGCCGATTGCGGTATGCGGCGAGATGGCAGGCGAGCTCCGGCTGACGCGACTTTTGCTCGGCTTTGGGCTGCGAAATTTTTCGATGCACCCGAAGCAGCTGCTCACCATTAAACAGCGCATCCTCACCTCATCGCTTGCCGATTGCGAAGCGGTTGCCGCGCGGATTCTCAAAACTGACGATCCGGTCAAGATCAACGCCGCGCTTGCGAAGCTAAACACGCTCTAGGCGACACCGGCAAGCGCCGCAAATCACTCGTGCGATCTAGCGGCGACCGACTCGCTTCGACAACAAAGGGCGGCAATTTTGTTATGCTTCGACCATTCGCCGATTTGAGTTGACAGCTTGCGGGCGAGAAAACGAGACCCTGGGGTGCTGCGTTTTCAAAACGGCTAAAGCGACTGGGAATGACGACGCTCAACCTCCCCGACGCACTCACCAAAGCCCGCAAGCCGATCATGCTCCCGGGCTTTTTTGTTGGTCGCGTGTTTTATGGATGTTCCTGCGGATTCGGTTGGTTTTGTTTCACCGGTGAAGGTGTACTTCGATCAGATGTTGCCGCTTGCATCGGGCGCTAGTCTGAACGACTTCGACTTGATGGTTGAAACCTACGGCGAGTTAAATGCATCGCGCTCGAATGCAGTGCTCGTCTGTCACGCGCTCTCCGGGCATCACCACGTTGCTGGCTACTACCGCGATCAGATGAAATCCGAAGGCTGGTGGGAAAACCTGATCGGTCCGGGACGGCCGCTAGACACGCGGAAATTCTTTGTGATCGGCGTCAACAACATCGGCGGCTGCCACGGCTCGACCGGACCGCGCTCGATCAATCCTGCAACAAAAAAGCCATGGGGCAGCGAGTTCCCAGTCGTTACGGTGTCCGATTGGGTCAATGCGCAGAGTCTGCTAGCCAATCGACTCGGCATCGACAGCTTCGCGGCGGTGATTGGTGGCTCGCTCGGCGGGATGCAGGCGCTGCAATGGTCAATCGAGTTTCCCGAACGCGTGAGGAACGTAATTGCGATTGCCGCTGCGCCTAAACTTTCGGCGGAAAACATCGGCTTTAATGAAGTCGCGCGGCAAGCGATCATGACCGATCCGGAGTTTCACGGCGGGCACTTCTACGAGCACAACGCAATTCCCCAGCGCGGACTGCGCCTGTCGCGAATGCTCGGGCACTTGACCTATCTCTCCGACGACGTGATGGGCGACAAATTCGGTCGCGATTTGACCGACGGTCAAAACGAGTACCAGTTCGGATTCGATGTCGAGTTCGAGGTGGAAAGCTACCTGCGCCATCAGGGCGACAAGTTTGCTGGCTACTTCGACGCCAACACCTATCTGTTGATGACTAAAGCGCTCGATTATTTCGACCCCGCCAAACCCTTCGCGGGCGATCTCTCCGCCGCCTTTCGCAGGAGCAAAGCAAAGTTCTTCATCGCCGCATTTTCAAGCGACTGGCGTTTTTCGCCGAAGCGCTCGAAAGAAATCGTTCGCGCCCTAATCGCCAATCGCATCGACGTGAGCTACGCAGAGATTGAATCGGCCGACGGTCACGATTCGTTCCTAATGCCGATTGCGCAGTATCACGCGCTGCTGCGCCAGGTGTTTGCGGAGATTCGCGTATGAGCGAGCACGCAATGAACAACGCCAATCGCGCTGACTTCGATGTGGTGAGCGCCTGGGTGCCGCAGGGTGCGCGCGTGCTCGATCTGGGCTGCGGCGACGGCGCACTGCTTGCACGGCTCGCCAAGGAGCGTGGCTGTCGCGGCTATGGCGTCGAAATCGACTGCGACGCCGCACTCGCCGCGATGAAAAACGGCGTCAACCTCATTCAAAGCAATATCGAGGGCGGTCTCGCTTTTTTCGGCAACCGCAGCTTCGACGTGGTGATTCTTTCGCAGACGCTGCAAGCCACGCGCCACACCGAGGCGCTGATCAAAGATGTGCTCGACATTGGCAAAAGCGCTATCGTGACCATTCCGAATTTCGCCCATTGGCAGGTGCGCTGGCAATTGGGCATCGGCGGTCGCATGCCGGTGTCAAAGCGCATGCCCTATCAGTGGTACGACACGCCAAACGTGCATTTCTCGTCGATTCTGGACTTCGACCGGTTCTGTGCCGAAAAGCGCATTACGATTGAAAGAAAAATCGTGCTTGCCGGCGGACGCGAGGTGAAGTGGTTACCGAACTTGCGCGGCGAAACGGCGGTGTTTCTTATTCGACGCTGAGTGTCGCTTGCCGACCCGCCCGCGGCTCCTGCGGCCTGGCGACGCGCTACACTCGTGCGCCGCATCGGGTGCGTTTCTCGATGCAACGAATTCAAAACGAGGAACCGTCATGAAACTCCATTTCCCACTGGCTGCGCTCAGCATTGCGATGTTCGGCTGCGCCAGCATGCAAAACCCGCCCGGTCTAGTTGCCACAGTCAACATTCAGCCGACGAGCTCGGCAGCGGCGGCGAGCCTAAATCCCAACGGTGCGGTGAAGTTCACGCAGCTCGGCGGCGGTAAGGTGCTCGTCGAGGCGCGTGTCGCAGGGCTTAAGCCAAACGCGGAGCACGGCTTTCATGTCCACGCAGTTTCCGATTGCTCGGGCGACGGCATGAAGACCGCCGGACACTTCAATCCCGACAATCACCCGCACGCCAATCCTGCGGAGAAAATTCGCCATGCTGGCGCATTGTTCAATTTGAAGACCGATGCGGCTGGCGTCGGCACGCTGCGCCAGGAGGCCGACACCATTACGCTGGTTGACGGCGTGTACGGCATCGTCGGCAAACCGCTTGTGGTGCACCGCGATCCGGATGACTACAAATCGCAACCGCTCGGTAATGCAGGGCCGCGTGTCGGATGCGGTTTGATTACAAAATCGTAATTCTCAACGATTTGCTTTTTCGTGTCATTCGCCCCATTTAATGGGGCGAAGCGCGTTTTAGCTGTTTGCGAATCTCAGCGCGCCCGACTCTCCGCAGTTTTGACCCAAATCGTCGCCACCGCTGCGGCAATCATCAGCACGCCACCTAGGCGAATCGCGTTCTGCGGATCGCCATTCAAAAAGCTCTTGTAGTAGAGCGGCAGCGTGAAAATCTGAATCATCATCGGGATCACGATGAACATGTTGAAGATCCCCATGTAGACGCCGGTGCGCTCCGGCGGGATGCTGCCCGCGAGCATCACGTACGGATTGCCCATGATGCTGCCCCAGGCCAGACCCATACCGATCATCGCGACAAACAAGAGCGACTGATTGCGAATTTCGGGAATTGCGATCATGCCAATGCCCGCGAGCGCTAAGCACACCATGTGCAGATGCTTCGATCCGAAGCGACGCGCAAGCGGCACCATGGCGAAC
>JAAFJI010000089.1 GCA_013298045.1 Betaproteobacteria bacterium
CACCGCTTGATCGCAGCGTGTGTTCAAGATCGGTCAGCGTTTGTGTAGCAATCGGACGCACCATCTTGCTCGATTGAAAGTAGCCCGCGTTCGCATCTACGCACGCGAAAGGCGAGGCGTTGAATTCATACACGAATAATGTGGTCGCCGCGATGCGTTCGCGCCACGCACACTCAACGTAAATTGCATGTGTAGTCTCGTCAAGCAGGCGCTCGATCAACGTCGCATCCGTGCATGCGCCGCGACGCACGCAAACGCGCGGGCACTCGCGAGGCAAAAGGTAGTTCGGCAAATGCGTTTCATCAATCGCCCAAACAGCCGGACGCCCGAGATCGTCGATGCGCGGTTCAAACTGAGCAATATTGGGTGTCTCGCTTACGTGAAAGACGGATGTTCGTTTCATGGTTTTGCTCTGCCGGATCGATCACTGTCGCTATTGTGTCAGCGCGCCGTTCGCGAGGCGCGACGCAGCGCTAAAGTAGAAAACAGCGCAGAATGCGAGGCATTGCTCTGAATACGGTGCCCCATGCTCTACAACTTGCTCAAACTCGTCCACGTTTTATCGATCATCGTTTGGATCGGCGGAATGGTCTACACGCTATTTTTCTTGCGTCCGTCGCTCGCGTCGCTGGAGCCGCCGCAGCGCATCCGACTCATGCATGGTGTACTCGGGCGCTTTTTCCGGGCTGTGTTAATTCTCGCGACGCTCGTTGTTCTATCCGGCTTCTGGATGGTCGGACGCGTTGCGAAAGCCGCCGTCCAATCCGGCGGCGCGTTTGATTGGCCTGCGTCGTGGATCGTGATGGCAGCGCTTGGCGTGTTGATGTTCCTGATCTTCATGCACATCCGTTTCGCGCTGTTTAAACGTCTACAGCGCGCTGTCGCGGCTAGCGACTGGCCGGCAGGCGGCGTCGCGCTCGATCAAATTCGCGTCTGGGTCGCAATCAACCTCGCTCTTGGCATTGCAACCATCGTTGCCGTGTTTGTGCTGCATTGAGTGCCGAAGGAGATTTTGTAGGCGCAGCTTGCCAGTACCACACCTTGATCGCGGCAGGCGACTCCTGCAACGCTGCACGTCTGTAGGAAAATAGCGATCCCGCCTCCGAAATGCTGCTATGAGCCTGCCGCGCCATCATCTCGAACTCCTCGCCCCCGCGCGCGACGTAGCGATCGGTCGTGAGGCGGTGTTGCACGGTGCGGATGCCGTTTATATCGGTGGCCCCGCGTTCGGCGCGCGCACAAAGGCGGACAATAGTGTCTCCGAGATCGCGTCGCTTTGCGAATTCGCGCATCGCTACAACGCGCGCATTTTTGCGACGGTGAACACAATTCTTCACGACAGCGAACTTGAGCCCGCGCGCAAATTGATTCACGAACTCTACGATGCCGGTGTCGATGCGCTGATCGTGCAAGACATGGGTATCTTGGAGTTGGATATTCCGCCAATTGCGCTGCATGCGTCGACCCAATGCGACATCCGCACGCTTGAAAAAGCGGAGTTTCTAAGTTACGTTGGTTTTTCGCAGCTTGTGCTCGCACGCGAATTGACCCTTACGCAGATTGCGAAAATTCGTGCGGCGATTCGTGAGGATGTTGCGCTTGAGTTCTTCGTTCACGGCGCGCTTTGCGTAGCGTTCTCGGGCAATTGCTACATTTCGGAAGCGCATACGGGACGAAGCGCAAACCGCGGTTCTTGCTCGCAAGAATGCCGATTACCGTACACCCTGGTCGATCAAAACGGTGCGGTCGTTGCATTCGACAAGCACTTGCTTTCGATGAAAGACAACGATCAAAGTGCGAACTTACGTTTGTTGATCGACGCTGGTGTGCGCAGCTTCAAGATCGAAGGGCGCTACAAAGACATGTCGTACGTGAAGAACGTGACGGCGCATTATCGGCAGTTGCTCGATGCGATTCTGAACGAGCGACCGGAGATGGCAAGTGCCTCCGACGGTAGTTGCACCTATACCTTCACTCCCGATCCGTCGCGAAGCTTCAACCGCAGCAGCACGGACTATTTTGCGAATGGTCGCCAAGGCGACATTGGCGCGTTCGACACGCCCGTACACGCGGGGCTTGCAGTGGCGCGCGTAACGCGCATCGCGCACGGAAAAATCGAGGTACAAACGCTCGACGAGCACGATTCACTCGATGCGAAAGAGGGCGAGGTCGTGCTCTCCGCATCCGCGAAAAATCCCGACGATCGCCATGAAGTGCGCACATCGAAATATGTCGATTCGAGCGCGACGAAAGAGCTCGATGCCGAATTTGCTAACGGCGACGGACTCACGTATTTCAACGGCCGCGAGTTGCTTGGCTTGCAGGTGAATGTCGCAAGACGCGTCGACAACCTCGGTCATTGGCAATTGGAACCGAATGCGAAAGTCAACGAGTTACCCGGGCTTAAAGTCGGCGCGCTCTTGCATCGCAATCGCGATCACGCGTGGGAGCAAACGCTTGCGAAGACGTCCTCCGAGAGACGTATTGCCGTGACGATGGTGTTCGCCGAGACAGAGGACGGTTTTTCGCTTCTGGTGAATGATGGTCGCGGTGGCATCGGTCGCGCCACACTCGCATGCGAGAAGAATGCCGCGAAAGATAACGCGAAGGCGCTTGTTTCGCTCAAAGAAAATCTGTGCAAATTGGGTGGCACGATTTACAACGTTGTTGCCGATGACGTTGACATGCAGTGGTCGCAAGTGTTTTTCGTGCCTGCGTCGATGGCGAATACCTTGCGCCGCGATGCGATTGCCGCGCTTGAGGCAGAGAGGGCGAAAGCCTTCGCTCGCTGGGCGCGTTTCCAAGCGACCGAACCACTCGCTGCCTACCCAAGCGACTCGCTCACATTCCTCGCGAATGTCTACAACCAAGCGGCACGCAATTTCTACGCGAAGCACGACGTGAGGATGATCGATGCTGCGTATGAAATGCACCAAGAGGCGGGCGAAGTGCCGCTGATGATCACAAAGCATTGCCTGCGCTTTGCGTTCAACTTGTGTCCGAAGCAAGCGAAGGGCGTTCAGGGGGTGCAAGGGCAAGTTCGCGCCGAGCCGATGACACTCATTTCAAGCGGCGAGAAATTGACGCTTAACTTCGATTGCAAGCCGTGCGAGATGCATGTGGTCGGCGCGATGCGACCGCAGATTTTGAAATCACCGCCGCCGTCGATATCCAATACGAGCACGCTGCCGGTTACCGGGGCCGCGATCAAGTTCTACAGAAAATCGACCGCGACGCTCGATTGACGAGAGTGAAAATGCAGAGAGTGCTTGAAGCCGTTCTCGCCGAACGTTTTGCCCCCTGGGTGCAGTCGCTCGCGCTTCGAGTGGTGCAGGTCGACGACGGCGTGCTGACGCTGCGTTTGCCGCAAAACAATGCGCTTAGTCGGGACGGCGGTACGCTGTGTGGGCAAGCGATGATGGCGGCGACCGATACGGCGGTTGTGCTCGCCCTGGTCGCACACTTCGGCGAGTTCAGACCGTGCACCACGGTGCAGCAGAGCACGAGCTTTGTGCGCCCGCTCTCCGCACAGGACGCGCTGGTGACGGTTCGGCTCACAAGGGTTGGTAACTCGATGGCTTTTGCCGAGGTTGACATCGTGGGCGCGAGCGACGGCAAAACGGCGGCGCGGGCATCAACGGTGTATGCGCTGCTCACACCCAAGTAGCGCCAGCTGCTTACGCCCAATGCAATAAGGCGTATTAATCATTTAATCAACTAAGCTTTTTCTAATAAAAAAGCAAGGAGTTATATGTTTTATTGGGCTATAATAGGCGTGGCTGCATCACTGTGCCACGATTCAAACAACTGCGGGCGCTGAGCATGTCGGCGTAGCGGCAACTGCGACGTTATTGCGTTTGTACGCATAGACATTTGTTTTGGCGCGTTCGGACGGATTGAACCGTCCTTTGTTTCATACCGACTCAAGACTACTCCGCTAACTTCCCGATCTAGGATTCACGATGAACCGTTTCCATATTGCCGCAGCGGCCTTCCTTACCGCCGCAACCAGCGCAAACGCACAGCTGCCGAAGTTCGACACTCAGCCCGGCAAGTGGAGCTACACCACGCGCACCGAAATCCCCGGTTTGGGCAGCATTCCAATGAGTTTTGAGCAATGCGTGTCGCAAAAAGATATCGATGAGGGCAAAAATCTGTCCGGTCAAAAGCAGGCCGGGATGGATTGCGCGTATTCGGACGTGAAGGTGAACGGCAATCGCTACCAGTTCACCGCCACCTGCAAGATGAAAGACGTTGCCGAGCCCTCCGTCATGACTTACGATATGACGGCAACATCTGGACAAATGGATGCCAAGATGACGATGACGGGCGGCACGACGAAGGCGCTTGGCGGCAAAATGAACATGACAATGAGCGCTAAACGCTTGGGCGCCTGTTGATCGAGTCCGGTCGTGCTGTAGGCGCGCGCTGTGCAAAATAGGCGAATGAATTTCTTGATGTTTCAGCTGCCGACGCGCGCTGCGCTCGTTGCGTTCGCGGTGTTGCCGACCCTAGGATTAGCGCAGATTCCCGGCGAGTGGAAGTACACGATCGCAACCGATCTTGCATCGGTGCCGGTCGATATGCGTGTGAATTTCCCCACCGTGTCGTTTGCTGTTTGCCGGACGGCGGCGGATTTTGCGAGCGGTCGTGCTTTCGCGCTGCAGACGCTTGCCTCAAGCGACGCGCGCTGCGAGTCGAAAAACATAAACATAGTTGCGGGTGTGCGCGGACAGGCGTCGCGGGTATCACTCGACTACGCCTGTGACGACGGTAAAACGCTCGCCGGGCGCGCGCGGGCCGTTGTTGCGCCGAAACGTTTTGTGGTTGCGCTTGAAAGCAGCTATCGGCCGGCAGTGAGCGGCGTAGAAACCATTCACCAGACCATGGAAGCACGCTACGTGGGCGACTGCAAACGCGCGCCGGACGCAGACGAAATCAAGGTGCAGTAGCGCGAGCCTCGGTTATTCGAGCTTGATGTTTCCTGCCTTAATCACCGCCGCCCATTTCGAGATTTCGCTCGCCTGAAACTTTGCGAGTTCGGACGGCGTCATGCCGGATGGATCGAGCCCGAGCTTTGCAAATCGCTCCTGCATTTCCGCACTCTTGATGATTTTTGCGATCTCCGCGTGGAGACGTTGTACGATGGCGGTGGGCGTGCCGGCAGGTGCGAAGATCGCCTGCCAAGACACGACATCGTAGTTCGCAATGCCACCTTCCGCCATGGTCGGCACGTTCGGCAGCACTGCGGCACGCTTCCCCGACGTGACTGCCAGAGCACGCAGTTTGCCGCCTTCGATAAACGGCGCGGCGACAACGCTCGTGTCAAACATGAACGGCACCTGTCCGCCCATTACATCTTGTATCGCCGGGGCGCTGCCGCGGTACGGCACATGCACGATGTCGATACTCGCCATCGATTTGAAGAGCTCGCCGCTCAAATGCTGCGAGGTGCCGTTGCCTGCCGATGCGAACGACAGGCTCCCTGGCTTCGCTCTGGCGGCGGCGATAAGGTCGTTCAAATTTTGATACGGGCTCGACGACGCAACGACAAGCACGTTTGCATTGGTGCCGATCAGCGTGATCGGAGCAAAAGACTTGAGCGGATCGTACGGAAGCTTGGGGTAGAGCGAAGCGTTGATTGCGTGGGAGCTGATTGTCCCGCCCAAAATCGTGTAGCCGTCGGGTGCGGCCTTGGCAACCGCATCGGATCCTATATTGCCGCCAGCCCCGGCGCGGTTTTCGACAACGATCGTCGTGCCGAGCGCGGGTCCCAGTTTTTGAGCAATCAAACGTGCGAGGGTGTCGGTTGTTCCGCCGGCCGGGAATGGCACTACGTATGTGATTGGCTTCGACGGCCAGGTGTCTTGTGCGTGCACGACAAGCGGCGCGAAGATGGCACCAGCGACCGCGAGTGCGCTCAAGCGACAGATGGATCGGCGAACGGCAGAAAGCGTCATTTGAGTCTCCTACACGGAAGAAAACGCCATTCTGCGGCGATTGTCGCAAGGCGTCCACTACCGTGCGGTCGCACGCGTCTCACTAATTGCGATTCGAGCTCGGCGCACGCAATTCGCGTTTAGCCCAACCGGTCGCTAACCACACGAACATCTTTAGTGGTTCGCGGTGCGCCCTGAGTCTGCGCGCACATACCTGCCGCGAACGATGCGCTCCTCTGACCGTCAACTCGCGCGCACTACTTGCAAAGCATCGCCGGAATCGTCGCCGTTGTTTCGGCGACGTTGTTGGCCTCATTGGCCTCGTCAATCGCGTTTGTGGTGTCGAAGCTAAAACTCACCACCACCGATTTGGGTTGTGCGAGTTTCGTCGGATCCGGCTTTCCGATGTTGGTAAACCAGCTCGCCGGAATCGTGAGATTCGAGTGGATCCAGCCGATATTGTTGATAACGGTCGAGGGGTAGCCCGCGAGTGTGCCGGTAGCGTTGCGGTTCACGCCGTCAATCGTCCAGCGCCAGCTGATTGGCTTGTTCAGATCGAACGGCATGCTGTTGTTTTTGATGCGCACTTGCATCGTGGCAAACGACGGCTGGTCGCTGGTACCTGGACAGGCGAAAAATACGCGGTCGATGGCGACAGTAAAGTCGGGTTTGCCGGGCTTGGCCAGTCGCGCCGCTTTCCCCGCTTCAGTCGCTGTTTGGTTCGGCTGCGGCGCTTGCAATTGAGCCGTGACCGGGAATGCAATTAGGGCGATGCCGAGCGTTGTCGCGAGCGCGGCGGTGGTGCGGTAAGTGGTGTTCATGGTTCCCTCAAAATTGTTTGTTGGATGTTCACGGACAATCACGGACAAAGCGATTGTGACAGCTGTGTCGCAAGCTGTCAGCTTTCGGTTCAACAAAACGTCGTTTTGGTTCAGTGGTGCAGGACGTGCTCGTCAACTCGAAATCGCCGGGCGTCGCCATGTGGCGCGGCACGAAGACATAGTCCATTCCCACTATTTACCGAAATTTCCTAACACATGGGAGCGGACTTGTATATCCCCCAAAAGGGAAGCGTGTTTCATTTTTTTATTTTCCGGTATCAAAGCTCAAATTTAGTTCTACATTTCGTTTTTGTTGGGTACGTAGCTCGTTCTTCACGCGGGCACGAGTGGGTGTCGGCGAATCGCACACGACCAATGACCGACGCAAGTGAAAAAAGGTTTCGACCAGGGCGACTCACGCGCCCCAACAATCGAATTGTCTATGGGGTGCTAATTGATTTCCGGACCAACAATAACGGCGCGTGTCGATCTCACGCCATCACGCTACCGCGTGTTCGCGATAGCTAGATTGCTCGCTGTTGCGTTAGCGAAATGTGATCCACGCGTTTTGCTGCGACTTCTGCTGTTTGCGTTGCTTGGCGGTGCTGTGTTCGATAGTCTGGCGCAAGCCATTTGTGCCGAAGTCAAAATCGAAATTCGACAAAAAGTTTCGCTCGAACGGCAGGCGTTCGACGTTGCGCTTAAAGTAAACAACGGATTGGCAGATCGCGCCATCGAGGCGCTCCGCGTCACGCTTCTGGTGAGCGATCTTGCGGGCAACGCGGTTGTCTTTACCACCGATCCGAACAGCGGCACAGCGGCGTTCTTCTACCGTCTCGACACACTAACCGGTACGGCCGCGCTGGACGGTTCTAGCAACGTGGAACAAAGTAGTCAAGCCGAGGCACGTTGGCTTTTCATCCCGGCATCCGGTGCTGCCGGCTCGCTTCCTAGCGGGAAACAATACCGCATCGGTGCCGCCATTGAGTACGCAATTGCCGGACAGACGCAGTCGGTCGAAGTGGAACCAGAAATCATCACCGTGCGAGCGCAGCCAAAACTCAGGCTCGATTATTTTCTACAACCCGAAATCTACGCCGACGATCCCTTTACCGTGCCCGTCGAGCCGTCTGAGCCGGCAGTACTCGGCGTGCGGGTGAAAAACACCGGGCTAGGTGCGGCGGTCAACATGAAGATCGACTCGGCGCAACCGAGGATCGTTGAGAATCGGCAGGGGCTCGCGATCGGTTTTCGGCTTGAGGGTGGCTACGTAAACGATCAGTCGCGCGGCAGCTCGCTACTGCTCGACTTCGGAACGATTGCGGCGGGTGCGAGTGTGATGGGCAGGTGGGATTTAACGACGACACTGGCCGGTCGATTTGTTGACTTCGAGGCTAACTTCACCCATGCCGACGCGCTCGGCGGCGCGCTCACCTCGCTCATCGACTCGCTCACATCGCGATTTCTCGTACGCGACGTGATCGTCGATCTGCCGGGGCGCGACTCGGTGCGAGATTTTCTTTCGAGCGACGGTGGATGGTTCGTGTATGAGTCCGACGGAGTCGACACTCCGGTGGTCGATGTCTCAGTAAATTCGACGCTAAGCGCGGTGCCAGGCGGTTACCGATTGCAGCATCAGACGTCGCCCCTGCTGAGCTACTCGAAAGTGGTGGACCCTACGAATGGGGCGTTGCAAATTACCAGCGTCGTTCGCTCCGATGGGAAAATCCTCAATCCGCAGAACTACTGGCTGTCGAAAACCCGCGATGCAGCGCTCGTTTGGCGCTACGCGATCAATATCTTCGATTCGCAAAGTACCGGCGACTACGTTATCAACGGAAGTGGAGCCGCGCTCACCTCGATTGCTGGTCGGGTGTTTGACGATACCAATGGCGACGGTGCGTTTCAGGCGAGCGAGCCTGGCATCGGCGTGGTCAAGATCGAATTGTCCGGCGCGCATGTCGGTGGTGGCACATCGAGCGCACAGACCTATACGCAGCCGGACGGAAGCTACGAATTCACCGGTTTGCAGGCGGGGAGCTATACGTTGAGTGTTGGGCCGACGCCAGCGCGGGTTGACGGCGTCCCGATTCTTGGCAATGCCGCAGGCGCGGTGGGCGTCTCCCCAAACGGCGCACCAACTGTTTCGAGCATCACAATCGTCGAAGGGCAAAACGCTACGGGCTATTTGTTCTCCAAACGACGCCCGGCAAATATCAATACGACCGATCTGGGGGTAGCAATCCAGCCTTCGAGCGTGGTTTTGCGCCCGAATACATCTGGGTCGCTCGTCGTGAGCGTGGAAAACCTCGGACCCGCCTCCGCTCAGGCGAACTCGGTTGGACTCACGCTTCCCTCTTTTTTGTCGGTAAGCGCTGTCGCGCCGGTCGGGACGAGTTTCGATGCCTCATCAGCAATCTGGTATGTCGGCGATCTTGCAGTCGGCGTGCGCCGCGAACTGCGCCTCACCGTACATGCGCTTGCGGGTGCCGCCGCTCCCGCAAGCGCGCCGCTCGTCGCAACCGTACAGAGTGCGTCTGATGATATCGACGCTCGCAACAATGCCGACGATGCTTTAGTGCGCCTGCGACTTTTGCCCGTGTGTAGCGTCGGCAACACCCTGACGATTGAGCCGCGCGTGCTGATTCGCTACTTGCAAGGTGCGCGCGGAGTCGAGCTTGTTGCCGACAGCTTTGTGGATTCAACAGCCACACTCGCCCTCGCCGAAGCGCTCGCCGATAACCTTACCGCGAACCTGATCGCGTACGACTTCGACGGCAACGGCGAGGTAAGCCTCGACGTCGACGCGGTAATCTACGCAAGGTATGCGCTCGGGCTGCGCGGTCAGGCGCTGGTTGATGGGCTTTCGCTTCCAGCAGCAACGCTCCTCACCGCAATTGAAGCGCGCCTAGGAGCATGCGAATGAACGCGCGCGATTGCGCAGCGCAGGCGCTAGTCGTGGCGCTCTTCGCGGTGCCCCACGCGTTTGCATCCAGCGTTACCGCCTGCCAGCAAAACGTAGCGATTTCGCCGGACGCAGGTGTAGCCGATGCGCGCGCGCGACTCGAGTCGCATCCCGCCGACGCGCGCTGTGCACTCGACCTGTCGGCATGGCGGTCAATGGCAACGTCCGCCGATTCGGTCTGGAGCGTCGGTCATGCCGCGAAGTGGTCGGTCACGATGCTGCCCGGCGCGGTCCGCCTGTCTCGCGAGCAAGCCAAGGCAAGCCCGATACCCGCTGGGTCGAAGTTGCTTCTGATTGGCGATGCGCTCGATCCGCAACCGACCGAACGTCTGTGTCAAGAAATTCGCCGACAGCGTTCGAGCGACGACGTGTATGTGCTCGTGGGCGGCGCGCGCGCGTGGCGAGCTACGCTGCAGTCAGCGACGGAAGCGCTCCTTGCTGCCGAGATTGACGTGGATGCAGCTGCGGCCTGGTTTGAGGACGGCGACACTCAGTGGGTTGACTATGCCCAGACATCCGCCGATGCGCTCAATCGAGTCGCGCCTCACGCTCGCCGCATTCTGGTAGTGCCCCCAGCCTTATCGGTGGGCGAGATTGAGCAGTCGATGCGCCGACTCGATCCACATACCTGGTGGGTGCGAGCAACGCCAAACGAGCTTTCGCTCGCCGCCAATCGACTCGAAGCAGTTGCAAGCGGTCGCAATCGTCGACTTACGAAACCCTGCGGCACGCAGTGATAGCTATGAAAACGACAATATCCTCAATGGGTTCGGCGTGGTTCGCGTTTCTGAGGCGAGTCTTTGCGCTGGCGGTCGGCGCGGTTTTGCTTACCGTTCCGGTCTCAACCGTCGTCCATGCCTGTCAGATCGAATTTAGTTTGAACGGAAACACGCCGATCCCAAACGGAACGACGCTTGCTCCCGGGACGTTTGTTTTTATCGGCAACAACCTCTGGGAGGACATTGCCTTTGATGTTCACGTCGACGGAGTTTTCAACGTACGCATCGTGGGTGTGGGGCAAGGCATTACGCTCAACGCGCCTCCGCTTGCCCTGGGCGCGCATACGGTTGTTGCGACCCATGTCTCGAATCCACCCTACCTGAACGAGTGTGAGGGCTTTAGCAGTGCGCTCAGTTTTGTCCTCGGCGGAGGCAGCGATACCACCCCGCCTGTGCTTGCAAATCCGCTCGCCAATACGTTTGGGCTCAGCGAGCCCGTTGCCAACGGCTACGAGTTTCGCCACTACGCTCGCTTGACGGTGGAGGCGACCGATAACCTGGCGGTAACCTCGTTGAAAGGGCAGATCGGCAGCGCGCCCATCTTTGTGTTTAGCTATCTTTCCGGCAACACCTGGTATGCCGATCTCGATTTTGGCAATCTCGTTAACGCGGCCTATCCGCTTGTGCTGACGGCTTCCGACGCCGCTGGCAACCTGGCGACGCTCAATCGCTCGATTGTGCTCAATCTGGCGAATCCGAACACGCCGACATTCATGCTGCCGGAGGCCGGTGCGCTGCTGGCAACGCGCACCGTGAACATCGCGGGAACGACCCGAAACGCCACCGAGGTACGCGTCACCAGCACGGATTCGTCTGTCGATCAATCGCTTGCCGTCGCCTTGACAGCGCCGCAAAACGCCAACGTAAGTCTGTTTCAAGCGCCGGTGGTTTTTCCGCGAGACGGTGATTTCACCATCGTTGCGATCGCGAGCAGCGCGAATCGTACTTCTGCGTCGAGCGAGGCGCGCAGCTTTCGTATCGATACTACTGCACCAAGCTTTGCAGGCTGGCAGTTCGACGACGGCTCGCCGCTTTTCGATGGCGCGGTCGTCACCCGCGCCGGTCGCATATTTGTGCAGATCGCCGACGCCAACGGTGTCAGTGCGAGCTCAATCGTTTTCCGGCTCAACGGCAACGCGGTGTCCGCTGCTGTTTCGCAACACGGCAGTAACGTGTACAGCGTGTTCATCGATTTCGACAGCTTAGTCAACGGCGCCCACATCCTGCAAGTATCGGCGGCCGACGCCGTCGGCAACATCGCCTCCGCATCGCTCACGCTCAACGTTGCGATCCCGACGCTGGCCGCACCGACCATCACGACGCCAGCCGTCGACGTCTACGTGAATTCACCCACTCTGACAATTGCGGGCACGTCGCGACCCTGGACTCGCGTTCAGCTGCTACTTGGAGGCGTAGCGGTCAACGCGCCGATCGCGGTGGGCGCGTCTGCGAGCTTCGCGGGCAGTCTCTTGTTGCCGACCGACGGGGCTTATGAAATCACGGCAAGGGCATCTACCATTCGAGAGACATCAATCGAGAGCCTGCTGCGCAGAGTGACGCTTGATCGGGTTCCGCCTACCATTGGCAACATCGAGTTTGCCGGCGCGCCGCTTGGTAATGGCGTTACTGTGTCGGCGTCCGCCGGCAACCTGCGATTGCTTGCCGCCGACAGCGTCGGTTTGCAATCGGTGAGCGTGCGCATCGAAACGCTCGCTACCGGGTTTACCGTCTTCTCTGGCACCTTCGGCACCGGCAACATCGATGTGCCGGTGTCGCTCCAAAGTGCGGCAAACGGGGCACACCGCCTACAGGTCGTTGCCACCGATCTGGCAGCAAACAGCACGACCGTCTCGCTCGATTTCTCGATTAGCTTACCGCCGCCGACCGCACCCATCATTCTGAGTCCGCTCAGCGGCACGCAGGTGAACACCGACGGCATTGTCGTCGCCGGCACCACCGAGCCGGGCAATCAAGTGCGCATTTTTGTCAATGGAACGCCGCTCTCGACCTTGGTTCAAGCACAAGCCAACGGCGCGTTCGTTGCCTACGTGTCGGGGCTTATCGAAGGTGCAAACAGCTTATCTGCCGAGGCGCTTAACAGTCGCGGCACCTCGCCGCGCAGCGCTGACGTGACGCTCAATTTTGCGATTGCCGCACCCAGCATCCAGTTTGGTTCGCCGGGCGAGCAATCGATCATCGCCGCTGACGCGATGATTGAATTGGTCGCCTCGGCAACGGCACCGCGCAGCATCTCGCAGGTACGGTTGTCGATTGATGGGCGCGTTGTCGCGACGCTCACCACAGCGCCGTATCGCTACCTCTGGAATGTGGCGTCGGTAGCCAACGGAGCGCATGTACTTAGTGCCGAAATCGCAGATTCCGGCGGCGCATCCGCCTCCGCGTCGATTCAAGTCATGCTCGCCAAACCGCCGCCGCCTGTCATTACGCCCTACATCGGGCAGATCGATCTGGTTGCGCCAGCGCTCAGTTTTGGCGCGACCCCAATTTCTGTGACTGGAACCGCGCGTGGACGGGTCGACAACGCCCCGGTCTCGGGCGCACCGTTGATGCTCCTTCTCAACAATGGCGGCTACCAGCGAACCATTAACGTGGTCACTGACGCCAGTGGCACGTTTGTGTTTAATTTTGTGCCGCAACCGAACGATCAAGGTCGCTACGATGTCGCGCTCATTCACCCCGATGAAAACACGACGCCCGTCATTCAAGGCACGTTTTCCGTCGAGCGGCTCTCGGTAGACAACAACCGCATCCGGCTGCGCGCAGCGCGCGGCTTCGCCGAGCGCTTTACGGTATACCTGGGCACCTCGGTCGATGCGACCGCGAGCAATGTGTCGCTGGTGACCCCGGCAATTGCGCAGCCGAGCGGCTCGGTGCCGACTGGCGTCAGCGCAACAGCGATCCCGACCACGGTTTCCGCGGGCGGTGCTCAAGTTCCTTACGAGATTACCTTCAACAGCACTGCTCAGAGCCCAGCCAATGGCGTGCTGATTGCCCAACTTTTGGCAAGCGAATCGGGCAGCTTGGCGCGCGCCGAGATACGTATCGACTTCGAACTCGTGGCGGCCGAGCCCGTGCTCCTGCCCACGCCGTCCGTGCTTGCGCTAGGCACAAGGCGCGGGCAAGCGGTGTCGGAGCGCGTCGCTCTGGATAACCGAGGGTTGGTTGCCGCCAGCGGGGTTACCGCGCGACTGCTTGAGCTCAACGATGCGGCGGCACCGGCCTGGCTTTTTCTGTCCGCGACGAACACTATCGGCACGATTGCGGCGGGCGCGAAGGTTGAACTTGTGCTCAATGCGGTGCCCGACGTCGGCGTGGATGACGGGGTCTACCAATTCAAGCTTC
>JAAFJI010000009.1 GCA_013298045.1 Betaproteobacteria bacterium
GTCGATGATGGCAACCGCGCCATGCTGTTTCGCAATCGACGCGGCGGCTTTGCCATCGACTCGACCGGCTTTCATGTGACCGATGTATTGCGGTACGCGGGAAACGCCATGCGACGCCGTGCCCTGTTCGTCGGCGTAGACCAGACCGAGCGCGGTCTGCCCAGCGTTCGCTTCGGACGCACCCGCATTCTCGAGCGCGCGCTTTGCGAGGGAAAACAATTCATCGGAAGAAATGAGAGGCATATAGGGTCCTTAGGCGAAGGCTCGCAATCGCGCAGCATGTAGGATGGGTGGAGCGAAGCGATACCCATCTCGTTCACGACAAAAAACAATATCTATCGAATGATCGACCGTTTGATGGGTATCGCTTCGCTCCACCCATCCTACGCAAAACAACACAAGACGGCACAAATTAACTAAGCGCTTCAATCACTTTCTCGGCGATCATCGACGAGACGCGAACGTTGGCCTCGGCGGAAACGCCGGCGATATGCGGCGTCAACACGAGGTTCGGGCAGCCGGCAAAGGTCTCGCTCGCGGGCAGCGGTTCTTTCTCGAACACATCAATCGCCGCGCCGCCCAAATGTCCGCTCTTCAAAGCGCTCGCGACCGCCGCATCATCGACGATGCCGCCACGTGCGGTGTTGATCAGAATCGCGCCCTTTTTCATCGCAGAAATTCTCTCGGCATTGAAGAGATTTTTGGTTGATTCGACGAGCGGCACATGCAGGCTCACCACGTCCGCCTGAGCGATCAACTCGTCGAGTTCCACGCGAATCGCACCAGTGTCCATCCATGCGTGATCCGAGTCTTTGATGATCGGATCGTAGGCAATCACGCTCATGCCGACGGCGCGCGCGAGCTGCGCCGTGAGTTGCCCGATTGAGCCGAAGCCCACGAGCCCGAGGGTCGCGCCGGCCGTCTCACGCCCGTTCGAGAGCGCCGCGCGCGGCCATTTGCCAGCCACGACCGCATCGGTTGAAAGATAGCTCGCGCGGCGCAGCATCATTGCGGTGCCAATCACGTATTCGGCGACCGCAAGCGCGTTCGCGCCTGTTGCGGGAATGACTTTCATGCCGCGCGCTTCGCAGGCGGCCACATCGATATTGTCGAGCCCGACCCCCAGCCGTCCGATCACTCGCGTTTTTGCGCAAGCGGTCAGCAGCACGCCGCGCACCTGCGTGCGATTGCGAACGATCAGCACATCGCAATCGGCGACTGCGGCGGCGAGCTCGTCGGGCTTGTCCACCAGCCCTGCGTCGTAAACCACGCTCTCTCGACCGAAGCGCGCGCGTAGCGTTTGCACCGCGTTTTCGTCCATAAACTCGGAAATTACGATTTTCAAGCGATTTCTCCTTTTTTTTGGTATTGTACGCACTCATATAGATGATCTATATGACTTGGTTTTCCTGCAGGCGCGACGCAAGTTGCGATTTCGTCCGGTCCGATTGCGGGCTCGTCCTGATCGCTGCGTTCGCCGCTCCTGCCACTTTAACGCGAAAGACAAAACGATGATTCATTTCGTAGTGCATGAAAAAGGCGATGGCGTCGGCGTCGTCGTCGTCGAGGGCTGCGCCAAAGGCAGCAAAGCCACCGGCTGGATCATGGATCCGGATTCAACGGTGAAGGTCGAGCTCAAGAACGATATTCCAATTGGCCACAAGGTCGCGCTCAAAGACTTCAAAGTCGGCGAAACCGTGATCAAGTACGGCGTCGATATCGGCAAGGTGGTCGCACCAATCAAAAAGGGCGAGCACTTGCATGTTCATAACGTTAAGACGAAGCGGTGGTAGTGCGCTCGCGAGGCGAGCGCGAATGAATCCGCTTCGTCAGGACGTCGCGCTTCGCGCTATGACGACGGCACGGAGGCCTAGGACGACGCTCCCGTTGGTCGCTAGGACGCAAAGCTTTGCAATTTTTTGAATTTTTTTCGACCGGTTTTTTTTAACTTGTAAGAAACAAAGAACGTAGACAAGCGCAGTGAAGTTCGAATCCGCTTTGCGTCCTAGCGAAGCGTCGTCCTAGCGCGAAGCGCGTCGTCATAGGCCAAAGGCCGTCGTCCTTTTGTTTTTTTGCCTATCAACTTTAAGGAATAGAACCATCATGCTCAGCAAAAAAACAAAATTCTGGGGCTACAAACGCGCAAACGGTCGCGTGGGTATCCGCAATCACGTCATCATTCTGCCGGTCGACGATTTGTCGAACGCGGCGTGCGAAGCCGTTGCCAACAACATCAAAGGCACGATGGCGATTCCGCATCCGTATGGGCGTTTGCAGTTTGGTGCCGATCTCGATTTGCATTTCCGCACCTTGATCGGAACGGGTTCGAATCCGAACGTTGCGGCGGTCGTCGTGATCGGCATCGAAGGCGGTTGGACGAAGAAAGTGGTGGACGGCATCGCAGCGACCGGCAAGCCGGTGATTGGCTTCGGCATCGAAGGCCACGGCGATCATCAAACAATCATGCACGCCTCGGCGGCTGCGAAAAAATTCTTGCAGGCCGCAAGCGAATTACATCGTGTCGAGTGCCCGATTAGCGATCTTTGGATTTCAACGAAGTGCGGTGAGTCCGACACGACCTCCGGCTGCGGTGCGAATCCAACCGTTGGTAACGCGTTCGACAAACTCTATCCGCTCAAAACGACCCTCGTGTTTGGTGAAACCAGCGAAATCACCGGCGGCGAAAAACTCCTCGAAGCGCGTTGTCGCTCACCGAAGGTGTGGAAAGACTTCATGGCGATGTTCGATCGCTATCAGGAAATGATCAATCGCCACAAAACGACCGATCTTTCAGAATCGCAACCGACCAAGGGCAACATCGCAGGCGGTCTTACAACTATCGAAGAAAAAGCCCTGGGAAATATTCAGAAGATTGGCAGAAAATGCGTAATCGACGGGGTATTGGATAAGGCTGAAACGCCCAGTTCATCGGGCTTATGGTTCATGGACTCATCCTCTGCCGCTGCCGAGATGGTCACGCTCTGCGCGGCCGCTGGCTACGTCGTTCACTTCTTCCCGACGGGCCAAGGCAACGTGATCGGCAACCCGATTCTGCCAGTCATCAAGATTTGTGCGAATCCAAAAACGGTTCGTTTGATGAGCGAACACATCGACGTCGATACCTCCGGCTTGCTTCGCCGCGAAATGACGATGGACGACGCAGGCGATGCATTGCTCGATTGCATGATGCGCACGGCGAATGGTCGCCTCACATCGGCGGAAGCGCTGGGACATCGCGAATTTGTGCTCACGCGGTTGTACGAGTCCGCTTAAAAATGGCAGAAGCGGCGCTCGCCGCGATCACTCGTTGATTTGATCGCGACCAGGCTCGCTCCTTCACCTTGAAGAACGCCGCGCTTCATGTGCGGCGTTTTTGTTTGTACGCTTGCGATATGAACACAATTCAAACCCTCTTCCGTCTCGACAACAAAATTGCAGTCGTCACCGGCGGCTCGACCGGCATCGGTCGCGCAATGGCATGGGCGCTGGGAATGCAAGGCGCGAGGCTCGTGCTCGTTGCGCGCTCGCACGACGCGCTTGACGAGACGGTTGCTGCATTTGCGAAAGATGGGATTGAGGCGAAGGCGGTCGTTGCTGATCTTGCCGATGAACTTTCGCGGACGCGAGCAATTGCTGAATGCAACGCCGCATTCGCCCGCTCGCCCGACATCTTGATCAACAACGCCGCGAACAATATTCGCAAGCCAATGCCGGAGCTCTCCGAGGACGACATTCGCGCGACGCTCGCGCTCAACCTCGAAGCGCCGCTCGCGCTCATTCGCGCGTTTGCGCCCGCAATGGCCGAGCGCGGTTGGGGGCGCATCGTGAATATGGGCTCGCAGCAAACCCATCGCGCGTTCAACAATAGCGGCGCATACGGTGTGAGTAAAGGTGCAATTGCATCGCTGACCCGCAGCACCGCCGAGCACTACACAAAGTTTGGCGTCACGTGCAACACAATCGTTCCCGGTTTTGTCGTAACGCAGCTCTCTGAAACGCTTATTGCGGCAAACCCCGAATTTGCGGCGGCGCACGAGGCCCGATCGATGATCGGGCGTAACGGCGTGCCAAACGATTTTTGCGGTGTCGCCGTGTTCGTGTGTTCGGAGGCGAGCGCGTACATGAGCGGCAGCACGCTTTTTGTGGACGGCGGCTACAGTGCGAAATGAAGTAAATTTATCGTCTATAACTTTTCTACGCTATGCCCGATTAAATATGACTTCCAGCCTTATTTAATTTATTAATATTAATTAATTTATTGGCTCCATTTAACTATTTTATTGGGCTTTTCTCGCTATTTCTGTAAACTCAGTCGATTAACGCAGAATGCATAGGCTGTGCACGCACTACATCGGCGCGGCACAAGGCAAACGGCTTCGATCAATGAACCACGGACGACCACGATGAATAGTTTGGACGGCGGGCCGCTCTATAAGGGCGTGCAACGTGTGCTCATGGAGCAGCTCGCAAGCGGCGCGCTCAAACCCGGCCAGCTCATCCCGTCGGAGCGCCAGCTCGCCACCGAATTCAACGTCTCAATCGGCACGCTGCGCAAAGCGATCGACGATCTTGTCGAGCAGCGCATCCTGATTCGCCAGCAAGGCAAGGGCACATTCGTTGCAACCCATGATCGCGAGCGCCTGCTGTTTTATTTTTTCCATGTGGTGCCGCAAAAGGGACTAAAGAGCTACCCGTTTGTCGAGTCCGTGTTCTTTCAGAAGTCGGTCGCGAGCGACGACGTTGCCAACCGCCTCGGCATCGCCGTTGGTACGCCGACGTTTCATGTGCGCAACAAGCTCTCGCTCGACGGTGCCCCGGTGCTGATCGACGACATTCATCTCGATCAGGCGCGCTGGCCTGGGCTCACTCCGGTGCAGTTCAAGGAACGACCGAACACCATCTACAACCTCTATCAAGATGCGTTCGGGATCACCGTCGTGCGCACCGAGGAGCGGCTGCGTGCCGAAGTCGTCGATCCGGAACACGCGAAGCTGCTCAAGCTGCGCGCCGGCATGCCGGTGCTCACCATTCGGCGCACCGCGTTTGACATGCGAAACCAGCGTGTCGAGCTCAGGATCTCGACGGTGAACACCGAAAAACACGAATATTTCGCAGAGCTACTTTAGACGGGTCGCGCTGAGGTCGCTGCGGCAGAAAACGCCGTAGCGTCTACGATTGCAGTCTTTCGTCTGTCTCCATTGATCGCCGCTATGCGCCTGTCCGCACCCTTCATTCGTCTTCCGTTTCAATGCGACGCAAGCGCCCTCGCCACCGAAGTGCGCAAACTCGCGCCCGAGCTCTGGCGCGCACATCCCGAAGGACATACGGGTAATACGGCGCTGCCGCTGGTCGCGCTCGGCGGCAATCCCGACGACGACGGTGTCGCCGGGCCGATGCGTCCGACCCCAGTGCTCGCGAAGTGCCCCGGCATTCGCGCGGTGATGGCGGCGCTCGACGCACCGATCGGTCGCTCGCGTTTGATGCGCATCGAGGGCAACGCCGAGGCGACGATGCATGTCGATACGAATTACTACTGGCAGCAGCGGGTGCGCGTCCATGTGCCGATCGTCACCACGCCGAACGTGCGATTTTTGTGCGGCGACGCTGACATCAACATGGCACCCGGCGAGATGTGGATTTTCGACACCTGGCGCATGCACAATGTCATCAACCCGGAGCCGACCGAGCGCATTCATCTGGTCATCGACACCGTCGGCTCGCCTGCGTTTTGGCAATGGGCAGACGAATCGGCACGCGGCGCGCGCACCCAGATTCGTTTCATCGGCACCGACGCGACCACCGATTCGGGGCTCACATTCGAAGCGCGAAACTTTCCGGTGGCGATGCGACCCGAGGAACAGCGGCGTTTCATCGATTGGCTGCGTGCCGATTTGTTTCATCCGACGCAAACGGCATTCGGCAGCGCGGGCGTGTTCTTCGGTTTGATTGAGCAGTTTCATCATCGATGGTCACAGAGCTGCACTGCACACGCCACTCACGAACAACTCGCCGCACTGCTCAACGCCTTCGCCAACGAAATCGCCCCGTTTCAGGGGCAACTCAAACTTGCCAACGGCAGCGACGCCGCGTTTATTGCACGGCAATGGTTGATCACGCCCGCGCTCAATCCGATGCTTGAAAACGTCTACGCGAATGCTGCGACGGCCTCGCCGTTTGCGATAGCACCCTCGGCTCCGCTAGTCAACGAAGCCCGCGCAAACGGTGCGCCGCCGTCGCCATCGGCACGCACGCCTGCCCCGGCGCGGGCGACCGCGAAACCAGCTCGCAAAACACGATTCGATCGCCCGGTGTTTATCGTCGCCGCACCGCGCTCAGGCTCGACGCTGCTTTTCGAGACGCTTCTGCAATCGCCCGATTTCTATACGGTCGGCGGGGAAGCGCACGGCTTCTTCGAGCGCTTCGATGTGTTGAAACCTGCAAAGACCGGCTGGCAATCCAACCAGGCGAGCGCTGCGCTCGCAACTGGCGAACTCACCGCGCTCTTGGAGAGTGTGCTGCTCACAGCGCTCATCAATCGCGATCAAGCGCTGATACCCGCGTCCAACTCGCCGTTTCGCTTTTTGGAGAAAACACCGAAGAATGCGCTTCGCATTCCGATGCTCTCGGCGATGTTTCCCGATGCGCGCTTCATTTATCTCTATCGCGAGCCGCGCGACAACGTGAGCAGCATCATCGATGCCTGGCAAAGCGGCGGCTTCGTCACTTACCCCGACCTGCCGCAATGGGCACCGCTCAAATGGTCGCTCGCGCTCATTCCCGGTTGGCGCGATTTGATTGGCAAGCCGCTCGGCGAGATCGCCGCACAGCAATGGGCAATCGTCAATCAAATCATCCTCGACGATTTGTCCGCACTGCCGCGCGAGCAATGGTGCACGGTGAGCTACGACACGTTTCTTGCAAATCCGAACGCCGAAGCGGCGCGCCTTTGCAATTTCGCAGGTGTTTCCTGGGATCGGCCAATCGACGGCGCGCTAAAACTTTCGCGACACACGCTCACCGCACCCGATCCGCAGAAGTGGCGGCGGAACTTCGATGTATTGCGCGAGGGCTGGGCGCGCGTTGAGGCCGTCGCGGAACGTGCGCGCGAGATCGTTGGCGGGGTCAGCGAACTGTCGCTAAACGAGCCGATACCTGCGGGTACGTCGCTTGCTGCGTCCGCGCCGACGCCGCTCGCGCAGCCGCCTGCGCTCGTCGCGGCCGCTGCGTCACGCGCCGCGTCAGCCGCGCCCATCGAGACCGCTGTGCCCCACCCCTTCAGCAGTACGCCATCGGCCAATCTCGCTCACTTATTGCAGCAGCTCAAAATCTCGGTGGCGATCACCACATACCAAAGCAATCAACTCTTACTCGTGCGCTCGCGCAACGCCGAACTCAACACCCATTTCGTTGAATTCAAGCGACCGATGGGCATGATCGGCGACGGTCGTCGATTATTTTGGGCACCCATCGCGAGGTCATTGAATTTCGCAACATGCCCGACGTCGGTCGCCTGCGCGAGGACAAGCCGGATGCGGTCTACGTGCCACGCGTGTCGCATGTGAGCGGCGAAATCGATATTCACGAATTGGGGCTCGGGAAAAAAGAGCTGTGGGCGGTGAATACACGCTTTTCATGCCTCTGCACGATTGACTACGACCACAGTTTTGTGCCGCGTTGGCGACCGTCGTTCATCACGAGTTATTCGACCGAGGATCGTTGTCATTTGAATGGCCTCGCGATGGTCAACGGGCAGCCGAAATACGTGACCGCCCTCGGCGAGACCGATCACGCCCGCGGCTGGCGCGACAACAAGGCCTTCGGCGGCATCTTGATGGATGTGGATACAAAACAAGTGCTGCTGCGTGGGCTCTCGATGCCGCATTCGCCGCGCTGGTATCGCGACACCTTATGGTTTCTGGAATCCGGCTACGGCGCGCTCTGCACCTTCAACAAAAAAACCGGCGAGAAAAAAATAATTGCGACGATGCCGGGCTTCACCCGCGGACTCGATTTCTACGGTCCCTTAGCCTTCATCGGCCTCTCGCAGGTGCGCGAAACCGCCTCCTTCTCCGGCATTCCGATTACCGAGATGGACATCGAGCGCACCAGCGGTCTCTACGTGATCAACATCGAGACCGGCGAAACGGTGGCCTTCCTTCGATTCAACCGGCAACTGCAAGAGGTCTTCGCGGTGAGCGTGCTGTCGGGCAATCAATGGCCGGAGCTGCTCGGGCGCGACGATGAAACGGTGGGCGGTGCGTATGCGCTGCCGAACGATGCGCTACGCGAGATTCGACCTGCGCCGGCTGCGCCCAATCAGAGCTGAGGCACACACTAGCGGGGGGCACGCCCGTCGTTCCGTCGCAAATACGCGACGGATCTTCAAAGGAGTTCCATGTTTTGGTAAATCGTTTGGTGAAACGAGCCGCATCCGACAAAATGTCGAGAGAAATCTGAAAATCAGCTCAAGCTGATAAGGCCTCAAAAAAACAACCACCACCGGAAAGAACACTAGTAATGAACGTTCGGATGCCTACCGCGCCGCGCCCACTTGCGTCGGCGTTGCTTGCAGCGGGGCTTGGTTTTGCCGCCATTCCCGCCCATGCCGCCACCTTTACCGTTTCAACCACTGCAGACGCAGGTCCGGGCAGTTTGCGGCAAGCCTTGTTAGACGCAAACGCCTCTGCTGGTGCGGACACGGTGGTCTTCAACTTACCTGCCAGCAGCGTGATTACGCTGAGCACTGGCGAAATTGACATCACCGAGACCGTCACAATCACCGGTCCCGGGGCAAGCAATCTGACGATTACCACCAACCGCAGCAGCCGCGTGTTTGCCATGACCGGCGCTGGCACCGTTGGGATCAGTGGGCTCCGCTTCGCGAATTCTGGCGCGACCGCGCCCGCATGCGCACCCGGCGGCGCGCTCTATTCCTCCGACACCAGTTTGTCGATCTCGCAATCAGTCTTTCATAACAACTCATCTGGAACCTGTGCGGGCGGAACACTCTATTTCACGTCAGAGGGAACGACGCCAACGCTCACCGTCACAGACAGCACATTCACCAACAACTCGGCCGGCACGGGCTCGCAAGGCGGTGCACTCTACATTCGTGGGGGTATCGCCAACATCTCACGCAGTGTCTTCTCAGGAAATTCGTCGGGAGACACCGGCGGCGCGATTTACGCCTATGACCATGCGGGGCTCACCATTCGAGATTCGGTGTTCACATCCAACACTGCTCCTGCGGGCGGTGCCATCGAAAGCCGCGACACGAGCGGTAGCGTGAACATCTCGGGTTCGACCTTCAGTGGCAATACGGCCACAGACACTAGCGGCAAGGGGGGCGGAGCAATCGCGCTTTACGGAAGCGGCGCGTCCGTGATCGAGAACTCAACGTTTACCGGAAACACAACGGCTGGTAGTGAGGGTAGCGCGATTTACTTGTACACAACGTCGCTAACGCTTCGCAATGTCACGATCTCTGGAAATACAGGCTCCTCCGCAGGAGCCGTCCGTGCAGAAGCCGAATCGACCCGTACGCTCACGCTCATCAACACCGTGGTGGCCGGAAGTGGCGCTCCCGACGTTTCCACGTCAGGTCTTTCAGCAACAGGAACGAATTCGTTGGTCGAAAATCAGACCGGTCTGGGCTTGGGCGGTTCCGGCAACCTGTCAGGCGCGCCAAACCTTGGGGCGCTCGCCAACAATGGCGGGTTGGTCGTGGGTGCATCGGGCTTCACTTCGCCCATTCTCACGATGCTGCCGATCGCGGGCAGCCCGCTCATTGACAATGGCAGCGCCGCCGCGCTCGGCACGTTGACCACTGACCAGCGTGGCGCAGGTTTCGCGCGAGTCACGGGCAGCAACCCCGACATTGGTGCGGCCGAGTTTGGCTCGGGTGTGGTCGTGCAGGCAAGACCACCCGCAGTTGTCCCGACATTGGGAGCGCTGGGCTTGCTGCTCACGTCGCTACTCACGGCATTCACTGGCGGATTGAGCTTACGGCGTCGGCGAAAATAACATATTTTTTCGTATGTGCCGGATACAGAGCCGCTTCGCGGCTCTTTTTTATTTGAATTGTGAAAATATTAAAATGCCCGGAAAGCGCGTTTTCATTGGGCTTTCATACGAAAAGTTAAATCAATCAAACTTTTGGGCGAATCCGCATATTGAACGCGACCGAAATCCGCTCGGAGTCGCTCCGGTGCGGTGTGACGTAATGCTGCATCCAGCTCGGGAACATCACCAGCAAGCCGGCCGTCGGAACGGCACGAAAGCGAATCTCTCCCTGATCGGGAACGCCAAGGATCGTCGCGTTAGCCCGTGGATCGAGGAGCTCCATGCGACCGCCAGGCTCATCGGCCGCGATGCTTCGAGGATAGTAAACGCCCGACCAAGAGTAGCCGCCGTGTGCATGCACCACATGAAACGCATGCGCCGGTGAGACATTGGCCCACGCCTCCACTTCGACCGATGCATCCAGCGGCGCAGCATCTGCGGGTCGAACCTGGCGAGTGATCCGGTGCATCGCCTCAAGCGCCGCGTCGCGCAACATGGCGCATTCCGAGGTGGGCCAGTTGAACAAGTCGCGCGGCGACTGCCATCCGCCGCGATTCGAAATTTGCCGCGACACCGGCATGGCCGCACGTCGCGCCAAAATGGTTTCAACGAGCCGCTCGTTGAATTGCTCGTTCGAAAAGGGCAATGTCCACTGCAGAACTGGGGTCGCGAAATGCCAGTAAACCATCCGCTCGGGGCTCGGCTCAACACGACCTAAAGGAAAGGCATTCATAACGACGTTCTCACGGCTACGCTACCCAGCGCGATCCAAGAATTCGATGATTTGCTCGGCGGCCGCCACAGCATCGATGTTCGCTGTGTCAATCCGAAGCTCTGGGGAAACGGGCGCTTCGTAGGGCGCATCGATCCCGGTGAAATTACGCAGCTCACCCCGCCGCGCTTTTTTGTAGAGCCCTTTCGGATCGCGCGACTCGGCGAGTTCGAGCGAGGCGTCGACAAAAATTTCAACGAACTCATCGGTGGCGAATTTCTCGCGCACCATCTGTCGCTCCGCCGCGTACGGGGAGATGAAGGACGCAATCACGATGAGCCCGGCGTCCACCATGAGCTTCGCCACTTCCGACACGCGTCGAATGTTTTCCACGCGATCGGCTTCGGTGAATCCGAGGTCGTGACACAGACCATGACGCACGTTATCGCCATCGAGCAGATAGGTGTGCCGCCCCATTGCATGCAAACGCTTTTCCACGAGGTTCGCAATGGTCGATTTACCTGCGCCCGACAATCCGGTGAGCCAAAGCACGCGCGGGGTCTGTCCAAGCGCGCTCGATCGCGCGGCGCGATTGACGGTGAGCGTTTGCCAATGCACATTTTGCGAGCGGCGCAGCGCAAAGCGAATCATGCCGGCCGCGACCGTTTCATTGGTGCTGCGGTCGATGATGATGAAGCTGCCGGTGTCGTGTTGCTCGACGTACGGATCGAATGCAATCGGCTGCGCCGTCGTCACGACGCAAACGCCGATATCGTTGAGCGCGAGCGTTTTCGCGGCGATTTGCTCAAACGTGTCCACGTTGCGACGAAACTTGGGCTCGCTCAGCGTCGCACTTACTGTGCGAGCGCCGACCTTCATCAGATACCCGCGCCCGGCGACGAGCGGCGTGTCACTCATCCACACAATGTCGGCTTCGAACTGATCGGCCACCTGTGCAGGCGCGTTGCGCGCAACGATCAGGTCGCCACGACCGACATCGATCTCATCGGACAAAACGACCGTTACCGAGCGACCGGTCGTTGCCACCTCAATCGAGTCATCGCCCCAGGTAACGATTTGTTTGACCGTCGTTTCGCGTCGCGACGGCAACACCGTCACCGCGTCACCAACGCGCAAGCTGCCCGCGAGCACGCGACCGCTGTAGCCGCGAAATGCGGCGTTCGGGCGATTGACCCATTGCACCGAGAAGCGCAGCGGTTGATCGCCCAATTCGCGCTCGCCTGCTTTCACCGAGTGCAAATGCGCAAGCAGCGTCGGACCGCTGTACCAGGCCATCGCGTCGGAGGCGTGGCAGACGTTGTCGCCATGAAACGCGGAGAGCGGAATGCTCACGCAATCGGTCAACGCGAGCGACGCCGCAAAGCTACGGAAATCCGCGTCGATCTTTGCAAATACCGCTTGATCGAAATCGACCAAATCCATTTTGTTCACCGCAAGCACGAGGCTTTCCACACCGAGCAGCGCGATCACATGACAATGCCGCCGCGTTTGCTGGAGCACGCCTTTGCGCGCATCGATCAACACCACGGCAAGGTCCGCGTTCGAGGCGCCGGTGACCATATTGCGGGTGTACTGCTCGTGACCGGGCGAATCGATCACGATGAACTTGCGCTCAGGCGTGGCGAAGTAGCGATACGCGACGTCGATGGTGATGCCCTGCGCGCGCTCAGCCGCCAACCCGTCGACCAAAAGCGCCGGATCGAGCGCATCGCCCTGGGTGCCGAATTGTTTGGAGTCGCGGGCGAGCGCCGCGAGCTGATCCTCGTAGACCGAGTTCGTATCGAGCAGGAGCTTGCCGATCAGCGTGCTTTTGCCGTCGTCAACGCTGCCGCAGGTAACGAAGCGCAGCAGCGAGGTCGCATGTTCGTTCGCGTGCCCGCTCATCAGAAATAGCCCTCACGCTTTTTGCGCTCCATCGAAAACGCGGTGTCTTTGTCGATGGCGCGACCTTGCCGCTCGGATTGCCGGCTCGCGCGAACCTCCTCGACAATGTCCGCCACCGTCGTCGCGGAGGACTCGACCGCACCAGAGAGCGGGTAGCAGCCGAGTGTGCGAAAACGCACTCGCCGAATGCCGGGTGTTTCCTTCGGTTCAAGCCGCATTCGATCATCATCGACCATAATCCAAATGCCATCTCTGCGAACCACTGGACGAGGCGCTGCGAAGTAAAGCGGTACGATTTCAATCTGTTGATGCAGGATGTATTGCCAAATATCGAGTTCGGTCCAGTTTGAAAGCGGAAACACGCGAAAACTCTCGCCAGCGTGTTTGCGAGCGTTCACTAAGCGCCACAGCTCCGGGCGCTGGAGCCGTGGTTCCCACTGGTGCGCGGTGGTTCGGTGCGAAAACACACGTTCTTTGGCGCGGGATGCCTCTTCGTCGCGCCGCGCGCCGCCAAACGCGCAATCGAAACCGTGCAGATTAAGCGCTTGCCGCAGCCCTTGCGTTTTCCATTCGTCGGTGTGCCGTGAGGAGCCGTGATCGAACGGATTGATCCCCGCCGCGAGCGCATCGGGATTGCGATGCACCAGCATCTCGATGCCCGGTTGCGCCGCGATCTTCGCGCGAAAGGCGATCATTTCCCGGAATTTCCAGGTCGTATCCACATGAAGCAGCGGAAACGGCAGCGGCGATGGGTAAAACGCCTTCTGCGCGAGGCGCAGCAACACCGAGCTGTCTTTACCGATCGAATACAGCAGCACCGGACGCTCGCATTCGGAAACGGCTTCGCGAAAGATGTCGATGCTTTCGTCTTCAAGACGCTGCAAATGCAGTGGCAAATCGCGCGCTAGACTCATCGCGCTATTTTGCACGGAGCGCGCAGCCTCGCTCGCGCCGCAGGCGTATGGATTCGTGCCACGGCTAAGAACATGCGCGCACCGGAGGACATAGAACCTAGCGCTTGGCAACGCCCGGCGTTTCGGGCTAGAATCGCGGGTTCTGCTCCACGGCACATACGTCTGCTGAATTCTTCGGAAACAGGCGGCGGCTAATTCAAAACGTCGGGAGTCGGTAAGGCGCTTCGAGTGATCGAAGCAATTTCTGTCCATAGAAACGAAAGGCAATGACATGCGTCATTACGAAATCGTCTTTATCGTCCATCCGGACCAAAGCGAACAAGTCCCGACGATGGTTGAGCGTTATCGCTCCCTGGTGACGGGCAAAGGCGGAAAAATTCACCGCTTAGAGGATTGGGGTCGCCGCCAGTTGGCCTACGCGATCAACAAAGTCTACAAAGCGCACTATGTGTGCATGAACATCGAGTGCGATGCGGAAACGCTCGTTGAACTCGAGACGTCGTTTAAGTTCAATGACGCCGTGCTGCGTCATCTGACCGTCAAAAAAGACGGCGCTGAACTCGCCCCATCGCCCATGATGACCGGCGAAAAAGCCAAAAACCTGAACGCGCCGGAAACGGCCGAAGCCGAATAAGGAGCACCGACCATGGCATTTACACCTCGTGGCAAGGGCAACCTTCGCAATAACAACCGGAAGCCGCGCGAAGCGAGCTTATTCAAGCGCAAGAAATTCTGCCGCTTCACCGCAGCAGGCGTCAAAGAGATCGACTACAAAGACGTCGACACACTCAAAGATTTCGTTCAGGAGAACGGCAAGATTCAACCGGCACGCGTTTCGGGCACCAAAGCTCGCTACCAGCGCCAGTTGACCACTGCCATCAAGCGCGCCCGCTTCCTGGCACTCCTCCCGTACTGCGATCTGCACGAATAATCGGGACGAAAGAATCATTATGCAAATCATTCTGCTCGAAAAAGTAAAAAACGTCGGTCTGTTGGGCGACGTCGTGAAAGTCAAAGACGGCTACGCACGTAACTTTTTGATCCCGCAAGGTAAAGCCAAGCGCGCCACGCAAGTCAACATCGACGATTTGGCGAAGCGCCGCGCCGAGCTCGAAAAGGTCGCTGCCGAGAAACTCGCAGAGCAACAAAAGCTCGGCGAGAAACTAAACGGCATCGAACTCAAAATGTCGCAAAAAGCCGGTGTGGACGGACGCTTGTTCGGCTCGGTCACCAATAACGACATCGCCGACGCACTCAAAGCGCAAGGCTATGACGTGGTCAAGGCAATGGTCTTGATGCCTTCGGGTCCGATCAAGATGATTGGCGAGACGCCGGTGAAGCTCGCGCTTCACACCGACGTTGACGCCGAAATCAAAGTCGTGGTGATTGCCGAGAAAGAGTAATTTCTTCCTCGCAAAACAAAAACCCGCCCCAGCTAACTGCGGCGGGTTTTTTGTTGTCCGCTTAGCCGCGCTGCGGTCGTGCAATCCCGGCGGCTCGCGCTCCGTGCCGCTGCGGCATGTCAACCCAAACAACTTGCTTGGCTATTTCTCGCGTTGCCCTATAAAATATGCCATCCTTCGCGATTAGCGCTTAAGTAAATACTTAATAAATTGCAGGTCAAGTTCATATTTTATGCGGCGAAGTCTGCAAAAGCTATCACCGCAAACCTCGTCGCCGAAACATTCCTGCCAACAGTGCGATGCCGAGCGCAAGCGCCATCATCGCCCAGGCGCTAAGCGTTGGTACGACCGTTGGAGCCGCCGCTGCCACCACGACTGTCGTCGCAAGTGTGCTCGACCCGCCTGCGCCATCGCTCACGCTCACAGTGAAGCTGTATGAGCCAATCACCGTGGGCGCACCGGTCAATGTGCAATTCGGGTTAAGCGCAATGCCCGGCGGCAACGCGCCCGCCACGAGCGTGCAGGTGTAAGGCGGCACGCCGCCGCTCACGCCGATACCCCCGACGTAGCTTTGCCCGAGCACGCCAGGCGGCAATGCGGGGGACAGACTGAGCGCGTAGGCGATCACATTGACCCCGGCGAGAACCTTCGCCTCGCGCCCGTCGGCATCGGTCGCCCAGATTTCGAACGGGATCGTCGCCGGTGCGGGCGTGCCGGTAAGACTGCCAGCGGGCGAGAGTGTCATACCGTTGGGCAAACGGCCCACTTCGTTGGTAAACGCATAGGGCGCTTGACCGCCGCTCGCCGTGAACGCCTGGCTATAAGGCACGCCCGACGTACCTGGAGGCATGCTGCTCGGTGCGATCGTCACCTGCGCGAAGGCGAGCGCGGTCGCGAGCGAAAACGCCGCCGCGACGATGCGCCTTGCCTTCCGGCGCAGGACAAAGATAGGATTCGACATGATGAAGCCGCTCCGCCCGCGTTAGCGGCGCGCGCCGGTGATGAGCGCCTCCAGCGCGTTCATACGCTCGCGAAGCGCGTTGAGTTCGCGATCCTTGTCGGCGAGTGCGGCAGTGAGCGCCTGAATCGCGCCGAGCGCAACGCCCGCCATGTCGCCTGGTGCGATTGCTTTCGGATTGTTGCCGAGCGAAAAGGTGCGATGAAAGTCCTCAGCCGTCGGTCCAAGATGCTGCTCATCCTTGCTCGACGCAAGATAGTTCCAGGTGTAAATCGGCAGCTTGGCGACCGCTTGAAGCAAGCGCTCACCACTCACCGGAATCATGTTCTCCTTGAGCGTGATCGACGAAGCCTGGGTCAGCGCACCGGTAATGTTCAAATTGCCATTGGCCGCGAGCGTGAGCTGCGGCGTCCCCGCGCCGGCGACGTTGACGCGGAAGCCGCCCTGACCGGCAGTCGTCTCCCAGGTGGTCACAGGCGCTGCCGTGGTCTGGTAGCTCACCGTCACGTCGCCGTTGTTGACCAGGCTCGCGAGGGTGCGTGTGGCCGTGGTCGCGCTCGCCTCATCAACCAGCAAGCGCGTACTTCCGTCCTGGCGACGAAGATGCAAGGGTTGTGCGGGCGACGCGGTGCCGAAGCCTACATTGCCGCTGGCTGCGATATCGATCGCACTCGTTGGCGCGCCGGGGCGAATACGAAACGGTAGACGGTTTCCGCCAGTCTGATCGCGCACAAAAAAGTTCGCTTCGTTGCCAGCGACGTCCCAGGTCTGCGCGGTGTAGCCGCCGCTGTTGTTTTGCTCAAAGCGAATCGCCGGGGTGTCCGATGTGTTGGCGTGTATGTCAAGCACCGGCGTGGCCGTGCGCAGTCCGATCTTTCCGTTGTTGCCGATGAATAAACTGTTGGTCGGCGCACCGCCGCTCACGGTAAACGGAATGGTCACACTCGTGATGTCTTCAATCGAAAACTTATTCGCCCCGCCGCTGGCCGAATCGTTGGCCGTGAGCTGCCAATCGGTGGCCGGGAATGCACCAATGCTCGTGTCCTCAAACTTGATGCGGGTGTTGTTTTCTTTGAGACGGATGGTGTCGAAGCTGAAAACTTCGTTGTCAACGCAGTCAAAGCCGACGCAAAGGCTACCCTGAACGATTTGATCGTCGGGAACTACGACATCCTTGCTGTCGTCGCGACGGGTGCGTTTGCTCGCGTCGCTTGCGACCTTGCCATCGGCTGCCCGTTTGGTCGTGTCTCGACGCTGCGGCTCCTCCGGACCCGCCGTATAAAGCACGCCGCCCTGAATCAGGAACGCGCCGTTTCGCGTCGCCACCTGCGGCGGCGTTCGCGGCACATCGCGACTGAGTCCACGCGGCGCGACCGACGACACAAAAGTTAACTCGTAGGTGTAATTTCCGGCCGCGAGCTGCGCCGGATCGGCGACGATCTGCACCGCCTCGGCACCGAAGTTGCGCTCGGTGACGCTACCGTCTGGGCCTGCGATGCGAAGGGTCGCCGCAGCATGCGGGAAATCCGTCGCCCATCGCAATTGCGCCCCGCTTTGCGACTGGGTGACCGGTCGATTCGATGACGAAGCAAGCGTGATCGTTGAACTCGCCGCGAGCGCACAGGCAACGAGCGTTAAGACAAAATTTTTCATGTCCCACCCCAGTTTGTTTGGAACCGCGAGTGTAGCGAGCGCTCAGAAAAATGGAAGGGGTCGGGTTTCGGCAACGCGCAGCGAATGTGGAGCCTGATTGCGGCACGCAGCGCGAGAATTTAATAACACTATCGCTTATTGCCTCAATGGATATGGCGAATTAAACGCTTTTTATAATTGTTTACACAATACTTTATCTAGACAGACACCATTTATCATTGGGCAATAAGCGATAAAGTTTACGGATTGGCGCTGAGCGGCAATCACACGCTTCGAACAGATTTTGCCGCTCGTCGCTCTTGCAAATACTTAATGCCGATAGGCAAGACCGAAACGATGACGATGGCAACCACGATGAGTGAGAGGTTAGCCCTCACCCACGGCAGGTTTCCGAACACGTAGCCTGCGTAGACGAGGGAGGTGATCCAAAGCAGCGCGCCGAGCACGTTGTAGAAAAAGAACCGGCGGTACGGCATGCGCGCCACACCTGCCAAAAAAGGCACGAACGTTCGCACGATGGGAACGAATCGCCCCATGACGATGGAAAACGCGCCGTACTTCTCGTAGAACGCCTGCGTTTTTTCGAGGTACGACTGGCGAAAGACTTTTGAGTCTTTGTTGGCAAACAATTTCAAGCCGATGCGCCGACCGATCGTGTAATTCACGGAGTCGCCGAGTACGGCCGCGACGATCAGGATCAGCACAAAAACGTGAACGTTGACGCCGGTGATCGCGGCGATCGCGCCCGCGACGAATAGCAGCGAATCGCCCGGAAGAAACGGCATGACCACCACGCCGGTTTCAACGAAGATAATGAGCGCAACAATTGCAACGAAGCTCCACACGTTCGCCTGAGCGATTTCAAGCAAACGGTCGTCGAGCAGTCCGAAGAATTGAATGAGATCGGCGATCACAGCGTAGGTGGTTTGGAGCGACCCGGGTCGCGCTCACATTGACGGTGAGCGCGCGCAGTGAAAGCTGAACGCGACTCCCAAATTCGTTACGCCAAAATCTTTTCGGCTTCGAGCGGGTCTTTTGGTTTGCCTTCAGGCTTCACCAGATTCTCGCGCGACACGCCAAGCCAGCGAATGAGCGGTGCCATCACCAGCACCGACGAGTAGATGCCGAAGCAGATACCGATGGTGAGCGCGAGCGCGAAATAGTGCAGCGTCTCGCCGCCGAACAGCAGCATGAAGAGCACCATGATTTGGGTGGTGCCGTGAGTAATGATGGTGCGCGAAATGGTGGAGGTGATCGCGTTGTCGATCACCTCTTCGACCGAGGCTTTACGCATTTTGCGGAAGTTCTCGCGCACCCGATCGGCGATCACGACCGATTCGTTCACCGAGTAGCCAAGCACTGCCAGACATGCGGCGAGCACCGGCAAATTGAACTCCCAGCCAAATATCGCAAACAGCCCGAGAATGATCACCACATCGTGCAAGTTCGCGATGATCGCGGCAACGGCGAAGCGCCACTCGAAGCGGATCGCAAGATAGGCCATGATGCCCACGATCACCAGGAGCAGCGCCAGCGCGCCGCTTTCAAAGAGCTCGCGACCCACTTGACCGCCGACGAATTCAACGCGCTTGAGCTCGATTTTCTCCGCCCCCTCGCCACATGCATTTTTCGCATCATTGACCACGCGCGCCGATCCGCAGATCGCCTTGAACAGGTTTTCTCCCATTTGCGCGTTGGAGATGCTCTGCACAATTGGCAGGCGCACCAGCACTTCTGTTGGCGAGCCGAAGTTCTGTACAAACGCCTCACCGGTGTTGAGTGTCTCGACGGCGGTGCGCACCTGCGCGACGTCGGCAGTTTTTGCAAAATGCAGCTCTGCTACGGTTCCGCCCTTAAAGTCGATCCCGAAGTTCAAGCCCTTGTAGGCGAGTGCGCCGACGGCAATTAGAAAAGTTAAAAGCGAAATCACGTTGAAGATCAACGCGTATTTCATGAACGGCAGGTCGCGTTTGAAGCGGAAGAATTCCATGATGTGTTTCCTTTGCTACCGGCCGATTAGTTTGCGTCGGCCGCGGCGGGTTTGGTCACCACGCTGTCGGGACGCCAGACGGTGCCAATCGAGATTTTTTCGAGTTTTTTGCGAGCACCGTAGATCAAGTTGACCACCCCGCGCGCGAAGAACACCGCCGAGAACATCGACGTCAAGATGCCGAGACAGTGGACTACCGCGAAGCCTTTCACCGGTCCGGTGCCGAACGCGAATAGTGCAATACCGGCGATCAGCGTGGTGATGTTCGAGTCAAGAATGGTCGCCCACGCGCGATCGAAACCGGCGGCGATCGCGTCTTGCGGCTTAGCCCCGTTTCTCAATTCCTCGCGAATGCGCTCATTAATCAGCACGTTGGCGTCAATGGCCATACCGAGCGTCAGCGCGATTGCTGCAATGCCCGGCAAGGTGAGTGTGGCTTGAAGCATCGAGAGAATCGCGATCAGCAAGAGCACGTTGATTGCAAGCGCGAGCGCGGAGACCAAACCCATCACCATGTAATAGGCGATGATAAAGATAGAGAGCGCGACGAAGCCCCATTTCACCGAATTGAAACCACGATCGATATTTTCCGCACCGAGGCTTGGGCCGACCGTGCGCTCTTCGATAATTTCCATCGGCGCGGCAATCGAGCCGGAGCGAATCAAAAGCGCGATGTCGCTTGTCTCCCGCACCGTCATGCTGCCGCTGATTTGGAACTGCGCGCCGAGCTCACTTTGCGTGGTCGGCGCGGTGATCACCTCGGCCTTGCCTTTTTCGATCAACACAATCGCCATGCGCTCTTTAACGTTCTGGCTGGTGTGCTCGCGCAGCACGCGTGCGCCCTGGGAGTCGGTCGAGACGCGAACGATAGGCTGATTGTTTTGCGAATCGAACGCTGGCTCGGCACTTGAAATCCGCTCGCCGGTAATGATCGGCTGTTTGCGCACAACGATTTGCTCGCCGGTGCGATCAACCAGCAATTCCATCCCGAACGGCACATTGCCGTTCTTCGCCGCTTCAAGCGTGGAGGCGTTTTTGCCGCCGTGGGCTTCGACGTGGCGGAATTCAAGGGTGCCGGTGCGACCGATCACATCTTTCAAACGCGCGGGGTCGGATGCGCCCGGCACCTGAATCACGATGCGGTCGGCGCCCTGGCGCTGAATGATCGGCTCGGTCAGCCCCAGCGCATTGATTCGGTTATTGAGCACTTTCTGGTTCTGCTCAATCGCCGAATCAGCGAGTTTGCGTTTGGCCTCTTCCTTGATCGTGAGCACCAGGCGCAGCTCGGGTGCTGCGCCGTCTTCACGAATCGCCAAATCGTTATTCGCCGCGGCAATTGCCTGTTGCGCCTTGTCGCGCTCGCCGGCATCGGTGAAGCGAACTACCAGCGTGTCGCCCGCCTTGCTCACACCACCGTAGGACACTTTTTTCTCGCGCAACAACGAGCGCACATCCGACATGTTTCGTTCGGCGGCACGATCCAGCGCCCCCTTCATATCGACCTGCATCAGAAAGTGCACACCGCCGCGAAGGTCGAGTCCCAAAAACATCGGCAGCGCATTCATCGACTGCATCCATTTCGGAACGGTCGATTCGTTGGTGAGGGCGATGATGTAGTTACCGGTGCCGTCGGCCACGCCGTTGTTGAGCGCTTTGAGCAAGGCTTCTTTCGCCTTCAGCTGCGTCACCGTGTCGCCGCCCTGGAAGCGGATATGCACCCCGTTTGCATCGAGCGCCGAATAGCCAATCGGCACACCCGCGTCTTTAAGTGTCGATTCCACACGCCCCAAGAGCGCGTTGTCGAGCTTGACCGCCGCCTTGTTGGTCGAGACTTGCACCGCCGGAACCTGTGGGAAGAAGTTCGGTACGGTGTAGAGCAATCCGATCGCCAGCGCGACGATCATGATGGCGTATTTCCAGAGCGGGTAACGATTCATAGCGAATCCTATTAAGCGGTTCATTTCGACGTAGCGGCACGTCGATGGTTTTCAAGAGCGCCGTGGCGCTCGGTCGGAGCGGCGCTCGTAGCGGTGGTGTTCGCTCGGGTCGGCTCGCGCCTAAACCCCCGAGCTCCGCCTACATGGCTTTGATCGAGCCTTTTGGCAAAAGTGCAGTAATCGCGTTGCGCTGAAAATTAATTTCCGTTCCGCCGACTTGCAGCGTGACGTAGTTTTCATCGAGTTTGGTCACTTTGCCAACAATGCCGCCTGCGGTTACGCATTCGTCGCCCTTTTGCAGCGCCTCGATCATCGCCTTCTGCTCTTTCGCTCGCTTCTGTTGCGGACGAATCAGCAAGAAATAGAAAACAACAAAAATGCCGATCATCGGCAACAAGGAGAGAAATTCGCTTCCAGTCGCGCCGCCAGCACTTTGCGCGTAAGCCGTACCAATCATGGAGACATCCTAAACAGGTCGAAAAAGTTAACCTGCAATTCTATCTTTCGCCCGAGCGTGACCAGCAAGATCATTGCCATTACAACTATAGCTATCTTCGCCGCATAGAATATTGCGACTGTGTAATTCGATATCTATGAGAAGATTGTACTAAATTTTGTTGTATCTATTATTTTATTGGGCATTCATCAAAACAGCCATTCTGTGGCTCGTCTACTTGAGCAGCACAGGCGCATCAGCCGACGCCGAGGACACGGCGAACTTCTGTGAGAGGAATTTTGAGTGATCGAGGAACGCCTGCGTATCGTGTGCCGCGAGCGCGGACGAAAGCGCGTTCACCTTCGCGGTTAACTCGTCAGCCGTCTGCCCAAGCGTGGCGTCCGGCGTCAAGCCGTTGTCGAGCGTCTTGGTGTGAACGAGGTTCGCAGGAAGGTCCCAAAAACGCTGTAGCGCCTCAGGCAAGTAGCGAAGCGCGATGTTGCGCGCGTGAAAGGTGTCTTCGAGCGATAGACCGTCGCTCGTTTTCTCCCACTGCTTCAACATCGCCTCGATCGAATCGCAGAGCTTGTTTAACTTGATCCCGGTATTCGCGGAAAGTCGTCGCCCCGGATTGGCCTCCACCAGGCGGCGAATCGCCGCGAGCGCACGCGCGGTCGCAGCGCGGGTGTCCTCATCGTCGGCAAAACTGAGTTCGCTCCAGTCCGGACCACTGAGTTTCGGCCAGCCGAACCACATGCCACCCACCGCGAACCCCGCACCGTATGCGAGTGCGCCGATCGGCAGCCACGACGTCGCGAGCCAACCCATGCCGACCATCGCAACCGTGCCTGCGGCGAGCGAAGTGCCAATCCAGTTCGCAGGAGAAAACAGCACCCGCGTTGCGCTCTCGGTGAACCCGGTGGTTTTCATCGTGACGTGATTGACTATTGGTACGCGCGAATTTCTTTGAACACCGCTGGCAATGGTGTTTTGCGTGCATCGAAACTGCGCCCGCCACTCATCTTCGCGATTTCTTTCAGCAACGAATCGTTCGCCTCGCCGAACGCGACGGTGAACACTGGAATCGCGCGTGCATCTTCCGGAAGTGCTGCGTAGGCTTCCTTAAACTGCGCGAAATTGCGCCCTTGATTACTCTCGCCGTCGGTGAACGCGATGACCGAATATTGGTAGCTGCGATTCTTCGCCTGCTCCGCACTCATCGCATTGAGTGCGGCGAGAATTGCGTCGTAGAGCGCCGTGCCGCCTTTCATCTCAAGACCGGTTGCATAGCCGCGCACCTGTTCGAGCACTTCGGCTTTTTTTTGCGCGTTCGCCGTCGATGTCGCTGGCGGAAATTCGAAGCTCGTGAGCTTGCCGGGATTGTCCGAGAACGGCAGCATCCACACTTTCTCACGACTTGAGAGCCGCGCGAGACGCCCGGTGAGCGAGGCATCCGCGCCCGCGATGCTGTGCAACGCGTTAATCAAATCGCCGCGTCGACCATGGTTGTTCATACTGCCGCTGACATCGAGTACGAAGGTCGAAGCGATCGGGCGACGAAATTCGTTCAGATACGCATCGATCAAACCATCGGCCAGACCGCGATCCGGCGAGAACGGCAATTCGATCAAAGTGCCGCCGGGGAAGCTCACCGCACTCGCAACCGCCGGATTCACAGGCCGACGCAAGGTCGTTTTCGCAAGCCAACTTTGCGCCTCTTCGCCTTTCAAATAATCGACGACTTTTTGATACTCACCGCGCTTCGCGTCATTGAGCAACATGAACGGATAGTCGGCCGTTGCGATGCCTTCGCGCGGATAGAACAGTTTCAACTGCTCCTTCAATTTCCCCGATTGATTCATCGAGAGCAACCAACTTTCGTAGTTGATAAAGGCGTTCACGTAAACACCTTGTTGCTCGTAGAACTTTTCACTCAAATACGTTGAGTTGTCGCCGACCAATTTGTAGCCACGAAGAAAATCGGCGACAGCTTTGCGATCGATGTCGGCTGCGGTAAGCGCTTCCGATTTCTGCGTCGATGCGGCAACCACGCCCACAAGCGCCATGTAGCCTTGATTGGATGTCGCCGGATTCGAGAGGGCGTATTTGAGCTTGCCCGATTTCGCGGCGTCGGCGACCGTCTTCCAGGTGACTTTCGTTGTGTCAGTCCAGCCAAGTCTCGCGACTTCCGATTCGCTCACACCCACGACAATCGGTGACAGCATGATCTTTTCTTGCAGCTTCACGCGCGTCTGACCTTGCGGGTCGGAGAGCAAATATTTCGCATTCGCGAACCACGCAGCGTCTGCGGTCGTCTTACCGGTGAGCACTTGCTCGGTGCTCTCCATTGTGCCGCCGTAGGTGAACTTGATTGTCACGCCCGTTGCTTTTTGCACCATCGCTTCGAGCGGTTGCGCGTCGCGCAGATCGCTCGTTGCGAGGACATTGAGCGTGCTCGTTGCGACAGACTTTGGTGCAGCATCGGTACTCTTTGGCGTGGGCTTCGGCGGAGGTTCCGACTTGCCGCACGCCACGACGAGCGCAGCCATGAGCGCGAGCGATGCAGCACGCGTGAGCGCGCCTACCGAAAGCGTTGCGAATTTCATTGCGACATCTCCCTCGTAACCACGTCGATCATGAGCGACATCGTCTCAAACGACGGCGGATCGATCAGATCGTTAAGTTTTTCCTGGACGTTTAACTTCGCGGCGGCGGCCTTTTGCATGAACGCACCGCTGTCGGCAATGCGGAAACCATAGTCAAGACCGATCGCTTGCATTTCGGGCGACGCAGCAAGCAATTCACCCAGACGTTTGCTTTTCTCATTCAACGCAACATAGACGACCTTGTTCACAATCGTTGGCTTTGGGTACATGAGCACCATGTCCGGTTGCAGCGGCTTCGTGAGCGCGTGCGTGAGCATTTGGTTTTCGTAAATGAACGCAAGCGGCGTTTTGCCGATGCCGATCGACACGTAGTCGTCGAAATTTCCATTCACGTAGTTTTCTTGATAGCCCTGGCGTTTGAAGAGATCGGCCACTTTTTTCGCGAGCGCTTCCGCCGTCGCGCGATCGGTTGGTAATTCGTTGTTGTTCATCGTGTAAGCCGCAAGCGCCATAAACATCGCAGCAGAATTGCTTTTTCGCACATCGGTGGTCGAGACGAGCACTGATTTGTTCACGTCGTAGGCGTCTTTCGCTTTCAAGTCTTTCCAGCGCGTTTTCGCTTGCATGGTCGCCACGAGTTTCGCGAAGTCCACTGAATAGACCGATGGCTGCAACGACGTTGCCATTGCGTTCGTTTGCAAGATGTTTGCAATGGGTTGCCACGAAGCAATCACCATCGGCGTGAAAAAGACTGTCGTTTGCGTCGCACTCATGTTCGCCCGTTTGGCGGCATCCGCGATTTGGTTCGCCGCGACAATGCCCGAGGGAAACATGAAATCCGGTCCGCCAGTCGCTGCAACGCGCTGTGCCATGTCTCGCGAGCCCACACGTGTGATGTTGACTTTCACGCCATGGTCGGCGAGAAACTTAAGCACACGCTGGTCTTTGAAAAACGGTTCAACATCGAGCGCGATCAAGCCGCTCAACTCGACGGTTTGCGTCGCACGCAATCCGGGCAAATTCAGCGTTGGGTTTTGTCCGCTCGCGACCTGCGCCTGCTGCGTGCTGCGCAGTGCCCAAAACAGAGCACCGCCGAGAATCGCGAGCAAAACAACAGTGATCAGGGCTTTGGTCGGACGGTTCATAGCTGTGGGTTGAGCGCGGCGCGCGGCGAAGCCGGATTATTACCCTTATTTGTCGTAAGCTAGGGAAACACTGAACAAGTCCCACGCGCGCATCGCATCCTTGCTTTGGGCGCATCGCTTTGTCGAAAATGCTCGCCATAGCTACGGCTATGGCTGTGCTTTTCTCCTCGCGCTGCATCCCAAACCAAGGCGCGCTGCACTGCGGGGACTTATTCAGTGTTTCCCTAGCGATAGATCGCGCCATAATCCGCGCAACATCGTTCAATTCGAAAACTTCCATGAGCACCTCCGAGCCGACCCCCGCCGTTGCCGCCAAAACCGCCGTGGCCGAATTTCAATTAACGCCGCCCGAAGTGCTCACGCCGGTCGTGCCGGAGGCGTCGAAATCTGCGGTGCCGCTCGCCGAGGCAACCAAAACGGCAGTCGATGCTCAGGTCGCGAAATACGTCGACGCGTTGCTCACCGAGGATGTCGAAAGTGCTGCGTTCAAGGGCAAGCTCGATAGCGCATTCGCGCTTGGCCGCGAGGAAATTTCGATGGCCTCGTCGCTCCTGCAAGGCCGTTTCATGGAGCAAAACTTTGTCGGCGCGGAATCGACGCCAGCGTACAAAGCAATTGCGGAGATTCGCGGTCAGCTCGATGAATTGAACCCTGGCAAAGAAGGTGACCTGTTCGCGCCCAACAAAATCTTGGGCATCATTCCGTGGGGCAACAAGTTGCAAGCGTATTTCCGCAAATACCAGAGCGCGGGAACGCAGTTGAAGAAGAGCATGGAACAGCTTTACTTGGCGCGCGACGACATGCAAAAAGACATCGTCGAAATTGAGAGCACACGCGGCAAACTCTGGGACGGCATGCAAAAGCTCGCGGCGGCGATTCATTTCTCTGAGAAGCTCGATGCGCAACTCGCCGAACGCGTGAACGCGCTCAAAACGACCGACCCGAAACGTGCGACGGCGCTCGAACAGGAAGTGCTCTTCTATGTGCGGCAGAACCTATCGGACATGCTTACTCAACAGTCCGTTTGCATCAACGGCTATCTTGCGCTCGATGTGCTCAAGAAAACTGGTCGCGAGATGGTCAACGGCTGCTCACGCGTCGCAACCACTGGCATGAGCGCGCTTGCGGTTGCGCAGACGGTCGCGCGCGCGACAGGCAACCAGATCGAAGTGATGGGGATGCTCAAAGGCGTGAACAGCACGATCGAAGGTTTGATCGCCGAGACTGGAAAACAGCTCAACACGCACGTTGAAAAAACCACCGAGTTCTCGCAGAATCCAGGGCTCGGCATGGACAAGCTCAAAGAAATGTTCGATCAGACGTTCAAAGCGATGGACGCGATGGACAATTTCCGCAGCAAAGCGATCGATGTGATGGGCAAGAACAACGTGATGCTCAAAGAGCAAATCGCCCGCAGCGAAACCTATGTTGATCGGGTGCGACAACAGCAAGCGCGGGAAGCGACGGCAACCGCGATCGGTGGACCGGTGAAGCTGTAGTCGATCTCACGCCGCAGAAAGGTCGTCTAGCACTGCAAACCAAAGACTTCTTCATCGAATGCCCAGTCAAATCGGGACGTATAGGCGAAAAATGCTAACCTCGTAATGCGTTTCCGATGGATCAGATCGCATATTTCACCGGGCAATCGAGGTAATTGTTGTTAGGCGTTCGAGTCGAGTGCGAACAACGGAACGAAATTCAGTCTAGCGACGATGTAGCGGTCGAAGCAAACCCGCCACGTATTGGTTTAGCCGAATACGCCGTGCACCTGTGTCGATAACTTTGATCGCCGCCATCGGCGACGCGCGGGCAGCGGCAGGCTACTCGCCTTCGCCAAATTTGTCGTTGATAAGCCCGACCAGCCCGTCCATCGCGGCGGCCTCGTCCTCGCCTTCGGTTTCGAGCGAAATTTTCGCGCCCTTCCCGGCGGCCAGCATCATCACACCCATGATGCTTTTTGCGTTCACCCGGCGACCGTTGCGCTCGATGTTGACCTCACATTTGAAGCTGGTTGCGAGCTGGGTGAGTTTGGCTGAAGCGCGAGCATGCAGCCCGAGCTTGTTGATGATTTCGATCTCTCGCTTTTGCATTGTTTTGGTCGATCCCGAACCGTCAGTGACGGTTCATCACCGGCGTGCCCTCATTGGCCGAGGATTTCGCCACGCAAGGCCCCACGATCGGGTCGGCTTCGATGTGAAAAACACCCTCGCAACCACCAGAGACCACGCGTTTCAGAAGCGTTTCCATCCCTTTGTTGCGGTAGGTCATTGCGCGGACGAGCATCGGCACATTGCCGCCCGCGACCGCTTCAACCTGTCCGGGGGAGATGAGTTTGGCGGCAAGATTGGCAGGCGAGGCACCGAAAATATCGGTGATCAGGAGCACGCCATCACCGTCGTCAAGCGATTCAATCATGCGCTTTGCAACCGGCACCAAATCGCGCGGGGAATCGTTGGCCGCCACCGACAGCGAGGCAATCGCCTCTGGACGTCGCCCAAGCACGTGCGTCATGCACCCGATAAGTGCATCGCCTAAATTGCCATGCGCAATGATCAATACACCGATCACATCAACAACCTTTCCCTCGCTGAGCCGTCGTTTCGGTCTTCATTCTTGCTCTGAGCCCAATTCGTTTGACCGGCTTCGCGCCCCTGCGCACGCTTTAAACTCGAAAAAACGTCTGCAATCACGCTCGGCATTCGCCAAAACCAATGCATAGTAGCAAAAGAATTGTTGCGCCGCGACAGGGATTGTTCAACCGTTCTGGAGTGTTTGTTCAAGTTGTTGCATGAATAAGCCAGCGACGTCGAAGCCGGTTTGCTTCTCGATTTCCACAAAACCGGTCGGGCTGGTCACGTTGATCTCGGTGACTTTGTCGCCAATCACGTCCAATCCGACCAGAAACAACCCCTCTTTCGAAAGTCGCGCGGCCATCGTTTCGGCAATCCGCCGATCGCTCTCGGAGAGCGCTCGCGCCACCGGTTTGCCACCTGCAGCCATGTTGCCGCGCGTCTCCCCGATCATCGGGATGCGAGCGAGCGCATGCGGCACGACCTGACCGTTGATCAACAAAATGCGCTTGTCACCATCGACGATTTCCGGCAAATAGCGCTGCGCCATGATGGACTGGGTGCCAAGTTGGGTGAGCGTTTCGATGATGACGTTTAAGTTCGCATCGCCCGCGCGCACCCGAAAAATGCCACTGCCGCCCATCCCGTCGAGTGGCTTGAAAATCGCATCGTTATGCTCCGCCACGAACTCGCGCAACAGCGACGCGCTGCGCGTCACAACGGTCGGCGCGATCATGTCTGGATGCTTCAAAATCGCCATCTTCTCGTTGTTGTCGCGAATCGCGCCGGGTCGATTGAACACCCGCGCGCCCTGATCGCAAGCCCGCTCGAAGAGATACGTGTGATAGACGTATTCCATGTTGAACGGCGGATCTTTGCGCTCAATCACAGCCGCGAAGTCGGCGAGCGGGCGCAGCATGGGTTCATCCGCCTCGTACCAGTTCGGCGAATGATCGCGCGCGTCATCGGTGAGCGCGAGGCTGAGCCTCTTCGCGACCGCCTGGACGCTGCCTGCGCGCGAGAACACGTCGCCGGGCTCAATTGCGTAGACACCGTGACCGCGTGCCGCAGCCGCGCGCATCATGGCGACGGTCGAATCCTTGTAGGCCTTGAGTTTGTCGAGCGGATCGACGTGAAATGCGATATCCATACACGGAGAATATCGCGCGGGCTATCGACGAATAACTTCGTCTTTAATTGCCCCGCTAAATAACAATCTGACTCAATTAAAAATAAACTTCAACAATTTATAAAATTCGCCAGAATTCATTATTTTATAGGGCTTTGAAACCTGAAGTTTTAAGACTTTTTCTTCGGTTGAGCTGACGGCGCGTTCGAGGCACCGGTCGCCGGTTTATTCGCCGCAGCTTCCGCCGCGATCAGATCGGCCAGGCGTATGCGCTCTTGCTCGTAGGTATTCGCCGTTTGCGCACGTTCGCGAATTCGCTTGGTCTGAGCGGCGGTGCCATCTTCGATTTGCGCCTCGATATCTTCGAGCTCGCGCGCCAACTTAGGCGGCACTTTCTTGCCGGCGGAGGTCACGTCCTTTTTCGCCGCCGTTCGCTGCGTATCGAGCGTGGAGAGGCGGTTTTTCAGCGCCAAAAGATCGGCATCGATGAGCCCGATCGCGCGGTCGCGAACCCGGTCGAAATCTGCGAGCGTTGCGTAGGTCAGCAGCAGCGCTTTGTCTTTTCGCTCCCGCTCCTCCTTGGCGATACGCGCCTTGTCGTCCTCCGCTGCCTTCACAGCTGCGGCGCGGCGCTCCTCCGGCGTGAGCGCGCGATCCATCTGCCCCTTCACGATCCCGTCGCTGCGAATCTCGCGGCGCGCGCGATCCACCGCGCTCGGCGGAATGGTGTCGCTATAGTGCACTTTGCCGTTTTCGTCGGTCCAGCGATAGAGCTGCGCCTCGGTCGCCGCGCTCAGCAGAACCGCTGCAACCGACAGGGAGGCGAACGCGCACAGTCGCACAGTGGAGCGCTTATGCAATCCCATATTGACCTCGGTAGGCGTCGATTTTCGGCTGAAACGAGGCGAGCTTTGGATCGGCCGAAACCATTTTCATCACATCGACCAGGGTTGCGATGGCGATGACCGGGATGCCGACCTCTTGCTCGACTTCTTGAACCGCCGATTTGGTGCCGTTGCCTCGCTCCATACGGTCAACCATGATCAGCAACCCGGAAGGCTCCGCACCTGCCGCGCGGATCATGGTGACCGACTCGCGCGCGCTTGTTCCCGCCGTGATGACGTCATCGACAATCACGACACGCCCTTTGAGCGGTGCGCCCACAATTAAGCCGCCTTCACCATGGTCTTTCGCCTCTTTCCGGTTGAACGCGTAGGGGATGTTGTGACCTTTTTGGGCAAGACCAACCGCAAGCGCCGACACCAGGGGAATGCCTTTATACGCCGGTCCAAACACCATGTCGAACGGCACCTTAGACGACAGCAGTGCATCGGCGAAATAGCCGCCCAACGCGCCCAACGCCGCGCCAGTGTTGAATTGCCCGCTATTAAAGAAATACGGAGACAACCGCCCCGACTTCGTCTTGAACTCGCCAAAGCGCAGCGCATCGCAGGCGAGCGCGAAGCTAAGAAAGTGCTGGCGGAAATCGGTTTCGGAGTTCATTCGTGGCAAAGACGCAAAAAATGCGCCCGTCGTGGAAAATGGTGGTTTTACTTGTCCGCAAAGGATGTTGCAAATGCGTATTGTGACGCTTAACGCGAACGGCATCCGTTCCGCGCACAGCAAGGGGCTCGCCGATTGGATGCGCAAACTGCGCGGCTGGGACGTGTTCTGCGTGCAAGAGCTCAAAGCCAACGTCGAGGATGTGCCGGAAGAGCTGCACAAAGTGAAAAAAGCCACGGGGCATTTCTACTCGGCGGAAAAGAAAGGCTACGCGGGCACAGGCCTGTGGACACCGCATAAAGCGAAGATTTCAAAAGGGTTCGGTGTCGAAGAATTCGATCGCGAAGGTCGCTACCTCGAAGCCGATTTGGGCAAACTCGTCGTCGTTTCGCTCTATTTGCCATCCGGTGCGGCCGGCCCCGAACGACAAGCCAGTAAAGACCGTTTCCTCGAAGCCTTTCCGAAACATCTCAAAGCACTACGCAAAAGCGGCAAAGAAGCCGTGATCTGCGGCGACTTCAACATCGCGCATAAAGAAATCGATTTGAAGAATTGGCGAAGCAACCAGAAAAACTCCGGTTTCCTCCCGCACGAGCGCGCATGGCTCACCAACGTCTTCGATGAAATCGGCTTCGTCGATGTGCATCGGCAACTCGATCAACGCGCCGAGCAATACACCTGGTGGAGTAATCGCGGGAACGCGTATGCAAACAACGTCGGTTGGCGTTTGGACTATCAAATCGCAACGCCGGGGATTGCTTCAACCGCAAAGAAGGTATCGATTTATCTCGAAGAGAAGTTTTCGGATCATGCGCCGCTTGTCATCGACTATGAGTTTGCGATCTAACCTATTGAGAGCCGCGCTTCGTCGATCCGCCCCAAGCCGATAAAATCCGTCTGGATAACAGGAATGGAGAAGATGAACCGTGAACACCGTAAAACTGATCGAGGACGCGGTGGAAGCTCTGCCACCGGCAGAGCTCGCCGAGTTTCGACGTTGGTTCGCTAACTTCGATCATGCGGGTTGGGATAAGCAGATCGATGCCGATCTCGCAGCTGGCAAACTGAGCGCGCTCGCCGCTGAGGCGCTGGAAGATTACAAGCTCGGTAATCAACGCGCGCTTTGAAACACACTGCGTCGAAGCGCTTTTGGCAGTGTTTCGATGCGCTGCCCGTCGACGTACGATCACTCGCGCAGCGAAACTTCGCGCTACTCAAAATAAACCCTGCACACCCGTCGCTGCACTTCAAAACACTGGGCAACGGCAAAATCCATAGCGTTCGGGTCGGCATCTCGTACCGCGCGCTCGGTGCGCCCACACTGGATGGCGGCGTTCACTGGTTTTGGATCGGCACCCACGCCCAGTACGACAAGCTCATAGACTGACGCAACGGTCACCCGCAAACGCTCCGTGGTTTCGTGATTGCTTATCTTCCAACGTAGCCCGGACGCTCGCGTCAGGGTTCCGGTTCTCCCGACGAAGTCAAAATACCAACTGGTCGCTTCGCGATACCTTTACAAAAACCCGGATGCGAGCATCCAGGCTACACAATGCTCAGATTTACTGATTTAACCCTCGCCCGCAGCTCCACCGTTCTCCTCGACCGCGCCAACATCACGATCAATCCCGGTCGGAAGGTCGGCATTGTCGGCGCAAATGGCGCGGGAAAATCGACGCTCTTCGCGGCGCTGCGTGGCTTGCTGTATCCGGAGAAGGGCGATATTTCCATGCCCAACGGCTGGGTGATCGCGCATGTGGCGCAGGAAACGCCGCCGAGCGACAAAACTGCGCTCGAATACGCGCTAGATGGCGATGTGGAATTGCGCGATGTCGAGGCGCAGCTCGCCGCTGAAAACGAAAACCCGAATGCGGATGCGTCGAAGCATGGCGAAATCCTCGCGCATTTGTATTCGCACTTGGAAACGATTGGTGGATACGCTGCACCCGCGCGCGCCGCCGAGTTACTCGCCGGTTTGGGCTTTGAGTACGAAATGCAAAACCGAGCGGTTGGAGAATTTTCCGGCGGCTGGCGAATGCGACTCAATCTCGCGCAGGCGCTCATGTGTCGCAGCGATTTGCTTCTGCTCGACGAGCCGACCAACCACTTGGATTTGGACGCCGTTCTCTGGATCGAGGATTGGCTGTCGCGCTACGCGGGCACGCTGCTCGTGATCACGCATGACCGCGATTTCATCGATCGCGTTTCCAATCAAATTCTGTTTTTCGACACCAGCGCGCCGAACGCGCCCGCGAAGTTAAAGCTCTACACCGGCAATTACGAGAGCTTCGAAGCGCAGCGCACCGTCGAGCTCGAAGTCCAGCAAGGCGCGTACGAAAAACAGCAGCGCACGATCAAACATCTCGAATCGTTCATCACGCGATTCAAAGCAAAAGCGACGAAGGCGGCGCAAGCGCAAAGCCGCATGAAAGCGCTCGAAAAGCTGGAGCGAATTTCTGCTGCGCATGTCGATTCGCCGTTCTCGTTTTCGTTCCGAAAACCGGAAGGCGAGCCGCGTCAGTTGCTTAAGTTCGACCACGTTTCGCTCGGCTACGACGATAAAAACATCCTCGAAAAAGTAAAGTTTTCGCTGTTACCAAATTCGCGTATTGGTTTGCTCGGGAAAAACGGCGCAGGCAAATCGACGCTCGTGAAGGCGATCGCTGGCGAACTTAAAGAGCGCACTGGCGAGAGGATCGAAGGTCAGCACCTAAAGATCGCGTACTTCGCGCAGCATCAGCTGGAACAGCTGCGAAACGAAGAGTCCGCAATGTGGCATCTCGATCAACTCGACAAGTCCCTTGTGGAAACGCGTGGCTACAGCCGGGCACGCGAGCAAGAC
>JAAFJI010000090.1 GCA_013298045.1 Betaproteobacteria bacterium
GCGTTCGTGCGTGCGCGTGCGTGGACAAGCCACGCACCTACAAAATTAACTCTCGGCGCGTGGGAGACGGTTCAAGCGTTCGACGCCCAACCCCGCGCTCGTCCATAGCGCCATGCGGCTGAGAGGATCGACGCGAGGAGAAGGCCGCTGCCCCATATCGGCAACTGCGGTACCGGCGTCGGCTGTCCGCCGTTCGCGCTGCCGATCAGCTCGAATTTGAGATCCGCTGGATCGCTCGTGTCCCAGGTGCCGCTGGCGGCGTTGCCATAAGCCGAGCCCGCGGGCAGCGTCGCGCCGTAGGTCGTCTCGTTCGCGATGATCACGCTTTGATTGGTGTAGGCGAGCTCGGATTGGTCTGCGATCAAGAGCACCAGCCAATAGGTTTTGTTTGGCGCGAGTGTCGCTGCACCCGAATAGGTCATCACGCCGACGCTGGTTGGCGCTGCGTTATCGAAAAAGCTGCCGATTCGCGTTGCGCTCGGTCGACCGGACTCATCCTCGTAGAACGCCACTCGATTCACGCCCGGCGCGACGCCGACGCTCGCCCACGCGACGCGCACGCCCGACACCTTGAGGGTTGCGGCACCGGTGCGTACTTGATCGGCCGCGTCGGGCGCACCGGTGTATGCGCCGTCGGTGACGCCGCTCAGGTTTGAGAGGAGCGACTGCGCCGCCGCGACGGACGAGGCTGCTACAACGCACATGAGCAGCGTGTTTCGGAGCAAATTGCGCACGAAAGCCCTTTCTGAATCCACCCCGCCAGAGCGGGGCTAGGTGGTGCGCCGGTCTGTCGAGCGCGCTTCGCAGAATACATGAGCGCGTCGGCGTTCGATCCCATGCAGCCCTCGAATCCAGCCTACGGCACGACAGTCCGCACTGCTCGTTTTGACAACGGCTGAGGGCGAACTCGACTGCGCTCAGCGGCGCAAAACAGCTTCAAGTTCGAGCCACCCGCAAAGGGGTGGGCGCGAAGTCGTGCGCCGATTGGAAGCTTTAGTCCGACGGAAATCAAACATTGCGCACTATCGCCGTTTTAAAGTTGAATTCTACGGCGAATTAACACCATTTCAATTTAATCGGATTAATTAGCCAACACCAATTTTATTAGGGCGAAAAACGACAGAGTTGATACGGTTCATTCCAAACGCTTAATCAAGCTCGACGTGTCGAGCCTGCCACCGCCCGCGCGCTGCACGTCGCCGTAGAACTGATCGACGATTGCCGTCACCGGAACGCGCGCGCCATTGCGCCGGGCCTCGTCAAGCACGATGCCCAGATCCTTGCGCATCCAATCCACGGCAAATCCGAAATCGAATTTGCCATCGATCATCGTCGTGCCGCGATTTTCCATTTGCCAACTTTGCGCAGCCCCCTTCGAAATCACTTCGAGCACGAGCTTCGCATCAAGCCCCGCTTTCTGCGCAAACGCGAGCCCTTCGGAGAGCGCCTGCACGAGCCCCGCGATGCAAATCTGATTGACCATTTTCGTGAGCTGCCCCGCGCCAGCATCGCCAATGCGCACGCAGGCTTTCGCATAAACGTTCAGCACCGCATTCGCGCGATCAAACGTCGCTTGATCGCCGCCGCACATGATGCCCAACTTGCCGTTTTCCGCGCCCGCTTGACCACCCGAGACTGGCGCATCGATGAATCCGAAACCCTTCGCTTTCGCAGCGGCATCGAGCTCGCGCGCAAGCAATGCGGAAGCGGTCGTGTGATCGACGAGCGTCGCGCCCGCTTTCATACCTGCGAACGCGCCATTGTCGCCATACACAACGGAGCGAACATCGTCATCATTGCCGACACACATGAGCACGATGTCGGCATCTCTCGCGGCGTCGCGCGGCGTTGCTGCGGACGCTCCGCCATAGGTTGCAGCCCACTTCGCAGCTTTCTCAGTGTTTCGGTTGTAAACCGTGACCGCGTGCCCTGCTTTTTGCAGATGCCCCGCCATCGGAAAACCCATCACACCAAGACCGAGAAAAGCGAGTTTCATAAATTTCTTTCAGAAAAGGACGAACGAACAATGACAAAAAACGTAGGCTGGGTGGAGCGAAGCGATACCCAGCAATGGCAACGCGCGCCACGCAGAACGGCAACTCAATTTTTCACGGTTGCGTTACTCGCGTAACGTCGGCGTTTCGAATCGCCACTTCATAAACCCGATTGCGAGCCAAAGCGAAAACGCAATCGAATTCGCAACGGTGATCGACGGCAATTTCATCGAGATTCCGTAGACTAACCAAAGCCCGACGCCGCTCGTGAACATCGCAACCATCCACCACGACAAATCGCGCGTTGATTTCGTTTTCCAAATCTTCCACACTTGCGGGAAGAAGGAACCGGTGGTGAGGGTTGCGGCTGCGAAGCCAATAAGTTCGTGATTCATGGGCGGCGTGCCGCTGATCTACTGTGGTGCGAATAAGGCATTCAATTGTTCTTTCAGCGATTCGCCGCTATCGCCCGACTTGAAAACGAAATCGAACGGGTGCTTTCCTTGTGACTTACGCGACCAGAGTTTGCCTACAGCGCGCTTCTCAATTTCATTAGGATTGTTACGCAAGTGTTGTCCCTTGTACTCAATCACCGCAACGCGACCATCAATGAGTTGCACAAGAAAGTCGGGGAAGAAATTGCCGTAGGATGTCGGTAAAGAGAATCCCGGTCGGTAATCAAGGTTGCGAATCCACATCGCAACAGAAGGATGCGCATCGATTGCCGCCGCGCAGTCATGCTCTTCGCCTTCGGCGCGTAGATCTGCGATGATCGGGTAGAAATGCTTTTTGAAACGATGTCGCCCTTGATAGCGCTGATTCGGGGAAGCGGGATAATTGTTCGCGCCAAACGAGAAACCCGTGACGGTGTCAAGCTCAAGCGCCCAACCTTCATCGAGCACGCACTGCTTGAAACTGACACGGCAGGCTTGGTCACGAATTTCTTGCAACTTCGCGAGCACGCGTTTCGCCAGCGCGAAACGAACCTCCGCGAGTTGACCAATTGAATGACTCTTTTCGTTTACGAGCCGTTGGACAACGCGCTCGAAGTAAGCGTAGCGCTGCGCTTGGGTGAGAAACGGCAGGTCACGAAACAAGCTGTTATCGAGCCATCGCGCGATGTCGGCGCTCTGCAGATTCGAGCTGCCGTAGTTCATCGGAATCTGCGTACTGTCGGCCCGCTGCACGCGTAATTTTCCGCCCTCGTCTGCATCGGTAAAGATTTCAAACGCCTCAGCCTCAGCGACAACATCGAAGCGCCCAATGTCCGTCGCGCTGTTGGTCGAGAGATCGATTTCGACCTCTTCGAGTACCGCTTCACGATCAAGCAATGTCAGCGGCGCTTGCGGCGAATCGCGAAACGCCAGTCTCGGCAACGAGCCGAACGCAATACCGGCGTGCGAGGGCGATGTTGCAGCAGCAACCATCGCTTGATGTTGTTCAATTTGGCGTCTCGCGACTTCTTTCGCTGCAGCGCCGCGCGCCGCATCGATGAGCCTTTGTGCGTCTTCGTCGCTAACGACACCCTTGAGAAGCACCGTTGTATGCGTTTCGCCTTCGGTGCGAACGACCGCGAGCGATTCGGGCAATACGGCCTTCGTCGATAGCGGAATCTCAAGCGCGCTCTCGATCGTATTGGCAATGTCATCGATACGCGTTGACCAAGATTCGCCGCTGAATGCGAGAGGGGTCGGGTCAGGTTGCCGCAGTAGTAGTGCCCCCAAATCCAGCGGATCGAAGCCCATGTTTTGCACGAGCTTGTCGGCCAGAATCATCGCCGCGCGACGGGTTTTCGTCTCGCTTACGTGTGCGTACGCACGGTTAAGCGCGGGCTCACCTCGCGCCTGCGCGTAAGGCATGCGGAGCACGCGCCCGAGCAATTGTTCGATCGCCGTCGCGCTCGACAAGTTTTGCAACGAACACAACACATACGCAAACGGACAATCCCAACCCTCACGCAGCGCTTGTACCGTGATGATGTACAAAATCGGGCACGAAGGTGACGCAATATCGATGTCTTCCAGCTCGCGTGTTTTCCCGGTCGCCACTGCGATTTGTTCAGCTGGGATATTTAATTCGTTGATTAAGTGTTCACGCAATTTTTCGGGCGGCGCGTCGCCCGTTTCGTTCGTCGCCTGAAAGAGAACGATCGGTCGGATATACCCGCGCCCGGCTTGCTGTTCGCGCTCGGCCGCATCAGCAAGCCCACCACGCGTATGCACGGCAGCGAGCACCGCCTGTTGCCAACCTTCCGTATGTTCAGTCAACATGATCGGCATCTTGATCATGTTCTCCGCTTGCAATTGTTGCGCGCTCACGTGAAACACCACATTGCTACCCGCAATCGGCGTCGCGGTGAGGTCGAGCACTGCCGACGGATTCAAGCGCGTGAGCGTGACGAAGCTCTTCTCAGTTTTCGCGTTATGCGCTTCATCCACAATCAAAATCGGCGCGTGTAATGCGAGCCAATTGGCGAGCGACTGTTTCGGCTTTCCGACATACGCAGAAAGTAATTTCGCCCGCTCGGGATTCTCTGCAAGATCGGCTTCGCTCACCACCGCGCTATCGAGCGACTGCAAAATTCGCAGCTCGAATTCACTCTTCGATTTGAAATGTTGCTCGAAGGCTTCGCTGAACGCGTACACGCGACGCCCATCGGTGTTTTCTACGTTAAAGCTCTGCATCGTCGCGACGATGACAATCGCGCGTCGTCCCCAATCTTGCGTGGGAATCTGTGCGACATCGGCAAGTCTGCAAACCGTGAGGCGATCGCCGTACCGCTGCGCGAGCACTTGATGATAGGGATGCGCTGGATCGGAAAGTGCAGCGAAGGTTTGCGACACGATCGTATCGCTCGGCGCGAGCCAAACGACGACAGGCGCGTCGCCGCCGCCATAGTGTTTCGCAATACGCTCGATGGCACGCGCTGCGAGCACGGTTTTTCCGCCACCGGTGGGGATGCGGAAACACACGTTGGGCACTGCTTCGCCGAACGGCACGGTGACATACGGCAATTTCGAGAACTCGCGAAACGCCTGCGCCGCGCTCACGAGCGTGCGTGCGCATTCGAGAAATTTTTCGAGCGTTTCGAGCGCTTGCTCTTGATACTCTTTACGTCGCAATTGCCGCATTTTTAGTGCTCGGAACTCATTCCAAGTCCTTCATTTTCTTGACTTTTTCATTACCTAATTCGATAATCCCAACTTGGAAGGGGAAGAAATTCGGCTCCATGCCGTGTGAGTGCGGCGACTGAGGAAACTCATTCTTGCATTCCTATACCCCGTCCACCCAATTCATTAAGCCGCCTGAAAGGGCGGCTTTTTCTTTGTGTAGTACTCGCCGTACGGTTTGCTATCAGTCTCATCGACGGCATGCACCAAGCTTACCTTCGACCATACCAGCTGCAAAAAACGATCTTCGTTGCGTTCGTAAAAGCGCTGCAGTGCCCACAAAAAGTAATCTGCGGCCTGTAAACATACCGAATGCTGCGGCGTACTAGCCGTTACACGAAACTTAGATTCAATCGTTCGATTCCACTTCGCCTCGAACCGCATTTTGCCGGTCTCCAGCATTTCCCGAAATGCATGGGTTCGATCCGAGTTGCCGCGACGCGCGAACACGATGTTGCATTCGTCCGCAACGTGAAGCCGATCTTTGAAGAGTCGCGCTACCGTCTTGTCGTAGAGTTCGTTCGGTCGATAGCGATACTCGTCGTCGCGCTGATTGCGCTGCTGAACATAAGTGAGCACTGAGTCCATGCGGCGCACTACTGCGAAAAATTTCATGTCATGGCTGAGCAAGCGTTTGAAGACCTCACGCCGCACTTCGGCGAGATCATCCTTTGCATGAAATGCAAGCGCTGTTTTACGCCGCTCCGGTCGCATCGATTCGACGCCCTTGAAATACGGATCCGCGAGCAAAGACGTACGCAACGCGTTCAAATCCTTGGACAGTGCATCGGGTGACTGAACTTGCAGCGCGCCAACAATGAAATGTCGCGCACAACCCTCTTTGCCGATGATGACCTGCCCGCGTGCGTTGAAAATCACGCCGTCGCCCGCTTCATCGACAAAGTAGTGCACTGCTGCCGAGGACGGCAGCGCGGCATCCGTATCGGCTTCGCGCATTATCGTTTCACCACTTCATGCGGCAGCGTTTTAAATTGCACGAGCGCTTCTTTCAATCGCTCGTCGCCCAAGCGATTGGATTCGCCGTAAATCACGCGCGGACGAGCGTCGTTCGGATAGCGCGTCATGAGTTCTTGCAACACCACGCGTGTGAGCACGTTGCCAGCATGCGGGCGTTTGTCACCCAAGATGCCGTTGAAGAGAAGGAAGTAATCGACGCCGTTGTACGTGCCGAGAAACGGACTTGCGCCTGTTTTCTTTTTCGCAAGCGGGGTTCCCGTTTCTTGCATCCAGATAAACGAAGCGAGTGTGGCGAAGCGGACTTCGGGGTTGATCGCGCCGGTTTCGTCGAAGATCGTTGCGCCCAATTTCATGAAACGGAAACTGCCGCCGCCTTGCCAATTCACGGCTTTGCTGATGCCGCCCTGTTCGCCGTCGATCACTTTTTGCAAGCGCGGCACGCAATGCGTTTTCGCGTGCTCGCCCATTTCGATGCCGATCCAACGGCGGCACATTTTTTGCGCGACGGCGGCGGTGGCACCGGAGCCCAAAAAACTATCAAGAATTAGATCGTTAGGGTCCGTGGCTAGATTCAAAATGCGGTGGAGCAAGCGCTCGGGTTTCGGCGTGTCGAATACTTTTTCGCCATCGAATAAAGCTTTCAACTCTGCGCTCGCGTTACGAGTACTTCCTGCAAACTCGTAAGGCCACCAAGTCTGATTTACTACGCCTTCTTTAACTTCGGTAAGAAACTTCTTTTCCATCGGAAACTCAGCGTCACCATTCTTGCCCCACCATATTCGGTTGTCCTTTGCGAGCTCTATCATTTTCTTTGGCGGTCTCCGCCAACTGCTTCCTTTTGGTGGAAAAACTTCATTTCCCACCGGATTCGTCAGTGCGTAATAGTCTCGCTCACGATACTCAGCTCGTGTGAGCGGCGTAGACAACCACGGTCCGCGTTCGTCATCGTCTGGATTTTTGTAATTTGCAATCTGGTCTTCATTCCTCGACAGCATCTTCGGGCGAAATCGGTCCGGATTTTTCACGTAACAGAGAATGTGATTATGAGTCTCTGCCAGACCAGATGCGTTGTTGCCTGGTGTGTCTTTCGATTGCCAGACGACGTTTGCCAAGAAGAACTTTTTCTTGTTTTTCCCGCGCCCAAACACCTCATCCATCAGCACCTTGAGGTAATGCCCTTCGTTGTCGTCGATGGTGACCCAGATGCTGCCGTCTTCGCGCAGCAACTCACGCAAGAGCTGCAAGCGCGGCAACATCATCGAGAGCCACTGCGCGTGCTCCAGGTTGTCGTCGTAATGCTCGAACGCGCTTTTAGTGTTGTACGGCGGATCGATGAAGATGCATTTCACTTGCCCGCGATAGAAGGGCAAGAGCGCCTTCAAGGCTTCGAGGTTATCGCCCTGAATGAGCAGGTTGTCATGCGTGGGCGCGGGGGCGGATGCGGCTGCCGGTGCGGGGGTGGCTAGCGACTGGTTTTCCTTATTAGCAATTTCGTCGCTCGCCCAATCTAATTGGGCTTGATCGCTATGTTTGTTGTTTTTCGAAAATCTATCTTTATCCGAGCCTTGCCCTGATACGTTGGGCGATTCAGAAGATAGCTGCTCGGGCTTCTCTGATCGATGTTCTGAGACGAGTTCGAGCATTCGATACGGCACTTCGGCAGCCGTTCGAAACGCGGCGTCGCGGTTTAGCCAGTCAAGCGTGGGCATTATTGGTGGCCCTCATTGCGTCGCATCGTTGGCATGCCGTGCATCGTTTGTTGTTCGAAAAAGTTGCAGATAGGGTTCGTAGCGGAACACCCGATTTCTTGATTGACCGGTGATCTCTCTGAGCACGCCCGCGCTCACCATGTTGGTGACGACGCGGTTGGCGGTAAGAAGGCGCACTCCATGATAGCTGCGGCTTGTTTGATGTCGACATAGGGTTGCGAATAAAGCGTTTCGAGGAGCTTTAGCGCATGCGGCACACGGTGGAATTCATTGCGGTAAGTTTCGCGCATCTTGATGATCTCGCGCGCAGTGTCGGTGGCGAGTTGAGCGGTGTCGCTCACGCCGCGCAGAAAAAATTTCACCCAGCCTTCCCAGTCGCCTTTGAATCGAACCGCCATGAGCCGATCATAGTATTCACTGCGATTGGCTTTGAGAAAAATTGAGAGATACAAAAGCGGCAGCGATAGCGCTTTCGCCTCGACCAACATGAAGGTAATCAGCAACCGACCAACGCGACCATTCCCATCAAGAAACGGATGGATGGTTTCGAATTGCGCATGTGCTAACGCGCAGCGCACTAGCACTGGAATGTCGTTGGTATGTGAATGCAGGAATTGCTCAAACGCACCGAGCGCGCCCATGAGTTCGTGCGCTGGCGGTGGCACGAACGCGGCTTTGCTCGGCGATACGCCGCCGATCCAATTCTGCGAAAGGCGAAATTCGCCGGGTGACTTTTCTTGCCCGCGCACGCCTTGCATCAGTTCTTTGTGGATTTCGCGAACCAGGCGAAGTGAAAGCGGCAGCGTTGCCAGGCGATCCAATCCGTAGTTCATCGCGCGTACATAGTTCACGACTTCGGCGACATCGCTCGGCGTGCGAAGCGTTGCATGATCGACCTCGAAAGCAAGCACATCTTCGAGCGTGCTTTGCGTGCCTTCAATTTGCGAAGACAACACCGCCTCTTGTTTGACGTACATCGCGACAAACAAATCGGGGTTTGGGAGCTGCGCCGCAATTGCATCTAGCCGCGCAAGGTTTCGATCCGCATCAGACAACAGCGTTATTAGCTCGCCATCGAACACGAGCGGTGGATCCGGTGGAAGCGGCGTCGGAATAAACGCGCGATAGCCTGTGGACTGCTGGATGTAGCGACCCGCGCGAAGCGCAAAATCAGCGTTTACGCTCGCGTTTGGCGGGGGTTGGATAGCCACAAAATAGGATGTAGAAATGAAATAACGGGCGAAGTTTACATTTTTATTTTAAAAAAGCATGTTTTTTCAAAATAAAAATGGCTTTCGCGGGCGTTATTTCACACGGCGTAAATAGGCGCGGTTGCCGGGGCTACTGCGCCTGAAGCCGCGTCTTCGCGAGTTTGATCTCTTCGCGCACGCGCGCGGGCGCGGTGCCGCCGACGTGCGCGCGCGCGGCGACCGAGCCTTCGAGCGTTAGGCAAGCGAATACATCGTCTTCAATCACATTCGAGAACGTCTTGAGTTCAGCGAGCGACAAGTCGGAGAGATCGACGCCTTTGCTTTCCGCAGCTTTCACCGCGCGCGCGACGCATTCGTGCGAATCGCGGAAGGGCACGCCCTTGCGCACCAGGTAATCAGCGAGATCGGTCGCCGTTGCGAAGCCCTCGCTCGCCGCCGCGCGCATGCGCTCAGCTTTCACTCGAATGCCACCGATCATGTCGGCATAGATGATGAGCGTTTGCGTGAGCGTGTCTACGGTATCGAAGAGCGGTTCTTTGTCTTCTTGATTGTCTTTGTTGTAGGTGAGCGGTTGCCCCTTCATCAAAGTCGTCAATGCCACGAGATGACCTTGTACGCGTGCGAATTTGCCGCGTACGAGTTCCGCGACATCAGGATTTTTTTTCTGCGGCATGATCGAGCTGCCGGTGCAGAAACGATCGGCGATATCGATGAACCCGAAACGCGTGCTCATCCACAGAATCAGCTCTTCGCTCATGCGGGAGAGGTGCATCATGATGAGTGTTGCGGCGCTCAAAAACTCAATCGCAAAATCACGATCACTCACTGCATCGAGTGAGTTGCGGCACACAGCGTCAAAGCCGAGCGCTTTTGCTGTCATCTCGCGATCAATCGGAAACGTCGTTCCCGCGAGCGCCGCCGCGCCAAGCGGCGAGCGGTTCACACGTTTTCTGCAATCAATGATTCGCTCGTGGTCGCGCGCAAACATTTCGACATACGCCATCAAGTGATGACCGAAGGTGACCGGCATCGCCACTTGCAAATGGGTGAAGCCGGGAATGATCGTATCGGTGTGTTGTTCGGCCAACGCAACAAATGATTTCTGCAAATTCACGAGCAGCGTCGCTATCTCGTCGCACGCGGCACGTGTGTAGAGCCGCACATCGGTTGCGACTTGATCGTTACGCGACCGACCGGTGTGCAAACGCTTTCCTGCGTCGCCGACGAGTGCGGTCAATCGCTTCTCGACGTTGAAATGAACATCTTCGAGATCTAGCGACCATTCGAACTTTCCGCTTCGAATCTCGTCGAGAATCGTCGCCATGCCGCGCTCAATGTCCGATAAATCCTGCGCAGCAATCACGTTACATGCAGCGAGCATGCGCGCATGCGCGAGCGAGCCTGCGATGTCGTGCTCAGCCAATCGATAGTCGAACGGAATCGACGCGGTATAGCGTTTGACGATTTCGGCGACCGGTTCGTCGAACCTTCCCGACCAACCGCCGCCGACAGGAGATGAGTTTGCTTGCATAGAGAGATTCTGTCGCCGACAATGGCGAGGCAGCCGCAGAAAACAGGGGAAGCGCCCGCAACCGACCACCGATGGAACATCGCAGAAACGACGCCCGGCCCAATGCCGCGAACACAAAACAAATTTTAGCCCGCAAGGAGTTTGCGGCGCGCGCGGTCAACTTCCCGGCGCTTCGCAATTCCGGGATATTGGCGCGCGCTTTGATGCTCTACGTCTTGATGGTGGCGGCGTATTCGGTGGCGACCACCGGGTCGCTGAGCGATTTGCCGGTCAGATTTGCGCTCGCGCTCGCGCTCAGTCTTCCGGTGGCGACTGTGGTCGGTGCGGCGTGGCTTCTTGGCGGCGCGCTGTTGCGACGACTCGCCTACTGGCAGGCGGCAACGTTGCTCTGCGCTCTAGCGGCGACGGTATCGTGGGCGATCGCAGGATATCTGGGACATCCGGCGTGGCGACCGATACTGCTCGCGCTGGCGGCGCTCGCTGCGATTCTTACCTACTTCCACACCCTCGGTCAGGCGCTTTCTCCGGCGGTGACCGAGGCGCGACTCCAGGCGCTCCAGGCGCGGATTCGCCCACATTTTTTGTTCAATGCGATCAACGGCGTGCTCGGGGTGCTGCGCTATGAGCCCAAGCGTGCGGAAAATGCGCTCGAAGACATGGCGGAATTGTTCCGTGCATTGATGCGCGACAACAAAGAGATGCGATCGCTCTACGATGAAATGGTATTGACCAGGCAGTATCTTGATCTGGAAAAGCTGCGGCTCGGTGATCGGCTCCACGTGCAATGGAACATCGAGAAAATGCCCGGCGACGCCATGGTGCCCGCGCTTATCTTGCAGCCGCTCGCGGAGAATGCGGTGTATCACGGAATCGAGCCGTCGCATCGTCCCGGCGTGATCGAAATCGAGGCGGTGCGCGTGCGCAACGAGGTCATCATCACCGTGCGCAACCCGTTTGTTGAGCAAGCCGGCACCCACCACGGCGGCAACAAGATGGCGATGGGCAACATTCGTGAGCGGCTTGCGCTTCATTTCGACGCCGAAGCGCGCATGACGGCCGGTCCGCGCGAGGGCCGCTGGCAAGCGCAGATCGTGCTGCCCTATCAAAAACCCGGTGATGCAAAATCCGCACTATGAACACGAACCTCTCCTCGACCGCCTCGAAACTGCGCATTGTGATCGCCGATGACGAAGCGAACGCTCGGCGGCGTCTCTTTGATCTGCTAGATGAGCTCGAAGAGGGATTTCCGCACAAGGTCGTCGCCGAATGCGAAACCGGTGTTGCAGCGCTGCAAGCGGCCGAGCGCGGCGCTGACGTTGTACTGATGGATATCAGCATGCCTGAGATGGACGGGATCGAAGCCGCGCGCCACTTGCTCAAAATGGAGAACGCCCCACGCGTGATCTTTGTCACCGCCTACGATCAGCATGCGCTCGCTGCCTTTGAGGTGCAGGCCATCGACTACCTTTTGAAACCGGTGCGACGAGATCGATTGCTCGCCGCGCTCGAGCGGGCGAAGCCGCTGAGCGATGGTCAGCTCGACGCCATGCCTCGCGGGGCGCGTCGGTACTTCAGTGTGAGCGAGCGCGGTCGCCTCGTACTCGTGCCGCTAGACGATGTCATCTTTCTGCGCGCCGAGCAGAAGTACATCACGATCGTGACAGCGAAAAAAGAGTACCTGATCGAGGATTCGCTCACCCGAATCGAGGAAGAGTTTGCTGGTCGCTTTCTGCGCATTCACAGAAACTGTTTGGTGAAAAGCGAGCTCATCGAAAGCTTCGAGCGCGACGCCGATGAACAGGGCGAATCGCAATGGATCGTGACGCTTCGCGGTCGTGACGATCGGCTGCTCGTCAGCCGCCGGCAACATGCCGAGGTGCGGCGTCTCGCAAAACGAATCAGCGAGTAGCGCATCGCTCTGACGGGACGCGCGATGCGATACCCGTTGGCCGTAAGCGCTACGCGCATGAACACGACACGCGGCCGCCTCGTCCGCGCTTGATGGGTATCGCTGCGCTGCACCCATCCTACAATTCAACGATGCAAGAACCAAGAATCCTCATCTGCGGCTCGGTCGCATTCGACACCATCTGTGTTTTTCCAGGCAAGTTTGGCGAACACATCCTGCCAGAGGCGACCCACAAAATCAGCGTCTCTTTCATGGTGGACCAAATGCGGCGCGAGTTTGGCGGCTGCGCCGGAAACATCGCCTATTCGCTCAAGCTGATAGGCGGCGCACCGATCGTGTGCGCAACAGTGGGCAATGACGCGGCGGGCTATCGTGAACGGATGCAGCAACTGGGCATCGGTCTAGATGCGCTGAAAACAATCGCCGAGGCTTACACGGCGCAGGCCTACATCATGACCGATCTGGAGGACAACCAGATTACGAGCTTTCATGCCGGCGCAATGTTTCAGTCGCATCTGAACGATGTGACGAATGTCGAGAACATCGCCCTCGGTATCGTCGCCCCGGATGGACGCGACGGAATCTTCCGTCACGCGCGCGGCTTCGCGTCGAAAAAGACGCCGTTCATTTTCGATCCGGGCCAGGCGATGCCCGCGTTCAGCGGCGACGATTTGAAAGAGTTGATCGGACTTGCCGACTACCTGACGGTGAACGACTACGAAGCGGAAATGATTGCGCAGAAAACCGGGCAAGCGATTGAATCGTTTGCGCCGCTGCTCAAGGGGCTTGTGGTCACACTCGGCGGTCAGGGCTCGCGGGTGTATGCCGACGGCAAGGTAATCGATGTGCCGGTGGTTCCTGCTGCAACGCTCGTTGATCCGACGGGCTGCGGCGACGCGTTTCGCGCCGGGCTGCTCTACGGTATTGCACACGGTTGGTCGCTGCCCAAAGCCTGCAAGCTCGGCAGCCTGATCGGCTCAATCAAAATTTCGGAGCGCGGCGGTCAAAACCACAGCTTCGACGAAGCGCAAATCCGCGACCGCTTCCAATCGGTTTGGAATGAGCGTTGGTAAGCGTGTCAGCGATGAATTTATAGCTAATTAGGTCTTTGCCCTGAATATGCTGAGACTGAGTGTTTTTCTCTAATAAATCAATAATCAAGATATATCGTGCTCGCGCTATATTTGATGCGGCATAAGCTTGTGAAGCTATTGTTCATCATGAGGCGTGACTCGCTCCAGCAGATCGCGCAGGTTTCCTTTCGCGCCGACCGCGTCGAATAGAACGC
>JAAFJI010000091.1 GCA_013298045.1 Betaproteobacteria bacterium
GATCTGACATCGAACCTGGTCCGATGACACCAACTTCCCGGTCTGGGTCCCCGCCTTCGCGGGGATGACGGCACAGGGCAACGGACCTCGGCAAATCACAACTCGCCTCGAATCTCACTGATAGCTCGCAACACCGCCTCCGGCGTCGCAGGTGCTTTGAGTTTCGGCATACGCTTGTAACCCCCCAAACTCGAAACGGCATCCGCAATCGCAAACCAAACACTAAACGCAAGCATCAACGGCGGCTCGCCAACCGCTTTGCTGCGGTGAATCGTCGGCACGTGATTCGGTTGATCGTAGAGTGCGACGTTAAACACTTCGGGAACATCTGCCGACGTTGGAATTTTGTAGGTCGAAGGCGCGTGCGTGCGCAAGCGACCCTTCTCGTCCCACACGAGTTCTTCGCTCGTGAGATAGCCCATGCCTTGCACGAAACCGCCTTCAATCTGACCACGATCAATCGCGGGGTTGAGTGACGCGCCAACATCGTGCAGGATATCGACGCGCACGGTTTTGTGTTCACCCGTCAATGAATCGACTTTCACCTCGGCACAGGCCGCACCGTAGGCAAAGTAATACGCGGGTGTGCCTTCGAATTTGTCGCCATTCCACGAGATCCCCGGCGTGTAGTAGAAGCCTTGCGCCGTGAGCGGAATCTTCGCGAAGGTTGCACGCGTGGCGAGCGTTTTTAGATCAATCATTTTGTCGCCGTTTGCGGTCGTCGCACCACCGTTCTTAAATACAACTTCGTTTGGTGCGCATTCGAGCCATTTCGCTGCGAACGGAATCAGACGCTCCTTCAGTTTTGTGCACGCATCGAGTGCGGCCATGCCGTTCAAATCGCTACCGGATGATGCAGCGGTGGGCGACGTGTTTGGGAGTTTTGATGTTTTGGTCGATGTCGATCGCACCGAATTCGCGGGCACCCCGAATTCGTGCGCGACGACTTGCTGCACTTTGATGAACAAGCCTTGGCCCATCTCCGTGCCGGCGTGGTTCACAACAAGGCTGCCGTCAAGATAGAGCGAGACGACCGCGCTGCCGCGATTCAAGAATGAGGCGTTGAACGAAATGCCGAACATCACAGGCGTTAACGCGAGACCGCGTTTCACAATCGGGCTCTTCGCGTTGTACTCGCGAATCGCTTCGCGACGCGCGCGATAGTCGCTCGATGCTTCCAAGCGATTGACGATGTCGGGCAACCAAAACCCTTCAACCGATTGCCCGTAATGCGTTTTCATCCCTCGCTCGGGCGAGTAGAAATTCGCTTTGCGTACGTCGAGTGGGTCTTTGCCCAAAGTGCGCGCAATCGATTCGACCGCGTGCTCGGTCGCGAACATGCCTTGCGGTGCGCCGAAACCTCGAAACGCTGTTGCCGATTGTGTGTTCGTTTTGCAGCGATAGTTGCGCACGTGTAAATTCGTGAGCGAATAGCCGTTATCGATGTGGCAGAGCGCGCGATCGTTGACTTGATGCGAGTAGTCGGTTGAAAAACCGCAGCGCGAAGAGAGTGTGAGATCGTAGGCTTCGATTCGACCTGCATCGTTAAACGCAATGTCGTAGTCGAACGTGAAATCGTGGCGCTTCCCGGTGATGATGAAATCGTCGTCGCGATCGAGACGGAGTTTCACAGGGCAATTTGAATGCCGCGCGGCAAGCGCCGCGATGCCGACAAACTGCGCCGGTTGCACTTCTTTGCCGCCGAAGCCACCGCCAAGACGACGACACTCGGAGATCACATCTTTCCAATCGACGCCGAGAATGGTCGCGGTGACTTGCTGCATTTCGGTCGGATGTTGCGTCGAGACGTGCACATGCATCTGCCCATCTTCGAGTGGAATCGCGAGCGCGACTTGACCTTCGAGATAGAAGTGTTCTTGTGCACCGATTTCGCCTGAGTTCTTCACGCGATGTTTCGCGTTTGCAAATGCCGCGTCGGCATCGCCGCGTTCTACTTCGACCTGCTTGAAGAGCGAGTTTGCACTGATCGCATCGCCGATCGTGAGAATCGGCGTGAGTGGCGTGATGTCGCAGTGGATCTTGCGCGCCGCAACACGCGCTTCGCGCATCGTGCGCGCGAGCACGACGGCAACAGGTTGACCCACGAACTCCACTTTGCCTTCGGCGAGGAAGGGTTCGTCGTGAACGATCGCGCCGTATTTGTTTTCGCCTAAGATGTCGGCAGCGGTGTAGACGGCGATCACGCCATCGCTTGCGACTGCATCGTCGAGATGAATCGCGTTCAGGGTGCCATGCACGATCGGGCTTGTCGCGAGTGCGGCGTAGACCGTGCCGCGCGGTTCGGGGATGTCGTCGGTGTAGGTTGCGGCACCGCGTACGTGGAGGTGGGCACTATCGTGCACGACGTCAGAGCCGACTACGCTTCCCTGTGTTTCTGGCATTCGTGCGTTCATTTGGCGAAAAAAATTGGGGTGGCTCCGACCGCGATCTGTTCAAACAACGATCCGAAACCTCGATCGCGACCAAGGTCGCTCCTACCGAGGTGTACCAACATCAAAACACCCTCGCTTCCGCAACTTCACCCTGCGATTCAAACCAAAATCGCAGCAATAAATTCTGTGCGATCTGCATTCGGTAGTCAGCGCTCGCGCGCATGTCGCTCATCGGTGTGAAATCGTGCTGCATTGCTTGCATCGCACTTCGCACCGTCGTCTCCGACCATGCTTTGCCGAGTAGTACGTGCTCCGCGTTCGTCGCGCGCTTCGGAATACCCGCCACACCACCGTATCCCAAACGCGCGCTGCGTACAACTCCACGATCGAGCGTGACTGCGATCGCAGCACACACAGCGGAGATATCTTGCTCATTGCGTTTTGAGTTTTTGTAGAACCCGAGTTGCAGCCCACTCGCTCGTTTTGGGATGACGATTGTTTCAACCCATTCGCCTACGTCGCGCGATTGCTTTTTGTAATCCACGTAGAGCGCTTCAAGCGGAATCGTTCGTTGTACATTGGTCTTGCGCAAAACGACTTTCGCATCAAGCGCGACCAATGCAGGCATCGAGTCGCCAATCGGCGAGCCATTCGCTACGTTGCCGCCGAGCGTGCCGCTCGAACGAATCGGCCAACTCGCAAATCTCGTCCACACTTGTGCGAGTTCGGGATAGAGCCGGTTCATCGCGTGAAATGCGTCGTGCAGCGATGCCGCCGCCCCGATTTCAAGTGCAGCCTCCGTTTCGCGAATTTCGCGGAGCGCTGCGACTTCGCCGGTGTAGAGGATGGTTGCGTTTGTTGCTAACGCTTTCGTAACCCACAGACCCACGTCGGTGCCGCCAGCGAGAATCCATGCGTTCGGGTTCGCTTCGACGAGCGATGCAAAGTCATCCGACGTGCGCGGTGCGAAGAAACGATGGCCGTGTGCGGCGTAACGCAAAGGCTGGTTTGTTGCGTTTGCAGGCAGTGCATGAACAGCATCGATCAAGGATTGTTCGCTTGCGGAGACCTCGGTCGAGCGTCCCTGCTCGCGTAGCCATTCCTTGTTCCAACACTTTTCCTTATTGCCCCGTGAAATAGGGTAGTTAGTAACTTTTTGTTTAGTCTCAATATCGTTGCTTTTGTGACTTCTTGCCATATTTTTCAAGGCAACAGGGGATTGAGTTGCATTCACTCCAGCATCGACAATCGGTCGATAGCCCGTGCAACGACAAAGATTGCCTGCGATCGCGTCGCACACGCGCTCGCGCGAGGGCGCAACTTCGTTTTTAAACAGCGCGAAGAGCGTCATCACGAAACCCGGAGTGCAGAAGCCGCATTGCGATGCGTGACATTCGACCATCGCAGCTTGCACCGGATGTAGCGGCGCATTGGTATTGGCATTCGAGAGCGCTTCGACGGTGAACAGTGCTTTGCCATCGATCGTCGGCAACAGTCGAATGCAGGCGTTGATCGGTTTCACTTCGATGCGGTCGTCGCTGCCAATCTCCGCGATCGCCACGGTACATGCGCCGCAATCGCCCTCGGCGCAACCCTCTTTGGTGCCCGTCAGCCCACGATGCTCACGCAGAAATTGCAGCACGGTCGTATGTGGATCGATATCGCTCACTGCAATGGGAGCGCCATTGAGCAGAAAATGTACAGAACTTCGCATACGCGAACTCTACTCTTAGGCGCTATAAAGAGCACTATGCAAGCGTTATTCCGAACATTGACGACGGCGATGGGGATTGCCACATGAGCGAGGGCGGTCGCATCGACGTGCAGTTACTGCGTGTGCTCTATCTCGTGCTGCAAGAGAAGAGCGTGTCGCGCGCGGCGGACAAACTCGGGATTACGCAACCTGCAGTGAGCAGCGCATTGAAGCGCCTTCGCGATCTCACCGGCGATCAGCTCATCGTGCGCACGCGAAATGGCATGGCGGCGACCGAACGGGCGCTTTCGTTTCTTCCGCCGCTCAAACAAGCGCTCGATGGCATAGATCGTGTGTTGGATCAAACCGTTCAATTCGACCCAAGCACCACAACGCGCAGTTTCGGCGTCGGCGCGCCGGATTATTTCGATGCGTTCTTCCTTTCGAATTTAAGCGCAACTTTGCGGCGTGAAGCGCCGAACGCGCGACTCAATGTGCGCTCGCTTTCGCTCGATATCGATTTCGAGCGATTGCTTGAAGAGGGCGATATCGATGTGGTAATCGGAAATTGGCCGCATCCGCCGGAGTACTTGCGTACATCGCGCTTATTCGACGATGAGGTTGTGTGCATCCTTTCCGATAAACATCCGCTCGCGAAAAATGGCGGGATTTCGGCGGACGACTATTTGCGAGCGCAACATTTGGCACCGGTGCCTTACGCGGGCGGCGTGCGCGGCGCGATAGATGAGCATTTGCATTCGCTCGGACATCGGCGCGATATTCGCGTCGCGTTGCCGTACTTTCATATCGCGCCATACGTGCTTACGACCACTGATTTGATTTTTACGACCGGGCGACGATTCGCGGAACCGTTTGCGAAGATTTTGCCGCTCAAAGTGCTGCCCGCACCACTTGACTTTCCACCGCTGCGTTTCTATCAACTCTGGCACGAACGCACGCATGAGAGCGAAGGTGTGCGCTGGTTGCGCGAACGGATTGCGGCCTTGGTGAAGCAAAAATAAAAACGCCGCGATTTTCTCGCGGCGTTTTTTCTCCGAGCACCGATCACGCGAGCTTAAACGGCATCTCGCGCAGCGGTTTCCCGGTTGCGCGCCTGAGCGCATTCGCGAGTGCGGGCGCAAACGGCGGCAAGCCGGGTTCGCCGATCCCTTTGGGTGGATCGTTCGAAGGCACAATGTGCACCGCGATCTTCGGCATATCGGTGATGCGCGGCATCGGGAAATCGTGGAAATTGTTTTGCTGCACAACGCCGTCTTTGAACGTAATCGCGTGGTTTTCCATCGTGGTGGCTAGCGCCATTAGGGCTGAACCCTGCACTTGCGTTTCGACGGTGCGCGGGTTTACGCAGAAGTTGCAATGCACCGACGCGGTCACCTCGCCGATCACCGGTTTACCCTCTTTCATACCGGCTTCAACGATAAACGCGACCACGGATTCGAAGCTCTCGTGCATCGCCACACCCCAGTGCATGCCGGAGGCGAGTTGCTTCTTGCCGTAGCCCGATTTATCGACTGCGAGTTGCAGCGCTTCCTTGTGACGCTTGCCACGTGCATCGTCGGCGAGCAAGCTCATGCGGTAGGCAACAGGATCTTTCTTCGTCGCCACGGCGATTTCATCGAGCAAAGTTTCCATGACGAACGCGGTGTGCGTGGAGCCTACCGAGCGCCACCAGAGCGTCGGCACGTTGACCTCAGGATGATGCACCGTGACCCGCATCGGAATCGCGTACGGCTCTTTCATGCCTTCGGTCGTCGTGCCGTCGACCCCGTCTTTCACAAGAAACGCCTCGAACGGCGAGCCTTTCAAAATGCTCTGCGATACGATGCGGTGATCCCAAGCAACGATCTTGCCTTCGTTGTCGTAGCCAATTTCGGCGCGATGCAAAGTGAACGGTCGGTAGTAACCGGCTTTCAGATCGTCTTCGCGCGAGTGAACCACTTTGATCGGCGCGCGTTTGCCGCTCGCGATGTAGGACTTCGCAACATTTGCGGCTTCAACGAGATACTCACACGTCGGCACCGCGCGGCGACCGAATCCGCCACCTGCCATTTGCACATGAATATTGATTTGCTCGGGTTTAAGTCCCGTCACTTGCGCGAGCGTGGCCGCATCGACACCAGGCATTTGCGACGCCGTGTAGACATGACACTCATTGGCTTTGAGATCGACGGTACATGCAAGCGGCTCCATCTGCGCGTGGTTCAAATACGGAAACACGAACTCAGTGGAAATCTTGTTCGGTGCGCTGGCGAGTATCGACACATCGGCTTTGAAACGATCGGCGGGTGCTTGGCGGCCCGGCGATTTCGCGAGCTCGCGATATTGCGTGAGCATCGCCGCAGTATCGGCCTTGCCTAAGCCCGCATCGTCCCATTCAACTTTCACCGCATCGCGACCCATCTTCGCAGGCCAGTAACCATCGGCGATCACGGCAATGCCTTTCGCGCCACGATCAAGATCGACCGGCAACACCGCACGCACGCCTTTGATTTTCATCGCCGCCGCCGCGTCGAACGATTTGACTTTACCGCCGAACACGGGCGGCCGCATCACAACGGCCGTGAGCATTCCAGGCAACTTCACATCGATGCCGTAGGGCTGCATACCTGTCGATTTCGCGCGTGAGACTTTGAGACCTGTCGGCTTGCCGATGATTTTGAATGTCTTGGGATCCTTTAGTGCAACGGCTTCAGGAATCGGTTCTTTCATCGCAGCATCGAAGAGTTCGCCGTAGCTCGCGCGACGTGAACCGCTTACGATGAAACCGTTCTCCGCTTTGAGCGACGCCGCATCCACCTTCCATTGCTTCGCCGCTGCGGCAACTAACATCGCTTTCGTGCGTGCACCGAGCTCACGATACTGGGTGTAGCTGTTCTTCACCGAGTTCGAGCCGCCGGTGAGGTGCATGCCCGCCGCCGGATCGACATAGTTGCCCTTTTGATTGCCGAACGCAGTCTTCACTTTCGACCAATCGGCTTCGAGCTCTTCCGCGCAAATCATTGCGAGCGCGGTCTCGATGCCTTGGCCCATATCCATGCGATTGCAGAGAATCGTTGTGGTGCCGTCTTTCGAGATCGTGACGAACGCGGCGGGTTGTTCGGTCGGTTTTTGGCCAGGCTTCGGTGCCGGCGTTTTCGCGTCTTGCGCAAACGACAGCGAAGGAACAACGGCAATACCTGCCGCACCGCCCAAGCTCATTTTCATGAAGCTGCGGCGCGACGCGTTTTGCTTTGAACCCAACGCGATCGCGTCGAGATCGATACCCTGTTTGGCGAGTGCTTTTTCGAGATACATCATCATTGTCCTTAGGCGATGGCTTTAGCTGCGTCTTTGATCGCGTCTCGTACCCGTGTGTACGTGCCGCAGCGGCAGATGTTGCCCGCCATCGCGGCATCGATATCCGCATCGGTCGGGTTCTTTTTGCCTTTCAAGAGCGCTGCTGCCGACATGATTTGCCCGCTTTGGCAATAGCCGCATTGCGCCACATCGTGTTTCACCCAAGCGTCCGTCACCGCTTTGCCAATCCGATCGGCCGCTTGCGCTTCGATCGTCGTAATCTTTTGATTGGCGACCGCCGAAATCGGCGTCATGCAGGAGCGAATGGCGTCGCCATTCAAGTGCACCGTGCACGCACCGCAAAGCGCTATACCGCAGCCGAACTTGGTGCCGGTCAGATTCAAGTTGTCACGAAGCGCCCACAAAAGCGGGGTGGACGGATCGACATCGACGGTGACGGTTTTACCGTTGAGCTGGAAACGAATCATCGCGCACACTCCTCATTGCAAAAAAATATTGAACTCGCACGCATCGTAGCGTCGAAATGCCAAACAGTTGAACAGGTTACGACTCAGCGCGCAGGAATTTGTTCGCGGCAACGGGATAACCTCGGTACGAAACAACATAATATCTCATAGCCTCATAAAATATGCTTTACGATTTATTTGTGTAATTTATTGGTAATAATCAAAAATACATCTAAAGCCTTTTATTCGTCGGCACATAAACGTCTAGCTATATGTTGAGATCGAATCGCGTTGACCGAACACTAAAAGCGCGCGTCCGACGGACAAACTCGCGAGCGATAATTTCGGCTGGGTCTACTTTTCGCGTTTCGTTCGTTTGAGACGCCGCTCCGAATGAACGCACTTCACACCACCTCAATCGCCTCGCTGCCACTACTCGCGCGAGGCAAAGTGCGCGATAACTACGCTGTCGGCAGCGATCGAATTCTCATGGTGGCGAGCGATCGCATTAGTGCTTTCGATGTGATCATGAACGCGCCGATTCCCGGAAAAGGCGAATTGCTGACGCAAATGGCGCTGTTCTGGTTTGAAAAACTCAATGGCATCGTGCCGAATCATTTGACCGGCGACGCACCCGATAGCGCGGTTCCGGAAAACGAAAAAGCGCAGGTGATCGGTCGCTCAATGCTAGTGAAGCGTTTGAAGCCTTTGCCTGTAGAGGCGGTGGTACGCGGCTATCTCGCGGGCTCCGGATGGGCCGAGTATCAACAGTCACAATCCGTGTGCGGCGTCGCGCTGCCGTCGGGTTTGAGAAACGCGAGCAAGCTGCCGCAGCCGATTTTCACGCCTGCAACCAAAGCAGAAATGGGTGAACACGACGAAAACATTTCGTTTGCGCGGATGAGCGAAATCATCGGCGCTTCGCTCGCCGCGAAGGTGCGCGACGCGGCCATCGCGCTCTACACACGAGCCGCCGACTATGCGCTGTCCAAGGGCATCATCATCGCAGACACCAAGTTCGAGTTTGGACTCGACGAGCGCGGAACCTTGACGTTGATGGACGAAGTGTTAACGCCTGATTCGTCGCGCTACTGGCCCATTGAGGGCTACGAAGCGGCATTCGCTGCCGGAAAAAATCCGCCGAGTTACGACAAGCAATATTTGCGCGATTGGCTCGAAGCCGTTCGTATCGATGGAAAACCATGGGGCAAAAAAGCGCCCGCGCCTGCTCTACCCACCGAAGTAATCGAAGGAACGGCTGCGAAGTATCGCGAAGCGCTGGCGCGATTGACCGATCTCGAACCCGGGTCGAAAGGAAATGACCGATGAGTCGTTACGCAGGCGAGCAAAACGTCAACCCCTTATCGAGAGACTTGCTCCACGGTGCTCGCATTGGTTGAGTCAAGAATCGGCGTCGGCATTTTGGTGATTCGCGAACGGCGAGCGGCATTCTGTACGCAGCGACGCCGTGCGATGCCTGCATAAGTGAACACACGCAGCGACAGCGAGCGCGCGCGTCGAGAAAAAGCGCCCTGGGAGCCGTCGTGTCGGCGTTGACTCAAATCGGTGGCACGTAATCCGCGCTCACCGGTCGCCACATGTAGAGCTTGTCGAGGTAGAAATCCCCGGCCTTGGCAGCGCGATGTTCACGTCCGTACTCCTGGAAGCCAACTTTGCCGTAGAGCCGAAGCGCAGGCAGGTTTTCCGAGTTCACGGTGAGATTGACGATTTCGATACCGCCCATCTTGCGCGCGGCGGCAAGCGCTTCATCCACGAGTTTGCGACCGATGCCCTTCCCAGCGAAATCCTTGAGCACATACATGGCGGCGAGCTTGATCTTGTGCCGCTCGCGCGCGCGCTGATACTGCTCAAGGCGCACGGTGCCAATCAAGGCATCCCCCGCATCAAACGCACCTAGCGTGCTGCTGGTTGGATCCTGCAGACGACGGCTCCACCAGTCCACCTGTTTGGTGGCGCGCTCTTCAAAGGTTGAGGTAAAGGCATTCGGATGCTCGCTATAGCCGCGCAACATCAACGCGCGGTAGACCCCACCGTCGATCGGCTTTAGCTCTCTTATCGCAATTCCTGCTACGAGGTTCATTATTGTTTCGTCCCGCTTTTGTGAGGCTCCGGCGCTCTATCTCGCTGTTATTGCAGCTATTCTCCCGCAATTGGCTGTGGATGAGCCAGTGTCCGATCTGCGCGCTCGAACGCCCGATCGCGCTCGCCCCGGTTTCTGCTCGCCAGCAGCGTGTAGGCGGTCGGCACGACAAACAACGTGAGCAGCGTGCCAAGCAGCAAACCGCCGACGATCACCCAGCCGATCACGGCGCGACTTTCCGCGCCCGCGCCCTTCGCGAGCGCGAGCGGGATCGCGCCTAGCACCATCGCGCCGGTCGTCATCAAAATCGGGCGCAAGCGAAGATGCGCTGCCTCGATCACAGCCTCGCGCGCGGCGAGCCCTTTGTCACGCAATTGATTGGCGAATTCGACGATTAGGATACCGTGCTTGGTGATCAATCCAACCAGCGTGATCAAACCGATCTGAGAGTAAATGTTGAGCGTGCTGCCGGTGAGCTGTAGCGCAATCAACGCGCCGGTCATCGACAACGGCACGGTGAGCATGATGATCAGCGGGTCGACAAAGCTTTCAAACTGCGCAGCAAGAACGAGATAGATGAAGCCGAGTGCGAGCAGGAAGACAAAGTAGATGTCGCTCGACGAATCGCGGAACTCGCGCGACTGTCCGGAGAGATCGGTTTGCACCGTCGTCGGCAACACGCGTTTGGCCGCATCTTCCATGTATTTGATGGCTTCGCCTTGTGTGAAGCCCGGAGCCAGATTCGCATTGGCCGTCGCCGAACGAACGCGCTGGAAATGCGCAATCCCACGAGGGCTCACGCCTTCGCGAACGGTCAGTAAGTTTGAAAGCGGCACCATGTCGCTCGCACGATTTCGCACATTGATTTCACTAATGCGCTCTGGTGTATCGCGACCGTCACGCGCGACTTGCACGATGACGTCGTATTGCTCGCCATCTTGTTTGAAGCGTGTGACCAATCGCCCGCCAAGCATCGTCTCTAGCGTGCGCCCAACGATGTCGATGCTCGCGCCCATGTCGAGCACACGATCGCGGTTCACGCGCACCCGAAGCTCGGGCGTGTTTACGCGAAGATCGGTGTCGATGTTCACGAAACCGGGGTTCTTTCGCATCTCTTCTTGCATGCGCTGGACAAAGCCCTGCATTTGCTCGTAGGGAACGGGCGCAAGTATCACGAACTCAATTGGCTTTGCGCGCGGCGACTGACCGAGCGAACCTGGCTGCGAGGGAAACGCTTGCACGCCCGCGATGCCTTGAAATTTTGGGAACAGCTCTTTTGCGATGTCACCCTGCGAACGACTGCGCTCGCTCCAATCTTTAAGACGCAAAATCGCGGTGCCGTCAGAGACGTTCGGGAATCCGCCGTTGCCGCCGTAGACCTGTGTTTCAGGCAGTTGTTTGTAAATGCCTTCGACTTGCTGAACATACTTGGTCAAGTAATCCGACGTCGAGCCTTCAGGCGCGGACAAGAATCCGAAAATCACGCCTCGATCTTCGAGCGGCGATAACTCGGTTTTGATGAGTTTGAACTGGATCGCGCCTACGCCCGCAACGATCAAGGCAACCAAAATCACGATTAAGCGGTTGTCGAGCGCGAAATTCAATAGCCGTTTGTAGCCGCCGCTAAACGCATCGAAACCTCGTTCGATCCAGTTGTAGAGCGGCGAATGGGTCGGCTGATGTTTAAGCATCAGCGAGCACATCATCGGCGAGAGTGTGAGCGCGACGAAACCGGAAACAAGCACAGCACCCGCGAGGGCGAGCGCGAACTCGATGAAGAGCCGTCCGGTGCGTCCGGTCGCAAAGGCGAGCGGCGCGAACACGGCCGCGAGCGTGAGCGTCATCGCAATCACTGCGAAACCGATTTCGCGTGTGCCAACAAGCGCGGCCTGGATGCGATCCATGCCATTTTCGATGTTGCGAAATATATTTTCGAGCACAACGATCGCGTCGTCGACAACCAAACCCACAGCAAGCACCATCGCGAGCAGGGTGAGCGTATTGATCGTGAAGCCGAATGCATACATCACGAAAAACGCGCCGATCAAGGACACCGGAATTGTGACCAGCGGAATGATCGTTGCGCGGAAGCTGCGCAAGAAGAAAAAGATCACGAGTGCAACGAGTAACACCGCTTCGCCAATCGTCGTGAACACGGCCTTAATCGATTGCGCGATGAACACAGAGCTGTCGTAGTTGAGCTCGATCGACATGCCTTTTGGCAGCGTTTCCTGAATTTGCGGGAGCGCCTCCTTTACCGCTCTCGAGAGCTCCAGCGGATTGCCAGTCGATTGCCGAATGATGCCGAAGCCGACCGCCGTTTTACCCATGAAGCGCTGAAATCCGCGCTCTTCGGCCGCAGCGATTTTCACCGTCGCGACATCGCGAATGCGAATCGGATAGCCGCCGGACTGCGAGATCACGACTGCACCGAATTCCTCGGCGGTTTGCAAATCGGTTTGTGCGAGCACGTTGAATTCACGCAGTCGCGACTCAATGCGGCCTGCGGGAATTTCCACGTTTTGCGAACGCAGCGCCGCTTCGACGTCGGCCGGTGTTAATCGATACGCAGCCAGTTTCTGCGGCTCGACAAAAATGCGCATCGAGGTTTTTCGCTCGCCAAAGAGCCTTAAATCCGCAGCCCCCGGCAGCACCAACATGCGCGGCTTGACCAAACGGTTGATTGCATCCGAGAGCTCGAGCGAGTTGTGTTTATCCGATGTCAGCGCAAACCACATCACCGGGAACGAATCGGCTTCGACCTTCGCGATCACCGGTTCGTCGGCTGCGTCGGGCAGGCGGGCGCGAACACGTGCAACCTTATCGCGCACTTCGGCGGCGGCGACGTCGGGATCCTTCGATATCTTGAACGTGACCGTGATGTCGCTTCGCTCCGAGCGCGAGTTCGAGGTGATGAGGCTCACGCCTTCGATGCCAGAGAGCGAGTCTTCAAGCGTCTTGGTGATCTGCGATTCGATCACTTCGGGCGACGCACCTTTGTAGTTGGTTGACACCGACACGATCGGCTCGTCGATCTTCGGATATTCGCGCACCGAGAGTCGCTGATAACTGATGAGGCCGAGCAACACGACGATCAAGGACAACACCGTCGCGAGGACAGGGCGTTTGATGCAAAGGTCGAAAAGTTTCATGGTTTCTTGCTCTCTCTGAATTCGTCGTCTCCGTCAGCTGACAGAGCGATTTCTTTTGACGCAGATTCCGCTGAAATAACGCAGATTGCCGCAGATTTTTTGTTGCCGCCGCTTCGTAAAAAATCTGCGCAAATCATCATTTGTCATCTGCGAAATCTGCGTCAAAAAAAGCAACCTCACGCAGGAAAAATGTTACGAATGAATTTCAATAGTTTATTTCTAACTTTTTTCGTTAACGCCCAATTGAATTGGGCATTAACGAAGTTTTCAACAGTTATCGAAATTCAATAAAAATTACAAAATGCCCAGACTAAATTGGGCTATGAGCGAATGCGCGGATAAGTACATTTAATTCGCGTCCGAGCTGACTACGGCTTCGGTTTTGCGCTCGCGTCGGCGCTCGCCGGCGGGGGTTTCGCTACTTCGTTCTTCGTCGAGCCTTGCGCCTCCGATGCCGGTTTCGCGTCTGTATTCGGTCCTGACTTCAAAGCGTCGCCGCCTTTGCCTGCGCCAGCGCCACCGCCCGCCGCACGCACGGGCGCGCCGTCGCGCAGGCGCTGCCACCCTGCGAGCACAATCGTGTCGCTTGCCGAAATGCCCTGCACGATTTCGGCTTTCCCTTCACGCCGCTGCCCAACTTCAACTTTAGTTCGCTGCGCGCGA
>JAAFJI010000092.1 GCA_013298045.1 Betaproteobacteria bacterium
CGTCGAAAGACTCATTCCAGCGTCGGTCGAGCTGGTCGCAATCCTCGCCGTGAACCACGAGTGCGCGCCGCTCCAGGACCGCGGTGGCAACCGTCGCGTCGGCGTGTGCTTCGCTGAGGCACTCATCGATCGAGCGCACGCTGTGGCCAATCTCAAAACCCAAGTCCCACGCATCGCTCAAGAAAGCGTGAATGCCGGTAATGGATTCGACGTCGACGCCGTTGTGCAGAATCAGAATGTCAACATCTGAGTAGGGGAAGAGCTCGGCGCGCCCGTAGCCGCCCACCGCGAGCAGCGACAGCGGTGTTTCGTGGAGGCTGTGTTTTTGCCACTGTGCAATCAGCACATCGTCGACCACAAGCGCGTGCGCGCGCAAGGCGGCATCGATCTGGTGCGGCTCGCTTAGCGCGTCGAAAATGAGCGCGCGTTGCGCTTTATAGTTGGTGCGAAGTTCCGCGAGCGACGACATAAAAGCATTGTAGGCGCGCACCCGCGTACGCTAGCACGGTCGCGAAGCGGTGCAGCAGAACGAACGCGCGTCCAGACCCACCCCTACAAAGTGGGCGGCGGTGGCGAGCCCGCAGACAGCGTGGTCACTTCGAAGCCGTCTTCGGTCACGAGAATGGTGTGTTCCCACTGCGCGGAAAGCGAGTGGTCGGCGGTCACTGCAGTCCAGCCATCCGCAAGCACACGGGTCGCAGCTTTACCGGCGTTAATCATTGGCTCAATGGTGAACATCATGCCGGGGAGCAGGCGCATGCCGGTGCCCGGTTTGCCGTAGTGAAGCACTTGCGGCTCTTCGTGATATTTGCGACCGATGCCGTGACCGCAGAATTCGCGCACGACCGAGAAGCCCATCGGTTCGACGTAGCTTTGAATTGCGTGGCCAATGTCGCCAAGCGTCGCGCCCGGCTTCACTGCGCGAATGCCGCGCCACATGGCGTTGTAGGTCGCATCAACCAATCGTCTACCTTGAATCGTCGGTTTGCCGACCATGAACATGCGGCTTGTGTCACCGTAGTAGCCGTCGACCACCATCGCGACGTCGATGTTCAAGATGTCGCCGTCTTTGAGTTTCTTGTCGCTCGGAATGCCGTGGCAGACGACATGATTTGGTGAAGTGCAAATTGACTTCGGAAACGGCGTATGACCCGGTGGCGCGTAGTTTTTGTTCGGCGAATAGCCTTTTTGTACTTCGGTCACGAAGTTTTCGCAGAGACGATCAAGCTCGTCGGTGGTCACGCCGGGTTTCACGTATGGCGTGATGTAGTCGAGGATTTCAGCCGTCATCCTGCCCGCTTTGCGCATGGCCTCGATATCGTCATTGTTTTTGATTTGGACGGACATGGTTAGGAAAGCACGAATGACGAAGGACGAATGACGAGACGTTGCTCATCGCAGATTTGTAGGGGCGACTCTGCCGCCGTAAGCTTGACAACCGCAGGGGTTGGTCGCGGCAGAGCCGCTCCAACACTACGCACGTTAATCTCCGCGGAGCAATTCATTGATCGACGTTTTGCTCCGAGTCTTCGCGTCGACTTGTTTCACAATCACGGCGCAGTAAAGCGAATACTTTCCATCGGCGGAGGGCAGGTTACCTGCAACGACTACCGACCCCGACGGCACGCGACCGTAGAGCACTTCGCCCGTCGCGCGGTTGTAGATTTTCGTGCTTTGACCGATGTAGACACCCATGCCAAGCACGCTGTTTTCTTCGACGATAACGCCTTCGACCACCTCGCTGCGTGCGCCGATGAAGCAGTTGTCTTCAATAATGGTGGGGTTGGCTTGCAGCGGTTCAAGTACGCCGCCGATGCCGACACCGCCCGAGAGGTGAACGTTCTTGCCGATCTGCGCGCAGGAGCCGACCGTTGCCCAGGTGTCCACCATCGTGCCTTCATCGACATAGGCACCGATGTTCACGTATGAAGGCATCAGCACCACATTCTTCGCGAGATACGCGCCGCGCCGCGCCACTGCGGGCGGCACGATACGCACGCCTGCTGCGCGAACTTTTTCCTCGTCAAGATGTGCGAACTTGGTATCAACTTTGTCGAAGAACGCGAGATCACCCGCTTGCACGAGCTTGTTGTCCTTCAAACGAAACGAAAGCAGCACGGCTTTCTTGATCCATTGATGCGTGATCCACTCGCCGTTGAGCTTCTCGGCGACGCGCACTCGACCTTTGTTCAAATCCGCGATCACCGATTCAACCGCGTCAACGGTTTCCTTCGGCGCTTTCGCGGGAGAGAGGTTCGCGCGGTCTTCCCAGGCTTGGTCGATGGTTTGCTGTAGTGTACTCATAGCTATCTTGTCTGTTGCCCTATAAAATAAGGCTAATTCTCAAAAAAATTAGTAATACGAGAAACTGCTTCTTTGCATTCCTCGCGCTCGGAAACCAGGGCGATTCGAACGAAAGATCGTCCCGGATTCGAACCATCGGCTGCGACGCGCGAAAGATAGCTTCCCGGGATCACGGTAACGCCAGTTTTTTCGAAAAGCGAACGGGTGAACGCTTCGTCGTCATCACCGAATTTTTTCGGCAAGGGAAGCCACCAATAGAACGCAGCCTCAGGCATATCAATTGCCGTGTACTTCTGCAGTAGCGGTGTCAACTCGCGAAATTTCTTCGCGTACTCCGCGCGATTGGCGATAACGTGCGTTTCGTCGTTCCAGGCCGCGACGCTTGCCGCAGATACAGTTGCCGACATCGCCGAGCCGTTGAACGAGCGCAAATGTAAAAACTTTGCGATGATGTTTTTGTCGCCCGCGACGAAACCCGAGCGCAAACCCGGCGCGTTTGAGCGCTTTGAGAGTGAGCCCATCGCGATGATATTTTTGAAATCGGTGCGACCGAGTTCGTTCGCCACTTCGAGCGCGCCGTGCGGCGGCTTCGCTTCGTCAAAATAGATTTCGCTGTAGCACTCATCGGCGAGGATCACGAAACCGTAGCGATCCGAAAGCTCGAAAAGTTTTTGCCAACGCGCTTTCGACGTGATGCGACCGGTTGGATTGTCGGGCGAGCACACGATCACCATCTGCACGTTTTGCCACACCGATTCCGGCACTTTGTCCCACGCGTATTCACCCGAGGTCGCGTCGAAATTCACGTAGTACGGCTGCGCGCCGCAGAGCATCGCGGCACCTTCGTACACCATGTAGAACGGATTTGGCACCAGGATTGTCGGTGACGGTTTTGTCGGATCGACGACGAGTTGCGTGAGCGAGTAAATCGCTTCCTTGGTGCCAATCACCGGCAGCACTTGTGTTTCTGGATCGAGCGCGCTCAACTTGAAACGTCGCTTGATCCAGTTCGCAATCGCTACGCGCAACTCGGGCGAGCCTTTGGTCGGTGGATATTGCGCGAGACCGATCGTGTTATTCGCAAGCGCGTCGCGAATGAACTGTGGCGTCGGATGTTTCGGCTCGCCAATCGAGAGATTGATTGGCTTCAAGCCGCCTGGCGGCGTCACACCCGCGAGCAGGCGCGCGAGACGCGTAAAAGTAAATTCGTTTAAGTTCGCGAGATACGGATTCACAGTTGGGGCAGAATCGCGTTAACGGTGCGAACCATTCGGCGATTCAGTCGATTCGTTCTCGCAACAACTTCAGTTTTCGACTCATTTTCGAGTCGAACGAGTGGCCGGAGCAACATGATTCAAGGAAGCCGTCATTATAGGTCGCCGGGCATCGCGCAAAGCGTGGAAGCCTGGGGCACGCCGCTCGTGTGGCTCGTCGCGGCCGCACTCATTGGTTGGGGGATTGCGCTTCTGCTCGGCTTGTTTGGCGATCGTGAAGCGGGGAAATTGTCTGCATGGAAGCCCGCGCCACTTGCGATGGACTTGAAGCCAAGGGCGCCAGTTGCGACCACCGCGCAGACGCCTGCGAACAATGCGCCATGGCAATTGGTCGGTATCGCGGATGATCGCGTGTACGTGCGAAGCAATAACAAACCCGCCTCGTTCGCTGGGGGCGAAACGCTGCCGAACGGTGATGTGATCAAGAAAATTGAGAAGGACGCAATCGTTGTTTCGAGCGGTGGCAAGGAGACGCGGGTTGCGCTATTCAAGACGCCTGCGAACGATGCTGCGAAAGTTGCAAGCGGCGCGAACGCGCCGGGTGCATCCACTGGCGCGGTCACGAACTGTCGCCTGAGCACGCAAGATCGCACGAACGCGACTTTCATCGAAACGACCGTCGCGGCGGCGCTGATGAAAGAAACGTCTACCTTCAATCGCATCTTCGTGCCGATCGTTGCCGTAAGCGAAGGTGGTGGCGGCGTGCGCGCCACGGGCACCGGCGGCATCACCTCCGCGTTCGGCATTCAAGATGGCGACGCGTTGCTGCGCGCTGAAGGTCGCACGATCACCAGCGGTCAATTCGTGTTAAACGAAATTATTGGACGCGTTCAACGAGGCGAAGCGGTGGTCGTCGAAGGCGAGCGCAGCGGTGCACCGAGGCGGTGGGTGTTTGCGGCAGCTTCGTGTCGGAGTTAATGCCGCGTCGCGACGGCAACTGTTAATGCTGGCAGGCTTGTTGCAATGTAATCACACGAAGCACGTCCGGTCTGTAGCCAATTTCATTGACTCGCAGCTCCGGGGAGTAGTGCACATATAAGCAGACAGCTTCGCGTTCGCTACGAAGGAAACGATAGATATGCACGGCTTCTTCCTTCTTGAACGGATAACGAAGTTCGTAGTATTTTGGCCCGATTAAGTCTTCGACTTCGTCGACGTTCATTCCTACGCGCAGTCCGAGAATGCGCTCGTTTGTCAGCACCTGAACCGGATTGCTAGCACGTCCATTCGTATCGAACTCGACGAACCACGTCTCACGACCTTCCATCGCAGTCGTGTAGACCCAGCGCTCGCGGCTACCAATCCTTTTGACTTGCTTAGGCGGTCCCCATTTTGCGGCGACGTCGTCACGCGTTCCGCCTGGTGGAAAGATGTCTCGCTGCGGTGTTTGGGCGCAACCTACGAAAAAGCAAAGCAGCCCACTCAGAACAACTGTACGCGTCTTCATCTCTGCTTATCCTCTCGACCGCTCTAACAACGTCATCATCAACACCGACAAGGTCAACAGCAATTTCTCCTGATCGTTGACGCTGCCTTCCTCGGTGAGCTGGTAGCGCCCTTCCCAAAGCGCTGGTTGTTTCTTGAGTTTCATCACGACTGTTCCGTCCACGCGCTTCACAAGATACGCCGGATGCAGAATGTAGCCCGAGAGCGCACCGATGAGCGGAATCTCTTCGATGAAGCCGTTCAACATCCGCGTCCACGGATTTTCTTCTTCGATGAAAAACGATTCGCGACCGAACGCGTCATCGACATCGAAGTGTGCTTTCCAAAGCGACTTCATCCCGCGTTGCTTAATCGTGCCGATCACGCGACCCGCGCGATCGGTCATGGTGTAGCGCGCCCGAAAATCGATGACGCGATCGGCGTTGATTTGATAGGTAAGATCGCGCTGCGCCTCGTCGGTGTAGACGTTGACCTGTTCCCTTAGCTTGAGCAGTTTTTGTTTGACGTAGAGCTGCAACATGCCACGCGCGTCTTCGACTGCAATTTGCGGTGCAAGCGCGATCAGTTTGAAGCGAAAAGTTAACGGAAGGTTCATGAAACGAAACGGGTGTTCCCGACGAAGAGTTCAACGATAGTGCTCGGCCCGGACATGCACCGAATCCATCGGCAGCGCCGGCAAGAGACGAGTAAGTTCAATCGGCGCGTCGATTTCATGGGTCGCGCCCCAGCCGCGCGCAACCGCCAGATCGCTCACGTAACCGTACGCGGCGAGTACCGAAATCATGGCGCATGCGTGCGACGCCTTGATATCGCTCTCTCCGTCGCCGATGTACCAGCATTCTTCGGGCGCGACATCGAGCGCGGCTGCTGCGGTGGTGAGAGGCAGTGGGTTCGGTTTCGGCGCGGGCGTGCTGTCGCCGCAGACGATCACTGCCGGACGAAATGCGCGATCGATGAGCAGCGCCTCAATCATCGGCTCCGCGAGGCGCGAATTTTTGTTGGTCACAATGCCCCAGCGCAGACCGCGCCGCTCTATGGCCACCAGGAGCTCCAGAACCCCTGCGAAGAGCCGGGCGTTGTCGAGTTTTCGTCGACCGTAGATTGCGAGGAAGCGCTGTCGATTTGATTCGTAGTCCGCGTCATCTGGCGTCATGTCGAGCCCCGCCTTGATCAGGCTTCGCGCGCCGTACGTCGCAAACGGACGTAGCGCCTCGTACGGAAGCGCCACGAGCCCATGTTCGATGCGCAAATCGTTGATCGCCCCGGCGAGGTCGGGCGCACTGTCGACGAGTGTGCCGTCGAAGTCAAAAAGAATCGCTTTGGGTGATGTAGTCAAACTTTTACGCCTGATGCCCCATAAAGTGGAGCGTCTGGCTCGAAAAAATGTGCAGTGAACTCAGTAAACAGATGTTTTCAAGCAAATGTTTATTGAGGCAAATCAGATAAGAGTGATTAATTCTTGATGAAACTCACAATGTAGTTCACCTTTGTGTCGCTCTGCCACTTTGCGACGTGGGTAAACGGGCTGTAGTCCATCCCGCGCAGGTCAGTAAGGGCGAGCCCCGCCGCCTCGCCAAAGCCGATCAGCTCGGAGGGTTTAAGAAATTTTGCGTAATCGTGCGTGCCCTTTGGCAGCAGATTCATCACGTATTCTGCGCCAAGCACCGCGAGGAGATACGCCTTTGGGGTGCGTGAAATGGTGGAGAAGAACAGATGCGCCCCGGGCTTGGCAAGTGTCGCGCAAGCGGCGACCACGGCCTTCGGATCGGGAACGTGCTCTAGCATCTCGAGGCAGGTCACCACATCGAATGCGCCTGGCGACTTCGCCGCCATTTCCTCGGCCGTCGCCTCCCGGTAGTCGAGCTCGATCCCGCTTTCGAGCGCGTGCAGCTTCGCCACCGATAGCGCCTTGCCTGCCATATCGATTGCGGTGACTTTCGCGCCAAGTTTCGCGAGCCCTTCCGAAACAAGCCCACCGCCGCAACCGATGTCGATTGCCGATTTTCCGCGCAAACCGCCAACGGTTTTTTCGATCAGTGCCAATCGCAGCGGATTGATGTCATGCAGCGGACGGAATTTGCCATGCGGATCCCACCACTGGCTGGCGAGTGCAGAAAATTTGGCAAGTTCAGCGGGGTCAGTGTTGTGCGTGGTCGATTGCATGGTGCGGTTATCTTTCAAACGCCTTGCGAGATCATCCGCAAAAGGGCGATGTCGAGTGCCCGTGAATTTAGCAGGCTTCGCGTTGCGCGCCTGTCAATCGGACGCTCCCGGGCGAATCGACAAATGTTGCAAGCTTCAGAGCCGCGTTAGTTGAGATACAGCCCGCAGCGCGTCGAAAACGCGGCGCTCACGTCGTTCCACGTTGTGAGCGTCGCGTTCGGTCCAATCGCGTTGGCAATCACCGCGTCGCCCCGAAACCCGATGAGCACACGCAACAGCATGAGCCCGTCGGTGGCAGCATCAGTTCTTCCGTCGCCGTCGAAATCGTAAGCCGAAAGTTCAATCCGGCTCGCGATTCCGGCGGGTGCGAGCGGCACACAGCTGTGTGTCGCGCCTGCAACCAATGCGTCTCCGGACAATTGAAGCATACGGCGCAGAATGATGACGCCGTCGGTGAATGAGAGTTTTGCGCCGTCACCGTCGACATCCAGCCTGCACTGCGTACTTTCGTAAGTAGCTCCGACCGTTCTCGTGTATGACTGGAGACCGGTAACGTTGCTGAAGGCGATCGGGGTATCGGCGTAGGTATACGGTTGACCGTTGTCAGGAACGAAAAACACTTGCCCGGACATACCTTCGGGGCCGGTGCAACGCCACTCCCCCTGGTTCGCGCCGGTGCTCGAACAGGACACACCCGGGGTGGGCGAGCAGGCGACCGCGTTCCAGGGGCGCGACGTTCCGCGAATCACGCCGCCTGCGACCAATGTGGCATTTTGTGAAACGCTTTGTGCAGGCAGAAGATCGTCGTTTCCTGCAAAGGAAAACGTGACCGAATGCGTCCCGATCGGCAACCCCAGTACCTCGCAGACGTAGTAGCTGCCGACCTGGTTGAACGTATACGTACTCGGCTGCACCGTCGAGATGCAGTTGCCATTCGATACGATCAACTGAGCTCTTGGAACATATGGCACGAGGTTAAAGTTGGACGGAGTCTGCAACATAACGCGAAAGCGCAAGCGATCGCCTCCAATCATCGTATTCGAAGGGTCGGCGGCCACCGAGATCACGGGTTGTGCTTTGCCGATCAGAGGAGATTGAAGGGTTGCCTCCGAACCTTCAAGGTGATCGGCAAACGCAACAAACCGCGCTGTAATCGGGAACGAAACGGTGCGCACTAGGAAGTCGCAGCGACGTTCGAGCACCGAAAATACACCTGGTTCGCCGCCGTTGCAATTTCTTATCCCGTCGCCGAGCGCCGGCGATGGTCCGTCGAGATAGCCGGGTGTGCCCGACGTTTTCGCCGCGGGTGAGGTCACCCGCGCTATTAGCGTTTGCACATCGAAGGCGGTTAGCGCACGCGTCGCGTCGATCGCGAGGCTAGTGGCGGTGCTTGCGCGGACGAATGAAAGCGACGGCGACACCGCGCGTGCGCTACCGTCTACCCACGCCGCAAGTGAGACGCCAGATTCCACAAGGTCATACAAGACATCGGCGATCGTGCATTCGCTCGCGCCGATGGCAATTTCGCATTGAACGTTGCCACTGAGTTGCCCGTCTCCGGTGAATACGCCGATACGTACGATCTGCGCACTGGCCGAAGAAGACGGCTGATCGGCTTGCGTTCGCAATCCGATGCGAATCGAAAACGGCACTCTTGCACCAGTTGCCGATGTCGGCACTTCAAGAAATTTGACTCGCAGCGGGCTGCCGATGGCGCTCGCGTCGATCTTTCGCAGCGACACCCGCACTCCACCGAATTCGTCGTGGAACGACTGACCGAGTACAACGAAGTTGCCGCTCTCGTCGATCATGCCCTCTGCGTCGTTTGCCGCAGGATTCGACATCGCGTCGCGGTGTGTCCAGCGCTCTTCGCCGGTAGCTGACAACGACCATAAGAGCGGGGCGTTCGCGTCCCCGGTGCTCACAGTGGCAAACACCAGGCCGTCGCTATTGACACCGATCGAACTGACGCAATCAGAAGTTGCGCCCGCCAAGTCTGCTTGCGCACTCCAACGCTCGGAACCGCTGGCGCTCCAGGAAACCAGCAGCGATTGCGAGGCTGTATCGGGCGCACTCTGTTGTTTGCCGATGCAGCCACCGGCAAACAGGTTACCCGTGGCATCTTCAGCTAGCGTGCCCAACTGAACATACGGTCGTGACGCGGTGCCAGATACGATGCGCTGCCACAGTACGCTGCCATTTGTTGCGAGACGATACAGGCGTCCTTCGCCGCAAGACTGGGTCATAACGAGTGTTTCGCCGTTCGCGAGCTGTCGAACTGCACCGAGTCGATCATCGCACCCTGGGACGTCCAATACCCGTGTCCAGAGAATCGTTCCCGAAGGAGAAATCTTTACGACCGCAGGTGCACTGTCGTTGTAGGCGACAACTGAATTGCCCGCCGTATCGAGCGCGAGATAGCGTGGTCCGGTGCGGCCGGTTAGCGTCTCGAAGGCGCGTACACCGAGCGCCGAGACGCGTCCGACGAGGTTTCCAAACGCATACACCGTGTCGCCGATTGAATTTGACGCCTGTATCGACTCAGACCCGCCATATTGTGTTGGCGAGAGATCCCCCTGTACTTGCCAGACGAGGTTGCCTTCGGCGCTGAGTTTTTTCGCTCTCGGAAACAGCCCCTGCGAGATCACGACCTGGCCACCATCGTCGGTCAAGGGATAGCCGCAATTGGAGGCGGGTTCCGGCGTTTGTGCGGTACCTGTGCCGTCAGCGGCACCGCGCCCGAACCAGTTCGTCAACCAGTTCTGGAAACCGTTGAATTGATTGCGCTCAACACGCGACCACCATGTCGCGGGGTTTGATTGCGCGAGCCTAGGCATGAGGCAGCTACCCTGGGAAATACGCGCGTTAGGGACGGCTTTCGCTTGCGTGAGCCACCTTTGAGCATTGGTCTGCGGGAGGTACACCATCGTCGATGCCAACTCTTCCGCGTAGGATGCCGAAGGTATGCCACCCGTGCTTTGGAATGCGGCCACAATCGCATCGTCTAACGCAAACCACGAGTTCGCAGCATACGGATCGTTGCGTGAGTAAATGATAGGAGTACCGAGGCTGCCGTCGCTCGAAGCTAGCGGGAAAATATAAGAATTGCTCGCGTTGACGTCAAAATCGGTGCGAATGGCTTTTAGACCCTGCGAGTACGGCAGGATGAAGGCGATGCGGGAGAGGTGGCGCTGCCAGACGATAGCTCCCTGTGCATCTAGACGCGCAAGTTCGCTGCCGCTGTCGGACGATTGTCCTACGCGTGCGACGATTACGTCATCGGTGCCTTCGGCCAACACGACCGCATCGCTGCTGTATCCCTGGCTGACCGGGAAAGTCAGGGTACGTTGCCATCGCTTCGCACCGTCGGCGGCGTAGCGATTGACTTGAGTTAGCACAGCGTTGCTCGTGTAGGTTACTGAGGTGATTACAACCACATCGCCATTTGACCGCGCCACTACTCGGCGGGTTTGCCCGTCATTAAGGTAAATGTTTGATGTTTCGGCCAGCGTAGCGTTGCTCAGGAGTGCCCCGTCGCTTGTGCGTCGGGTTGTGAGCGTGCCCCCAGCGAGCTCGTAATAGTTCGCGCTTGAATCCAAACCGCTACCGATCACATAGTTTGAAGAGTTCGACCGGTTGGATGCGCTCCAAATCGCAACTCCATTCGCCGCGAATTTCGTAACTCTGCGCTCTGAATATCCGCTACCGATGATGAGCGAGCCATCCGGAGTTTGCGTGGTCGCTACATTCGCGGCGATTGATCCGGCAACGCAGTAGTTTGCGCGGCTAACACCGTTGCCTGTGAAGTTCACCACGCACAACTGACCGTTGCGCTCTACCACCTGGCTGATTGAGGCGTCGGGGTGCGCAAAAAGGGACGCACCACGGACGAGCGGACTCCCGTCCACCCATCGAACCCAGGTCACCTGACCGGCTGCGGACGTTTTTACGACCCGAACCCGCGCGAGCTCCGACGTCGGTGCATAAGAGCTTGAAACAACTGCGCCCGACTCGCCGCTGACGACGGCTAAACGATTGAGTGGCAGCGCGGTTTCGGCCGAGTTGAGCGTGGTGTTCCAGAGAACCTGCGCCTGAGCAGAGCAAAAGCCCGCCAGCATCACAGCGGTCGCGCAGCAGCGAATAACGAACGACATCCAAAACCCCATGCACACAGGCAAACGCCCCAGGCGAATGTTATCTCGGTCGCCACACATCGCAGTAGCGCTTCAAATGATGGGTCAGCGCGTGCGCATTTCGGCGATTCTCGAAGCGATGTCCATACGCGCTACTCGATCACCGTCGACTGCGCGCTGCGCGTCGTCAGTCAACGCGCCGTCGGCGACGCGCATCTCGCCGTTGACCCAAACATGCGTGACCTCTGCGCGCGAGGCGGTGTAGACAAGGTGCGATACCGGGTCGAACATGGGTTGCATGCCAATGCCGTCGCAGGAGACGGCGATGAAGTCAGCGGCTTTGCCGACTTCGAGCGACCCGGTAAGCTCAGCGAGCCCAAGTGCGCGGGCACCGTTGATGGTCGCCGCTCGAAACGCGCTTGCTGCGGGGAGCGCGCTCGCGTCGCTGGACTGCACTTTGGCGAGTAGCGCGGCAAGTCGCATTTCCTCGAACATGTCGAGGCGGTTGTTACTCGCCGCGCCGTCGGTGCCGAGGGCGACATTCACGCCCGCTTTTACGAGTGCGGCAATTGGTGCGATGCCGCTCGCGAGCTTTAAATTCGACGACGGACAGTGCACGATATTGCCTGCGTTTTTTGCCAGCCGCGCGATGTCTTCGGCATTCAGGTGGACGCCGTGTGCACCGACGAAATCGGGTGAGAGCACACCGAGTCGCTCCATGCGCTTTGTCGGTCGCTCGCCGTGCTTTGCAAGCGATTCGTCCACCTCGGCCGCAGTTTCTTGAAGGTGAGTGTGAATGGGAATGCCGAGCTCGGCTGCGTACGCAGCGATTCGCTCGAAGGTGTTGTCGTTCACCGTGTACGGCGCATGCGGGCCGAGCGCGAAGGAGAGCAGCGCCTCGCCCTTGAGCGCGTCGCGCGTTTCGAGCGCAAGCGCGAGGTAGCGATCGGCGTCGGCTGCATAGCGCGTTGGGAACTCGATGATCGGCATGGCGAGCTGCGCACGCAACCCCATCGAGATAAACGCGCGCGCGGCGTCCGCCGGATAGAAATACATGTCGGCGCAGGTCGTCGTGCCGCCAAGCAGCATTTCGGCCGCAGCGAGGCGGGTGCCAACTTCGACAAAATGCGAATCGACTAGCGCTGCCTCCATCGGCCAAATCCGCGTCTGTAGCCACTGCATGAGTGGCAGGTCGTCCGCCGCGCCTCGCAGCAGCGCCATCGCCGCGTGAGTGTGCGCGTTGACGAGACCGGGACAAAGAATCCGCGGACCAAGCACGATTCGACGAATACCCGAATCAGCAATATCGCCGAATGCCCTGTTTTTTATATCGAAATCAAGACTTTCCGATGGACCGATGTACTTAATTTTTGCAGATTCGTCAAATAATAATGCGGCATCTCGATATGTAGCCACGCCGTCTTCGCGTGGCGTGACGATCCAGTCGGCGGAAACGAGTGTGAGCGTGGCGTTCATCAAAAATTGGGAGTGGGTGGAGGCCGAGGCGGGCGGCGGTGACCGAATTAAACAGTACGCAGCTGATCTGTCGAAGGAAACCCGGGACTCGTTGAGCATTTCCCGATGGGCAATTCGACCGAATCGATTGTAGTGAGCGCTCCGAGCGCATCGTGCGCGTTTGCGATGCTATAACCGAGTGATGTCGACGCACGGTCGCCGTCGGTTCAAACAAGTGGGGTTCTTCATGACATCTTCAGCCGTTCATTCCACTCGCGCGATGGGGCGCATTCTCGTTGCGAGCCTCGCGCTCGCGTTCGCCCACTCGGGTGCCTTCGCACAAGCGCCCGCCAGCGCGGCACCACCTGCGCTCATCACCGAGAAAAAAGTCTTCGAATTGACAAGCTACGCCACCTTCGGCGGCAAGACGATCAAGCAAGTCAAGATCGGCTACGAAACTTACGGCAAGTTAAACGCGGCGGGTGATAACGCCGTATTCATCGCGCATTTCTACTCGGGAAATTCGCACGCAGCGGGTAAGTACAAACCAAGCGATATGGCGGCGGGATATTGGGATTCGATCATCGGTCCCGGCAAAGCGATCGACACCGACAAGTATTTCGTCGTGAGCGCCGACACGCTTTCGAACTTAAACACCAAGGATCCGATGGTCACGACCACCGGCCCATCGTCGATCAATCCCGACACCGGCAAGCCGTATGGCATGAGCTTCCCGGTGATCGCGATGCGCGATTCGGTGCGCGTCCACAAAGCGCTTGTCGACTCGCTCGGCGTGAAGAAATTGCAAGCGGTCGCAGGCGCGTCCGGGGGCAGCATTCAAGCGATGGAATGGGCGGTACTCTATCCCGATTTCGTTGATCGTGCGATTGCGGTGATCTCACCGG
>JAAFJI010000093.1 GCA_013298045.1 Betaproteobacteria bacterium
ATGACCTGCGTACTCACCTGCATGATCTTTGCTGCGGTGTCGGGCTCGTCTGTGGCAACGACCTTCGCCATCGGCGCGATTCTGATTCCCGCACTGATCAAACATGGCTATCCGACCACCTGGGCGGCTGCACTCCAAGCGACCAGCGCGGAGCTCGGCGTCATCATTCCGCCATCGATTCCGATGATTCTCTACGGCGTGTCGGCGGAGGTCTCGATTGGCGAGCTCTTTATCGCGGGCTTCGGGCCTGGTTTTTTGATTGGCGGCGCGCTCATGCTCTACGTGTATTTACTCTGCAAACGCAGAGGCTGGGGCAAAACCGATGGCGACGGTCGCCTGCCGCTGCTGACCGCATTTCTTGATCTTGGCGTGATCGCGATTGGCGTTGGCATTTTGCTGGTCGGCAATAAATTCATCGGCCCGCTGCTCTTTCAAGGCAACGCGACCGATCCGAATCATGATCGCTTGACAGATTTGGTTGGCATTACACTTTTCGCTGCCTATTTCGTCGTGCTCTCGTTTTGGCCGAAAGTGCGTGCGGCGCTTAATGGTCGCGCGGCTTATGCACTCATGATGCCGGTCATTATTTTGGGCGGCATTTACGGCGGAGTTTTCACACCCACCGAAGCTTCGGCCGTCGCGGTGATTTACGCGCTTTTTGTCGGCATGGTGGTGTACGGCGAGATCAAATTTGTCGACCTCGCGACCATCTTCAAAAAGTCCGTCGTGTCGTCTTCGGTGATCATGTTCATCATTGCCAACGCTGGGCTCTTCGCGTTTTTGATTACGCGCGCAGGCGTTCCCGACGCGATCGGCGTGTTTTTGAAGGACGTCTTGCAAAACCCGATGATTTTTTTGCTTGGTGTAAACGCCGCGCTTTTTTTGATCGGCATGTTCATTGAAACCAGCGCAGCGATCATCGTGCTCGCGCCGATCTTGGCACCGGTCGCCGTGTTCTTCGGCATCGATCCGGTTCACTTCGGGATCATCATGGTCGTCAACTTAGCGCTCGGCATGATCACACCACCGTTCGGCGTGAATCTGTTTGCGGCGTGCACCGTCGCGAAAATTTCGCTCGACCGCATCATCGGACAGTTAATTCCATTCGTACTGGTCGTGCTCGGCTGCCTGCTGATCATTACCTACGTACCGCAGGTTTCGCTCTTTCTTCGAGACCTAGTTTACGCAAAGTAAAACAGCGAATCGCGCGCTTGCCCCTAAAAACTTGTTTGACGTGTTGATTGCACATGCAATCGAAATGTTTTTAAAAGTTCACGTAAGCTCGCTTTTACAGGGCATTAGCGGCTACTCCCAATAGCGATACGCGTTGCGACCTTGCCGCAAGTGTGATTTCCAGTTTATGTTTTCGTAATGCGAGTCATTCGTATTTGCAATACAATCGTTATTGTTAATACCGAAAGCGATCTCCCGCACGCAAAATGAACCCAATCGAAATGAAGCAACGCCTGATTGCAGGCGCGGTCGCCACTGCCCTGCAAACGCTCGCCGCCGCAGGCAGTCACGCCCAAGCCCCGCAACCTGCGCCGCGCCCGAGCAATGCCTCCGACAATCCCGAGACCACGCTCAAGCCGGTCGTCGTGAAAGAAAAAGCCGAAGCACCGCTCGGCAAAGACGCCGTTCAAGCGACGACCACCACGTCTGCCAAGGGCAATCAACCGCTGCGCGACGTGCCGCAATCGATTACCGTGGTCACCGAAAAGCTCATCAACGAACGAAACCTGGACACCGTCAAGGACGTGCTGCATAACACGGCAGGTGTGACCTTTCAGGCGGCCGAAGGCGGCGAGGAAGACATTCGTCTGCGCGGTTTTTCGCTCGCAACGACCGGTGACATTTACCTTGACGGTATGCGCGACGCAGCGTTTTACGATCGCGATACGTTCAATTTGGATCGGCTCGATTTGCTGCGCGGTTCGGCGTCGATGCTCTTTGGGCGCGGCTCAACCGGTGGCGTGGCCAACCAGGTGAGCAAAGCGCCGCATCGCCTGGATGAACGTAGTCTCTCGCTCACCTTAGGCAGCTACGCCTATCGACGCGTCACCGCCGACATCAACCAGCGTGTCGCCGAAGACACCGCCGTTCGGGTGACGGCGATGCACACCAAAGCCGACAACAACGGCGCGGGTAGCAGCATCGACAAGCAAGGCATCGCCGCCGCGATCCGCCATGGGATTGGCGAGCGCGACGAATTTCAGGCAAGCGTTTTCTACTTAGACAACAACAACGGCATCAACTACGGCTTGCCCTGGATTCGCCCAACAGCGGCGGCCACGAGTGCGGGCAACACGATCATCCCTGGTCTCGATCCGCAGGCTTACTACGGGCTCGCAAGCGACTACAACGCTGGCAAAGCGACGGTTGCAACCCTCTCGCACATTCATCGCTTCGGAAGCGACACCGAAGTAAAGACACAGCTGCGGCAAGGTGCCTACAAACGCGATCTGCGTGCCAGTGCAATTCGTTTCGCGCCGCCCCCAGGCACGCCTCCGGCAACGCCCGGGGTGCCGCAACCGCCTTTTGCGACGCTCGCCAATTTAGCTGGCACAACGGGGCTCACGCGCGGCACCAACCTGAAGATTCAAGATCTCGACACCACCCAACTGCAATCGGACCTGAGCAGCAAATTTGCCGCGTTTGGCATGAAACATCATCTGCTCGCGGGATTTGATTTTGCCCGCGACGATCGCACCGTATTTGCCGCGCGTAGTGCCGCACAGGGCGGCGTGACTCTAGCGAAACCTACGACGGCGATTGGCACACCCGATGACGGGGCGAGCGTTGACGAGGCGACGCGCGTACTGCGCGTAGGCAACGACTTTGTTGCGAAAGCGTGGGGTGCCTATGCGCAAGACACCGTCGAATTCGCATCCGCCTGGAAGTTCGTCGGCGGCTTGCGCTACGACAATCTGGACGGACGCTACAACAATTACGCGATTCCGACTGCGGCTGCCGAGCCGACCACGACCACATCGTATCGACAAAAAATTTCAAAGTTCAGTCACCGCGTCGGATTGCTGTTTCAGCCGAGTGAGTTGCAGTCCTACCACTTCTCCTACGGCAGCTCATTCAATACCTCGGGCGACACCTACTCATACAACGCGCTCTCGGCAAATACACCGCCGGAATCGAGCGTGAATTTCGAGCTCGGCGCGCGGCTTGAGTCGGCGAACAAGCAGCTTTCAACGCGAGTGGCACTGTTTCACGCGGTAAAGAAGAACGAGCGCAACCTCGACCCCGACACTGCGGCAACCCGACTGCTGCTTTCGGGTCGACGTCATAGCTCAGGTGCAGAGATCGACATTGCCGGTCGTATTGAAAAAGACTGGGAAGTATTTCTCTCGTACGTGTGGACGCCGAACGCACGCGTCGACGAAGCGGCGAGCACGGTCACGACAGTCGGCAATCGGGTTGGCGATCGGCCGGGCTTGAGCCCAAAGCACAGCGGAGCAATCTGGACCACGTATCAACTCACACCAAAACTTCGCCTTGGCGGCGGCGTGAACTTCCGCTCGCGCCAAGCGCCCGCCGACGTGACCGCGCCATCATGGGAAGCGCCGAGCTACGCCACGCTTGATCTGTTCTCCGAATACAAGTTCGATGATCGCTTCACGCTCAAGGCCAATGTGGTCAATGCAACCAACAAATACTACGCCGATGCACTCTATCGGGGGCACTACGTGCCGGGCGCCGGGCGACTCTTGCAGTTAAACCTCAACATGGGGTTTTAAGAGATGCTGCGAGAAATCAAAAACGTCCTCGACCCCGGCGAGCTTCGCGCGATCCATGCCGAGCTTGGTCGCGCACAATGGCAACGCGGTGGCGACAGCGCTGGCGCGCAAGCGGCAGCGGTGAAGAACAACGAGCAACTTGCGCACGAGTCCGAGGCGATGCGGGCGATCCGCCAAATCGTCTTGCAAGCGTTTGACAGGCATCCCGTCTTTTTTTCGGCCACGCTTCCGAAGCGCGTATTTCCGCCTCGGGTCAATCGCTACAGTGGCGCGACCAACGCGTTCGGTGCCCATGTGGACAACGCGATCCGCTTCGCACCCGACTCCGGGCTGCGGATTCGCACGGACATCTCATGCACCTTGTTTCTGAACCAGCCCGAAGACTACGAAGGCGGCGAACTTTTGATTCGAGACGGCTTTCGCGACCACGCGATCAAACTCGCAGCGGGCGACGCCATCGTCTACACGGGCAGCACGGTGCACGAGGTGTTGCCGGTGACGGGAGGCGTGCGGCTCGCCTGTTTTTTCTGGATCGAGAGCATGGTGCGCGATGCGACCGCGCGACAATTGCTTTTCGATCTGGACACCACCATCATGCGCTTGCGGGCGGCGCATGGCGACGACGAATCGAGTATTGCGCTCACCGGCACATACCACAACCTGCTGCGCATGTGGGCTGAGGCATGAGCGTGGTCGCGCCGATCGAGGATGCAACACGGCTGCTTTGGGCGCGTCACATGCAAGTTGTCGCCCCCCAATTGCAGTCTCGTCAGCGCCAGCGCGGCATCGGTTTCGCGACGATTGCCGCCGCCCATTTCGCGGTGATCGCGATCGCCTGGAATCACGTACTAGATCGACCAAAAATAGAGCTCGCCCGCACCGAGCCGATGGCGATTGCCCTGTTGTCCGACCCGGTTGCGCTGGATATTCGGTCGGCGACTGTAGCGGCGAAATCGCGCGCGCCAACGCCGCATCTCACAGCGCACCGTGTGGTGCCGATCGCCGAGGCGCGTGAGCCTGAAATTGCGAACCCCACACCAATGCCTTCGAGCGAGACGACGGCACCGCCCGCGCCGCAGGAGTCATTGTCCCGGGAGAGCTCGGTTGCGCTGCCCATACCGGCGAGTACAAACACAGCGCCTACGATCTCGGTTGCGACCCCGACTGCAATCGCTGTCGCGCTACCAAAAATCGAGTTGCCTTCGTCGTCGGCCGACTATCTGAACAACCCCGCGCCGCCATATCCGCCAATCAGCAAAAGGCTGCGCGAGCAGGGGCGCGTGCTGCTGCGGGTCTTGGTCGGCGTCGATGGTGTGCCAGAGCGAGTCGAGTTGCAGCGAAGCTCGGGCTACGAGCGGCTAGACGAGGTGGCCATCAAGACGGTACGGCTGTGGAAGTTTGTCGCAGGCAAACGCGGTGGCGTCGCCGAGGCGATGTGGGTGAACGTGCCGATGGTGTTCGAACTCTCGTAGGCGGATTGCCGATCCGCGCGCTGGTCGGCGTGTCAAAAGTAGACGAAGCGTAAAATCTAAATCAGCGCTGTGACTTTCCGCCCATTAAAACAAAGATTTTGTGAATTTTCTTTAGGTTATTGATAGATATCGTAAATTGACAATTTGCATTATGGAATGCGGCAATAAAACAGATAGTTAATTTTCTATTCAGTGGTGATCGAAGTGAGTTCGAAATTCGCGCTCCGCCCCCGCGCATCGACCAGCTTCACCTGAAACGGAATGAAATGCCACTCAGGGGCGAGCCAAAACTGCGCTGAACCACCGGTGCCTGAGCCGTCGGCGCGCGCTTTGCGCGTTGCCTTCCAGAGATCAACATCGACATTGCCAATCGCCGTGGCGATGTTGTCTCGTCCGGTACGCTCCATCAGATAAACATCGACCCGGCGGGTGCTTGCGACGGTGAAGGTTGCTTGTTGCGTCTTTGGCATCGCAAAGTAGAACTGCACGATCCAGGTCAGGGGATCATGCGGCGCGCCGTCAATTGCCAGCGGCGTCTCCCCCGGGATCGTGACTTTCTTCGCGGCATGGTCAAACACCGCTTCGCGCCGTTTGTCGGGCGAACCGCGCTCTTCGACATAGCGATCCGGACGCAGTCCTTCGGTGGTGATGACACCCTCAGACTCTCCGGTGAAGGCACCGGGGTACAGAATTGCGGCGATCCCCCGCGCACGCCCGGTGAGCTTCAGCCGATATTTGCCCTGCTCGTGGGTAAAAATGAGCTGCACCGGACCGATCTCGCTCTTCGATTCGCCGAGCGAGACGGTGTATGCAAGCAGAATTTTCTTCGGTGGTAGTGATCCCTCCGCCTCCGGCGGCGCTGGCGGCACGCCGGGATCGTCTATCTTTCCGGGGGCAGCTTCGGAGACCGCTTCAGCAATCGGCTCGGGCTTTGTCTCAGGAACTGGCTCATCCTTCTTCGCAACCACCGGCTCCGGCGGCGACGACTCGACCGGCGGTGGCTCGATGCCCGGCAGTGCCGCCACAGCAGCGTTCGGCTGGGGTTTCGGACGCGGCTTTGGTTTCGACGAAGTCGTTGTCGCAACGGCTGCCTTCGGTGGCGGTGGCAGCTTCATGAACTGCGCCTTTAGCGGCAAAATCTTTTCCTCGGGCGGCTCGGCATCGATTAACGTGCCAAACGAGAGATGTAGCGCGAGCGAGGCGAGCAATGCAAATGTGAGCTTGCGCGTGGGCGTTGCAAACCAGCCCTGACGTTTCGCCAGCGAGCGCACCAGCGCGTACCGCGCATCATCGCGAGTAACGGATTCGGTGGCTTCGATTTCGGCGTTGGGCGTGGACATAAGCCCGTTAAACGATTGAAAAAAGGATTTCGCTGACGCTAGGCGGGCGCGGCGACCGGAAGCACGCGAACGCGCTTGCCATTGATCTGCAGGCGATTGTCGCAAAAGAGTCGCACGGCGTACGGCAATATCTGGTTTTCCTGGGCGAGTACCTTTTGTTGCAGCATCTGCGGCGTGTCGTCTTCTTCGACGTTGACCGCAGCTTGCGCAATGATTGGTCCACCGTCGAGTTCACCATTCACAAAATGCACCGTGCATCCGGCAATTTTCACGCCCTCGTCGATGACCTTGCGATGGGTGTCAAGACCCGGGTAGCTCGGCAGCAACGACGGATGGACGTTCACCAAGCGATCCGCAAACGCATCGACGAAAACAGGCGTGAGAATTCGCATAAAGCCGGACAGCACGACAAGATCCGGCCGATGCCGATTGAGCTCGTCAACCATCGCCGCGTCAAAGGCTTCGCGCGTCGCGAATGCCTTATGACTCACGACGAAGGTTGGAATGCCTGCATCGCGCGCGAGATCGAGGCCCTTGGCGTCGGCTTTGTTGCTTCCGATCGCGACGATATCGCCACCCAAATCGGCGCGAAACAATGCGGGCAGGTTCGATCCGCGCCCGGAAATCAAAATGGCGATGCGTTTGCGGGTCATTGTCGTCAGCGCAGCTTCAAGTCGTCGGCCGAATAGGTCACGCCAATCGGTTCGATGATCGCCTGTTTGCGCCCCGCTTCGACGCTGCCCGCGACCCAGGCTTCAATGCCGCAGGTGTGGGCGATATGCGCGGTTCGCTCGGCGTCTTTCGCATCGACGAAGAGCGCAAAACCCGCCCCCATATTGAGCGTGCCGTAGGCTTCGGTATTGTCGAGCTTTGCTTCGCGTTGCATGAACGAGAGCACCGGAGGAACCGGCGGAATTTCGCGGATTCGATAGGTGAATTCGCTGGTGTGGCGTAGCAGTTTTCGCCAGCCGTGACCGGTGATATTGACCGTGTAGTTCACCGCAATGCCTGCGTTGGCAAGCGCTTCGGTGACTGGCGCGTAGAGCGTCGTCGGCGCGAGCAACGCCTCGCCAAAGGTTTGACCCGATTTTTCGTTCGGCGCGATATCGGTTTGGTAGCCCTTCGGCAAACGCTCTGCAAGCTTTCGCGCGAGCGAGACGCCGTTGGCGTGAATGCCGCTTGAGGCGAGCAGCACAATTGCGTTGCCGGGTGCAAGTTTCTCGCCCAAGGAAAGGCGCGATTTCGGTTGCACAAGACCGACGCAAGATGCGCCGAGATCGATCGTGTCGCCTTCGACAACGCCCGCGAGCGCCGGGGTTTCGCCGCCGCCCCAGGAGAGTTTGCAGACATCGCACGCAGCCTTCCAGCCGGAAATTAGATCAGCCGCGCGGGTTCGATCGTTAAACCAGTCGCTGCCGCCGGCGGCCCAATACGCCTGCACCACGAGCGGCGTCGCGCCGACCGTAATCAAGTCGTTGACCGCCATGGCGATCGTGTCTTGCGCAATCGCTGCGTAAAAACTCTTGCCCGTTTCGCGATACACGGCATCCGCCACGAGCACCTTTGTGCCCAAGCATTCAACGATGGAGGCGAGGTACGCGTGACCGATATCGAGCACGTAGGCTGATTCGCCGCGCGAAGCGCTCACTTCGGGAAAGCCATGCGCCGCGACGTGCTGCGCGGTCGCCTTCGCGCTTTGTTGCGCGAGCAATTTCACCGGATCGACTTGATCGTATTTGACACCCGCCTTGTCGTAGGTCAGGGCATCGGACGCGGTGTTTGCGGAGGAAGCGCTCATGTTCTAATCTGCATCCACGATGGACACGCAGCCAAAAGAGAATTCTAGTTTGCCGGAGCACGATGCGCCTGCCGCTGCCGCGCAGGTAACCGACGACGCGGCTATCGCCGCGAGCGCAAACGTCGCACCGGCAACCCCAGCCGCGCCGATCGTCGCGCCCGAGCTGCCGCAGGGCAGCAATTCCGGCGAAAACGCAACCGGCTTATTTAGCCTGAGCTGGTGGCAGCGTCTCTCGCCGTCGTGGCATGCATTCGGCGCAATCGCCGGATTGGTGTTAATCGGCTATCTGATCCAGGCGCTCTCGCCGGTGCTGACGCCGTTTATGTTCGGTGCAATCCTCTCCTACGTTGGCGCGCCGATTGTCGCCTGGCTCGCGCTGAAGCGGGTGCCGCGCGCGGCGGGTGCCGTTGTAGTGATTGTTGCGTTTGTCGGATTTATGGCCGGCATGGTGCTCGTGGTCGCACCGCTCATCTCCAACGAGGTCGCGAGCATCGCCGAGAAATTCCCCGATTTGCTCGCCCGCGCGCAAAGTCAATGGCTGCCGTGGATCAATCAGACGTTTGGCTTGTCGCTCTCGCTCGATTTCTCGCAGCTCAAAACGCTCGCTGCAGAGAACAAGAGCGTAGTGAGCGACATCACCTCACGCATTGCCGGATCGGCGAAGCTCGGTGGACAGGTGTTGATTACCTTGCTGGTTAATCTCACTTTGATTCCGGTGGTCATGTTTTATCTGCTGCGCGATTGGCCGCAGGTCATCGAGGGCGTAGATTCGCTCATGCCGCGAGCGATGAAATCAACGGTGCGTGAGCTCGCCCGCGAGATCGATGGCGTGCTGTCGGAGTTTCTGCGCGGTCAAGGGCTGGTCATGATTGCACTTGCCTCGTACTACTGCGTCGCGCTCAAAATCGTCGGTCTTGAATTCGCCCTGCCGGTCGGACTCGTCACCGGGCTTTTGGTGTTTATTCCCTATGTTGGCTTCGGGCTGGGTCTTATTCTCGGCATGCTCGCCGCACTCACCCAGTTCTCGACGCCGGGGCCGATCCTCGCGGTGGCCGCGGTCTTTGCGGTCGGTCAAATCCTCGAGGGCTTCGTACTCGTCCCGTACCTTGTTGGCGATCGGATTGGGCTACATCCACTCGCCGTCATATTCGCGTTAATGGCGTTCGGTCAGCTCTTTGGTTTTGTCGGCGTGCTGCTCGCACTGCCGCTCTCGGCCGCACTATTGGTCGCGCTTCGGCTGTTGCGACGACGAGTGGCTTCCGACCCGCCACCCCAGCTCGCACCTCCGGCATCGTGAGTGCGCTCTCGCCGCAGCTTCCTCTCGACTGGTTCGAGGCGGAACCGCCCTCGTTTGCCAACTTTTTGGTGGGTCACAACGCAGAACTCGTGACCCGGCTATACGCACTTTCGCAGGAAGATAAGCTTTCCGGCGTTACGTCGCTTTGGTCCGGCGCGAATTGCGGAAAAACACATTTATTGTCTGCTTTTTTTTCCGAGCTTAATGCCCGTTTCTATGGGGCGATTCGGTTGAACGCTGGCGAATCGTTTCCCGAATCCCCGTTTGTGGAATCCACAGTTGTGCTCATCGACGACGCCGATCGGCTCAACGAAGCGCAGCAAGCATGGGCGTTTAATGCCTTCAACCACGTCGTCCCAGGCGGCGGATTTTTTTTGGCGACTGGCTCTAAATCACCGCGCCTGTGGCCGGTTCGAGACGATTTGCGCACCCGTTTGGCGAGCGGGCTTATTTTTGAAGTACACGCAGCACCGCAAGACGAGCTGCCGACGCTGCTCGCGGAATACGCACAAAAACGCGGCATCGCGATCAGCAAAGAAGTGCTTACTTACGTTTTAACTCATACAAAACGGGACGTTGCCGCGCTCTGCCAGACGATTGCGGGGCTAGATCGGCTTTCGTTGTCGCTGAAACGCCCGATTACGATCCCGCTAGTGCGCGCCTATTTCGCACAGGACGCCGACCGCTCCGCTACAAAAACCGACACAAACTAAGCGTTTTCCCGTATTTGGCCCTAAAATCATTGGTTGAGCTTCGAATAAGTCGAAAAACAAGCCCCGGACGTCCGGTTTGATTTTTTGGAGTTTTTTGTGTCAACCGACCAAAAAGCGGACTCGTTATCGGCTCAGGTTCGGGAATCCCCGAATCAAGCTAAATCAAAATTCTTCTAGAGGAATACCATGAGCAAACTTTTGACCGCACTGATCGCATCGGCTTTCGCAGCTGTTTCTTTCGCACAAGCTCCAGCTGCCCCAGCTGCTGCTCCTGCCGCGCCTGCCGCTGCACCTGCTAAGGCTGCCGCACCTGCTGCTGCTCCTGCAGCTGCTAAAGCAGAAGCGCCTGCTAAGGCCGAGAAAAAGGCTAAGAAAGCAAAGAAAAAAGCTAAGAAAGCTGAAAAGAAAGCTGCCTAATTCAAGCGCGCAAGCGTTTCAAATTAGAGGGCGCCTCCGGGCGCCCTTTTCATTTGTCGCGCTCGAAAGGACGACGCTCCCTTTGGTCGCTAGGACGCGAGAGCCCTTCGGGCAAGACGAGATGACGACGCTTCGCTAAGACGTCGCTCCCGTTGGTCGCTGTGACGCAAAGCTTTGCCACGAGCACTTTTCTTTTCGAAGCGTCGTTGCGATTTGAGCGGGCGGCACGATATGAAAATCGTGGAAAAAGAGAAAATCAGCCATGCGCAACCATTTCACCCAAGCTTTGCGTCATAGCGCGAAGCGCGTCGTCCTAGCGAAGCGTCGCCCTAGCGAAGCATCGTTTTCGTCGCGAAGCGACACCCGCCCTAGCGTAGCGTCGTCCTGGCCGACGACGACTTTCGAATGAAAGTCGTCGTCGGCCTATCTGGCGGCGTCGATTCTGCTGTCACCGCGCACCTGCTCAAAGCGCAGGGTCACGACGTGCTCGGCATCTTCATGAAAAACTGGGAGGACGACGATAACAGCGAATACTGTTCGTCGCGCGAGGATTTGGTCGATGCGGTGAGCGTCGCCGATCACATCGGGATCGACATTGAAGTTGTGAATTTCGCCGCCGAGTACAAAGATCGCGTGTTTTCGTACTTCCTTTCCGAGTACCAAGCCGGGCGCACGCCCAACCCCGACGTGCTTTGCAATACGGAAATCAAATTTGCCGCGTTTCTCGATCACGCGATGAAGCTCGGTGCCGACAAAATCGCGACCGGGCACTATGCAGGTGTGCGCGAAACGGTCGACGGAAAATTTGAGCTACTTAAAGGTGATGACGACAGCAAAGATCAGTCGTATTTCCTGCACCGACTCAATCAGACGCAGCTTTCAAAGGCGATGTTCCCGCTCGCAAACATCCCGAAAAAGGAAGTTCGCGTGCTTGCTGAAAAATTAGGCATCCCGAATTTCGCGAAAAAAGACTCGACCGGTATTTGCTTCATCGGCGAACGGCCGTTCCGCGAGTTTCTTGAGCGCTATTTGCCAAAAAAACCAGGCAAGATGGTCACGCCCGAGGGCGATGTTGTGGGTGAGCATCAAGGTCTCGCTTACTACACGCTCGGGCAGCGCGGCGGCCTGCACATCGGTGGCGCGAAAGACGGCAGCGGCGAGCCCTGGTATGTCGCCGGAAAAGACATCGCGAAGAATCGGCTGATCGTGGTGCAAGGTCGCGACCATTCGGCGCTGCGCAAAACCGACGTGCCACTGGTCAACACGCACTGGATCGCTGGCGAGGCACCACCTTCCGCGGGCAGCCGGAGCGCGATGACCGATCACGGTCTAGGCACGGGCGCGCAACACGTCTATGGCGGCAAAACGCGCTATCGTCAACCGGACGCGCCTTGCGCGTACATGCGCGAAGTTGATGCGGAGTTGCTGCGCTTTAACGACGGGCAGTGGGCACCGACACCCGGTCAGTACGCCGTGCTCTACAGGGATCGGGTGTGTTTGGGTGGCGGCGTCATCGCCTGAAGTATCTCGCAATAAACTATGCGCATATATGCTGCGGTAACCGGGCGTTTAATTTAATAGACTTTAGCTAGCAACGTCGGTCATAAATAAAGCAGACGCCTTATTTCTAGAAGCATAGCCGAAAAAAGCTTTTGCCACCGACGATCTAACGAGTTTCAATTGCCGATCAGCGCGTGCCAGCAAATGCGAGGATGCCCTTCATCCGCTCGAACTCGATGCCGGTCGTCGCAACAGTAACCAGACGCCGATCACGATCATCGGCACACATAGCCACTGCCCCATGGTCATCCCGAGCGAGAGAAAGCCGAGGAACGCGTCCGGCTCGCGGAAGAACTCGGCGAAGAAACGAAGCACGCCATAGCCAATCAAGCCGACGCCCGCGACATGACCGCGCGGTCGCGATTTGCTGCCGTACACCCACAAAATGATGAACAAAAGTACGCCTTCAAGCGCGAACTGGTAGAGCTGGCTTGGGTGACGCGGGATACGGTCGATCGTGGGAAAAATCATCGCCCAGGGCAGCGACGGATCGGCGGCGCGACCGGGCAATTCGGCGTTGATGAAATTGCCCATCCGCCCCGACGCAAGTCCGAGCGGCACCAGCGGCGCGATGAAATCGAGCGTGCCCAAAAAGTTTCGCTCGGTACGCCGCGAATAGAGCCACATTGCGAAGATCACCCCGAGTAGGCCGCCATGAAAGCTCATGCCACCGTGCCAGATCGCAAAGATTTCGTGCGGATTGGTGAGGTAGTACATCGGCTTGTAAAACAGGCAGTAGCCAATACGGCCGCCGAGCACGACCCCCAGGATACCGTACAGCAGAAGATCATCCAGATCACCCGGCTTCCAGCCTTGCAGCACATTGCGCCGCGCGCGAATGCGACCAAGCCAGAGAAATAGCGCAAAAGCGACGAGGTAGGTCAAGCCGTACCAACGAATCGCAAGTGGTCCGATTTGAAGGGCGATGGGGTCGATTTGGGGATGGATCAGCATGGCGCGAGTTTAACTTCGCAGTATTGCGCAGCTGCAACGGCGTTGCAGTACCCTCCGCGCCGCCAATGACATCGGGCCAACGTCGAGTTACCTAACGCCACCAGTACAACTGGCACTGCTTACGCTCTCCCGTCAAAGCGCGCGACTAGAATCGTTCCATCCGTTTTTAACTTTTTCGCACCCGCCCATGAGCTTGAACCGCCGCAGCAAAACCATCACCGCTGGCATCGCCCGCTCGCCCAACCGCTCCATGCTTCGCGCCGTCGGTTTCGGCGACGGCGATTTCGAGAAACCGATCGTTGGG
>JAAFJI010000094.1 GCA_013298045.1 Betaproteobacteria bacterium
GGGGTCAGCGCTCGCGCCAGTCGCGGCGTCAATCCGATCAACGCCCACGGCGATAAGATGTTTTTCTAGGTAGCGCGCAGTGTCGGCGAACTGCGTGAACACCAACACCTTTTCTTTGGCGTGGGCTTTTGTGATGAGTTCGGTCAATGCATGAAGCTTGTTGTCCGCCGTGGGTGCCCATGCGCCCTCGGCTGTGAGAATCGCCGAGAGCGCAAAGGCATCGGCGTAGAGATCAGCGGCGAGTGATGGCAGAAACAAGCTCGGGCGAATCCATTTGAAGCGCTTTTTGTACTCGCCCGCGTAGAGCTCGTAGACGCGGCGGGCGCTAGCGAGCGTATCGGGGATGCCATCGGCTTCGGGAACCGGCGCAATGATGCCGTCACGCAAATCATCAATGTCGCCCTGGATGCCATCGGCGTCTTCGTCCATTCGATCTGCATCAATCAAGTCGGCGTCTTGAATGCCAATCGGCAAATCAAGATCGTTCTCAATGGCGTACAAAAAAATCTGATTTCGAAGGATATGGCGATCTAGCGATTGCAGAAACGAGAACCCAGACGATTCAAGCCGCTTGAACAAATTGGTGCGACAAAACCCCATCAAGCGCTTGCCGGCGCGACCTAGGTTTTCAACCAAGCGCTGCTCGGCAGCCGATGCGGATTTCAGCGCCGCTTGGCTCACATAGAGCCCCAAACCGTAGCGCGGAACGTGGAGCGCGTTGATCGTGTCGACGACTGCGGGCGAATAGAGTCGCGCGTAACGGTCGTTCGGATCGGCGTCATTGGCAGCGAAGCTCAGTGAGCGCGGCTTGCGAACGGGAAAGTAGCGCCGCTCGTTGTCGTGCGTTTGTAGAAAGCGCCTGCCGTCGGGGTCTTTTTGGGTGTAGTGCTGCAGAATGAAGCTACGTGTTCGGCGCACCATGTAGAGCCGAATCAGCTCTCGCCAATCGTCAAAATCGTTGCTCTTTTCAATGGCGGCGATGGATTTGGCGGGGCACTGAAATTTGCGCTCAAAATCTGCATCACTCAGCCCGTGAGCCCGCATGAATCGCTCTGGACGAATGCCGATGTTTGAGCGCTCATCGATGAAAAGTCGCAGCTGACTGGATAGATCGCTCTTGGTTTTGTTGTAGGGCGTTGCGGTTAGAAGGATCACCTTTGAGTCGCAGCGCCGGATGTAGTCGGCGATTGCTTTGTAGCGGCGGCCCTCGCGATTTCGTAGGTTATGGCTTTCGTCGATCAAGACAAGGCGGTATGCCTTTAGGTCGCTGACAGCTTTGGCAATTTGGCTGATAGGCACCACGCGCCCACGTAGGCCATACTCATCGCGGTATTTGTTCCACATTGACTCCAGATTTTTGGGGCAAATAATGAGGGTTTCAAAACCGTAGTCGTCCTCGAACATTCGCGCCAGCGCGGTTGCCATCATGGTCTTGCCAAGCCCCACCACGTCGCCAATCATCACGCCATTGCGGCGATGCAGGTGCTGTGCAGCGATTTTGACGGCGCTCTTTTGAAACTCGAATAGTTCATCCTCGAAGCGCTGGGGCAACCGAAATTGCGAGAAGCCAGCACGTGCCTCGGTGCTCAAGTGGTACGCCATCTTGAGATAAATGTAGTGCGGTGGAATCGCTGTCTCGCGAGCCCAACTCGTCTCGATGATCTGCGCAAGCTCCGACGAGATGTCTAGCGCCCAGCGCTCATCCCAACGGTCGTTAAACCATGTGGCGAGCTTCTGCGTCGCCATGTGATCCAAAACGTCGACGTTGAGCTCGCCCTGGCGTGAGAGCCCCGACATCGTCAAGTTGCTGCTGCCAACGAAGCCCGTGATCGGGTTGTTGATGTCGTCGCGAAACAGCAAGTACAGCTTGGCATGTAGCGGGTGTGGCAGAAAAAGTTTCACTACGACTTTGCCAGCACGGAGCTGCCGCGCAAAACGGCGCATTCCGTGCTCGTCTGCGCCCGAGGGGATGCCGATGGTGATTTGTTCACGCAGTTCGGCGGCGAACTTGCTCTTCAGCTCTACCGCTCGTGCGTTGTCGATGGCCTTCGTGTCGGCTTCGAGGCCATAGAGCTCGCGAATATCGTCTCGATGCGGGCGCTGCATCCCCACCAACACGCGGCATTGCTGTCCGTGCTCGGGTGCCCACGGTTCAACCAAATCATCGATGGCTTGCCACCCACGCAAATTGAGATAGCCCACGCAAAAGTCTGCACGCTTCGAAACTTGCATCGTCGCGCGGAGCGTGTGCAGTAGTTTCTCATCGATGTTGTCGAAAATTCGAGCCATGAAAGTCGGGTTCCTCTTCTCTCCAATGGTAGCGGACATAAAAAAGCCCGGCGAGCCGGGCTGATTTGTGCGCTAGCGAGAGGAAATTAGCCCAACTGCGCCAGCATGTTTTCAGCAAACGAGCAGTTCGCAGGACCCACGCCTTCGACGTTGACTTGCTTCACGACACCGTTGTCGATCAACAGAGAGAAACGCTGGCAGCGTACGCCCATGCCTTTGGCGGTGAGGTCGAGCTCAAGGCCAAGCGCTTTGGTGAATGCTGCCGAGCCGTCGCCCAACATGCGAATTTTGTCGCCAACGTGCTGCGTTTGGCCCCACGCGCCCATCACGAAACCGTCGTTCACGGCCATGCAAACGATCGCGTCAACGCCTTTTGCTTTGAGTGCGTCGTAATTTTTCAAATAACCTGGCACGTGTTGCGACGAGCAGGTCGGCGTGAATGCACCAGGCAAACCGAAGATCACGATTTTTTTGCCAGCGGCGAGCGCGGCGATGTCTACTGGTTGTGGCGGCATCGGACAGTTTTTTGCGTCGTCTTGACCAACGGATTCGGTAAGAATGCCGCCGGGAAGTGTGTCGCCGATTTTGATGGTCATGATGTTTCCTTGAATGGGGGTAGGAGCGAGCTTGCTCGCGATTCGTTGCCGCGCGGTGACGTTTGTAGGAGCGTTGCTTGTCGCCACTTATCGCGAGCAAGCGCGCTCCTACCGAACGCCTGTGTGCAAATGAACGAAAATTATCGTCGATATGGATGACCTACTTCGCTACAAGGCCTTTGCAGAGAAACTCGCCGATCTTGCGCGCCCGATTGCGCGACGCTACTTTCGCTCCGATTTGAAGGTGATCGATAAGCCGGACGCGACGCCGGTGACGCTCGCCGATATGGAAATCGAGGCTCGGCTGCGCGAGGAGATCGCGAAAGCGTTTCCCGAACACGGCATCTTGGGCGAAGAAGAAGATCCGAAAAACCTCGATGCGCAATACGTTTGGGTGATCGATCCGATCGATGGCACGAAGGCGTTCACGATTGGCAAGCCGCTCGTTGGTGTGATCGATCAGGCGATCACTGATGAGCGCTGGGTCGGCGTGAAAGGGGAGGGCGCTTGGTTTAATGGCGTTCCAATGCGAACTAATGCAGATGGCGTAAAGCGCGCAAGTAAGCACTCACAGCCTTTGTCCGAGACGATTCTGCTCGCGACAAGTCCAGCGATTTTCACCGATTCCGCAGCTGACGTTTTTGCCCTATTAAATAAAGAATTCAAGGGTATTTATTATGGAGGCGATTGCTATAATTTCGCATTGGTTGCTATGGATCACGCGGCAATCGTGATTGAAGCTGGTCTGAAGACGGTAGACTTCATTGCGCTCGTCAATCCAATTGTCGAGGCGGGTGGCTACGTTTGCGATTGGCACGGCAAACCGCTCACGATGGCGAGCGACGGCACCATCATCGCAGCGGCGAATCGGCGTTTGGCGGATGAGGCGCTCATGGTGATAGGCGCATGACGACTCCTCGGTTGCCCGCTCCTACAAATCGTGTCTGCAACGGAATGAAATAGTGGCAAAGCCGCATCTCATCTCAACGCTCGCGGAGTTGCCGCCGTTCGAAACGCTCGGCATAGTGATCGGCATTGACACTCGCATTTTCACGACGCTTGCCGTCGCGAGCGCCGCGCGCCATTTGCAGATTCCGCTGTTAATTGTTGATGGTTATTCCAACGACCGAAGTTTCGAGGCGCTGCGCGGGCTTGATTTACCGGTCGATAGCTGGCTCATTCGCATGGAGCGACGCATTCACGGCGTGTTTATCGATGAGTTCGTGCGCGAGCTGAAAACCGAGCAACTGCTGTTGATCGACTCGGATTTGGAGGTGCGCGACGCAAAGGCGTTCAGGGCGATGATGCTGGCGCTCCATGCCTCCCAAAATGAACAAGCGATTACCTACGCGGCGGGTTGGTCGCATGGCGATCACGACATGGCAAGCGACGACATGCCGCATGCTTGGTTTTCGCGTCGCGCATGGATTCCGTTTTCGTTATTTGATCGAGGGCGCACGGTTGAGTTGCTCGATTTACCAACGACATTCGAATCGAAGTGGATTGGCAACGAGTTTCCGAACCAATGGATCGCGAACCAATTGGTGAAGCGCGCTTTTTTCGGACCGACCAAACGATGGCCGTTAAAACCACTCGCTCCGCTACGAAAATCGCGACGCGGAACAAAAGCCGCGTTCTACGTCTACGATACGGGCGCACTTGTTTTCGAAGCAGCAGAGGCGCGAAAGTGGCGATTCGCCGACATCGGTTGGGACATGATGAATGCATCAGTCGTGCATCACGAAGGCGCTACACGTAGCGCTGAGCGCATTCGTTGGCAAGGACAAAGCGAGGCCGAGCAACGTATTCTCGCGACCCTCGAATACGACTATCGGATCAAACTCGACGCGTGAAACTCATCAATCCACTGTTCGTCGCCTTAGTCGAACGCGAATTCAAAAATCGCTTTTTGGGCGGCGTACTCTCGCCCGTCTGGTGGCTCGCGCAACCCCTATTGATGCTCGGGGTGTATGCACTGGTCTTTGGTCTTTTCATGCGCTCGGCAGCGCCCCCAAAATACGGCGATAGTTTCGTGGCGTTCCTTGCGGTCGGTATGTGGCCGTGGTTGGCTTTTGTCGATAGTGTGACGCGCAGTGCGCCGAGCCTGCTGCAGCAAAGCGCGCTCATCACCAAAACTCAGCTGCCGCGCGCCTATGTGCCACTTGCGGCGGTGGCGATCACGTTCGCGCTGAATTGGCTCGCACTCGCAGCCATTGTGTTGCTCTTCAAAGCCTTTGGGCTTCAGGTCTACGCGAGCGGCATTGTCTTCTCGCTGCCCGCCTGGATCGCCCTCTTTCTTGCTGCGCTCGGGATCGGGTGGATCGTCTCGACCGCACAAATTTTGGTGCGCGACATCGAAGGCATGCTCGCGCCGCTATTCATGCTGCTCGGCTTTGTCTGCGGCATCCAGTACGGCATCGAAACGATTCCTGAGCAATGGCGCGGCGTGATTCTTGCCAATCCGTTTACGCACATCGTCGCGCGGATGCACGAGACCTACCTCGCAGGCGCGGGCTTCGCGTGGATCGATCTTGCGCTGATCGGCGGCGCAGCGCTCATCGCGTGGCTGGGCTATGCGTTCTTTCGTCGTGTGGCACCGCACGTGGACGACTATCTATGAGCGCACTTCTCACCGTGTCTCACGTCAACAAAACCTTTCCGCGCATCGGACGGCGCGGTGCGGGCATGGCCGCGCTCGCTCGATTGCTGTTTGCGAAACCCACGTTTGACGGCTTTCAGGCGTTGAAGGACATCGACTTCTCGGTCAACAAAGGCGAATCGCTTGCGCTCGTCGGTGAAAACGGGGCCGGTAAATCGACCCTGCTCAAGATCATCGCCGGTGTGCTTCAACCCTCGCGCGGCAGCGTCGTGCGCATCGGCAACGTGGGCGCGCTGCTTGAGCTGGGCGCAGGCTTTCATCCGGAGTACACCGGGCGCGAGAACCTAAAACTCGCCGCGGCGCTGCAAGGTCTAAGCGGCCGCGCGTTTGATGCCAAACTCGATGAAATTATTGCCTTCGCCGACATCGGCGAGCACATCGATTCGCCGATCAAAACCTATTCGAGCGGCATGATTGTGCGGCTCGGGTTCGCGCTCGTGACCGCGATGAAGCCGGATTTGTTGATTACCGATGAAGTGCTCGCAGTCGGCGACGAATCGTTTCAGAACAAATGCATCACGTGGATGGAGCGCTATCTCGATGAAGGCGGCACGCTGTTGCTTGTCTCGCATTCGCTCTATCACGTTAAAAAGCTCACGCAGCGTGCGGTCTGGCTCGATCATGGCGCGCAACGCATGCTCGGTTCAAGCCACGACGTTGCGATTGCGTATCAAGCCTTCCACGAAGAGAAACAGTCGGCGGCCAAAGTCGCGGCACTTGCACTCGACGAAACCATGCTCGGTCAGTACGCCGTGACCCAGCTGCATATCGATCATGCGAACGACGATGGTCTCACCGCGCATGGCGTCGCAAAAGCGCGCGACGGTCGCCGTCCGCAGATCGGTGTTGGCATCGTCCGCGCCGACGGAACACCGGTGTTCGGCACGACAACAGAGATCGATCGATTTCAGTTAAGGCAAACCGCGCCCGGGCGGTTCGAGTTTTCGATCACCTTTTCAGACTGGCGATTGTTGCCCGGCGGCTACAAACTCAAAGCTCACGCTATGGACCCGGAAGGCATGCGCGTTTACGACACGGTGGAGCGCGAATTCATGGTCTCTGGTGTGACGCGCGAACTCGGATTTTCGAGACTGCCGCATCAATGGCGATGAGTATAGCTATATGTCCGTATGTCCTATGAAATTTAACGAGACGGCTTTTCATAGAGCACATAAATAAGTGAGATAAATCTCGCCAAAGCTATATTTAAAGCGGCCAAACGCGTAGAAGCCAACAATTTTCACGCCCACATTGCGCGCACGCCACCAACCGCGCCGCCCGACCCTGGTATGAACCCGCAGGGTCGGAATTTCTGCTCTAAAAACATGCATGTTGCGTTGCGGCAAAAACCAAAGCATGCCTATAATATTGGTCTTTGCTGATTGGCGACACAACGCTGCGCTGCTCAAAACCTGAGCAGCGGGAGGACAGCGGGCGCTAGACGAATTCCGAGCGAGGCCACGACGGCTCTCGAACGATAAGTTGAAGACGAATCCCGCATGCTGAGTGACATCAATCTGCAAAATCCGACGATCCGGCGCATGGTATTTTTGCAGCTCGGAATTACAGTCGGATTCGCGATCATCGCGGGGATCGTCTCTGGGGAACATGCCGCAGTCTCTGCCATTTTGGGCGGGCTCACCAACGTGTTTGCCTCGGTGATCTTCGTATTTGTGGCGAATGTGGGTTTGCGAACGGCAAACCGCATGGGGCAAACGGGCATGCGGCCTTTGCTTCGCGCGGAGCTCGTAAAACTGGTGTTCATAGCGATTCAACTCGGTCTGATCATCAAGTTCTACGAACAAGTGTCGTTTGGAGCGCTCATGACCACATTTTTGGTGACGCTGTTGGCGTGGCGGGCAATGCTCCTCACCAGCGGCGCGACCAAAAACCCGAGTTAACCGACCGAATTCTTTCGCAGCAACCTCATGGCCAGCTCAGAGACACAAACGCCGACCGAATACATCCAGCACCACCTGACCAACCTCACCGGGAACGTCGGCGGCAGCCAGGTCAACGTTGACACCGTGTTGATGGGTTGGGTGCTCGGTGCCATCGTCTTCGGCATCCTGTTTTTGATCTCGCGTGGAGTTAAGCAAGACGGCGTTCCTGGCAAAGCACAAGCTTTCTTCGAATTGCTCTACGAATTCGTCGACACACAAGTTAAAGACATGTTCCACGGCAATCGCCGCTGGATCGTTGCCGTGGCATTCACCGTGTTCGTCTGGATTTTGGTGATGAACTCGATCAAGTTCATTCCGGTTGATTTGGTCGCAGTGATCGCGCATCCGTTCGCGGCTTATTGGAAGCCCGTACCAACGGCTGATCTGAACACCACGCTCGCGATCTCGCTCTCCGTCATTCTTTTGATGATGGTCGAAAGCGTAAAAGCCAAAGGTATTGGCGGCTATATCAACGAGCTTTTCAACGCGCCGTTCCACGCACACAACATCTTCGCGAAGATTGTGTTGCTGCCGTTTAACTTCGCGTTCCAGCTGATCGAGCTGATCTCCAAACCCCTCTCGCTCGCACTTCGTTTGTTCGGCAACATGTACGCCGGCGAAGTGATCTTCCTGCTTATTTCTCTGCTCGCGGCGGCCGGTATCGGCGGCGTCATCGGTGGCGCGCTGTTGCACGCTGGCTGGGCGGTCTTTCACATTCTCGTGGTGCCATTGCAGGCCTTCATCTTCATGATGTTGACGGCTGTTTATTTGGCGATGGCACACGAAGCGCACTAAGTTTTATTTCAACGTTTCAACTTTAGATTCTCGTAAAAAGGAAAAATCATGGAAGCAATCCAAAAAATGATGGTGTTGGCCTCGGTTCAGGGCTACACCGCACTCGCCGTTGGCATCATCATCGGTCTCGGCGCATTGGGCGCGTGTATCGGTGTGGGCATCATGTGCTCGAAGTTCCTCGAATCGGCTGCGCGTCAGCCTGAGCTGATCCCGCAATTGCAAGGTAAAGTGTTCCTGCTCCTCGGTCTGATCGACGCGTCGTTCATTATCGGTGTCGGTATCGCGATGTTCCTCGCCACCAACAACCCGTTGTTGAACGCCGTGCTTGCTGCTGGCGTTGCCAAGTAATTTCGGTTTCGCAACTCTCTTTTCAACATTGATCGGAGTCGCCGTATGAATCTCGGCATGACACTCCTCCTACAGGGAATTGGTTTCGCCATTTTCCTGACCGTGGTGTATCTGTACGTGTTGCCGCCTTTGGCCAACGCAGTTGAAGGTCGTCGTCGTCAAATCGCCGACGGTCTCGCCGAAGCCGAGAAGGGCAAAGCCTCGCTCGTCACTGCGCAAAAAGAAGTCGACAAGTTGATGGCCGAGGCGAAAGCCAGAGCCGCTGACATCGTTGCGCAAGCGGAAAAGCAGCGAAACGCAACCATCGAAGCGTCCAAATCGGAAGCGAAGACGGCGGGCGATCGCGAAAAAGCGTCTGCGCAAGCGGAAATCGCTCAGCTGTCGGTGAAAGCCAAGGAAGAGCTCCGTGATCGCGTCGCTGATTTGGCGGTAGCTGGTGCGCAGCGAATTTTGAAGCGCGAAATCAATCCGCAAGTGCACAGCGATTTGTTGTCGCAACTGAAAGCTGAGCTGTAATCGATCATGGCTGAACTCGCCACCATCGCCCGCCCGTACGCCGAAGCAGCGTTCTCGCTCGCCCGCGAGGGCAACGCGCTTGCGGTCTGGTCGGACGCGCTCGCCATGCTCTCGGCTGTGGTCTCGGACGCGAAAGTTGCCGCTGCGGTCGATAACCCGAAGCTCTCAAACGCGCAGAAGCACTCGCTGTTCACCTCGGTGATGGGCGACAAGTTGCCTGCGCCAGCTTCGCGCTTCGTTGATGTGCTCTTAGGTGCCGATCGCGTGAAGTTGCTGCCGCAAATCAGCGAGCATTTTCAGGCGTTGAAACGCGACGCGGAAAACGTTGCGAAAGCGACGGTGGTTTCGGCGTTCCCGCTGACCGACGCGCAGCGCGCCGACATCAAGTCCGGACTCGCAAAGCGCTACGGTCGCGATATCGAATTGGTCGAGCAAACCGACACCTCACTCATTGGCGGTGCCAAGATCATCGTGGGCGATCAAGTGATCGATCGTACGGTGGTCGGACAGCTCGCCAAGATGGAACGCCAGATCAAGGCCTAAGCCAAGGTCTACGCAATTTAACGAAACTAATTGACCTCCGTGCTGGAGTAAAAAATGAATTTGAATCCCTCTGAAATCAGCGAACTGATTAAAGCCAAGATCGCGAATCTCGATGTTGGCAGCGAAGTGCGGACCCAGGGCACGGTGGTCTCGGTGACCGACGGCATTTGCCGCGTGCACGGTCTGGCCGATGTGATGCAAGGCGAAATGCTTGAATTCCCCGGCAACACCTTCGGTCTCGCGTTGAACCTTGAGCGCGACTCGGTCGGAGCCGTGATTTTGGGCTCCTACGAGCACATCACCGAAGGCGACACGGTCAAGAGCACCGGGCGCATTCTCTCGGTGCCGGTCGGTCGTGAACTGATTGGCCGCGTGGTCAACGCGCTTGGCGAGCCGGTCGACGGCAAAGGCCCGATCAACGCCAAAGAAACCGACGTGATCGAGAAGGTTGCACCAGGCGTGATCGCACGTAAATCGGTGTCGCAGCCAGTGCAAACCGGTTTGAAATCGATCGACGCGATGGTGCCGGTCGGTCGTGGTCAGCGCGAATTGATCATTGGCGATCGTCAAACGGGTAAGACTGCGGTTGCGATCGACGCGATCATCAACCAAAAGGGCAAAGACCTCGTCTGCGTCTACGTGGCGATCGGTCAAAAAGCCTCGACCGTTGTGAACGTCGTCAAAAAGCTCGAAGAAAAAGGCGCGATGGCGTACACCATCGTCGTTGCCGCAACGGCGTCCGATTCTCCAGCGATGCAATACCTCTCGGCCTACGCGGGCTGCACGATGGGCGAATACTTCCGCGATCGTGGCGAAGATGCATTGATCGTTTACGACGACTTGTCGAAACAAGCCGTTGCCTATCGCCAAATTTCCTTGTTGCTGCGCCGTCCTCCAGGCCGCGAAGCATTTCCGGGCGACGTGTTTTATCTCCACAGTCGCTTGCTCGAGCGTGCCGCTCGTGTGAACGAAGATTACGTCGAGAAGTTCACCAAAGGCGCCGTCAAAGGCAAAACCGGTTCCTTGACCGCGCTGCCTGTGATCGAAACGCAAGCGGGTGACGTGTCGGCATTCGTTCCAACCAACGTAATTTCGATTACCGACGGTCAGATCTTCTTGGAAACTGACTTATTCAACGCCGGTATCCGTCCTGCGATTAACGCCGGTATCTCGGTGTCGCGCGTCGGTGGTGCTGCGCAAACGAAGATCATCAAAAAGCTCGGCGGCGGTGTGCGCCTTGCTCTCGCGCAGTATCGCGAACTCGCGGCGTTTGCGCAGTTCGCGTCTGACCTCGACGAAGCGACACGTAAACAGTTGGAGCGCGGTCGCCTCGTGACAGAGCTCATGAAGCAAGCTCAGTACGCGCCGCTATCCGTTTCGGAGATGGCGTTCACGCTGTTCGGCGTGAACAACGGTTTCTTCGACGACGTTGAAATCAAGAAAGTGTTGCCTGCTGAAAAAGCGCTGCATGCTTTCATGAAAACGAAGTACGCCGATCTCACCAATCGCATCGAAGACACCAAAGATTTGTCGAAAGACGACGAAGCGGCGCTCACCGCTGCGATGAAAGACTTCAAAGCCAACGGTTCTTACTAGACCGACGCCTGAAAGCAAATCATGGCTGGCTCAAAAGAGATTAGAACCAAGATCAAGAGCGTTCAAAACACGCGCAAGATCACCAAGGCGATGGAAATGGTCGCCGCATCCAAAATGCGCAAAGCGCAGGAGCGGATGCGGCAAGCGCGACCGTACGCCGACAAGGTTCGCAACATCGCCGCACACATGGGCGCTGCGAACCCGGAGTACCGTCATCCCTTCCTCGTGAAGCGCGACAAGCTCGCGAACGCAGGCATGATCGTGGTCACCACCGACAAGGGATTGTGCGGTGGTATGAACACGAACATCTTGCGCGCCGTCGTTGCGAAGTTCAAAGAACTCGAAGCCTCGGGCGTGAAGATTCAAGTGAGCGCGATCGGCAACAAAGGCTTCGGCTTCATGAGCCGTTTCGGCGCGAAAGTTTCTTCGCACGTGATCGGTTTGGGCGATACGCCGCACCTTGAAAAATTGATCGGCGCGGTGAAAGTGCAGCTCGACGCCTATGAAAAAGGCGAAGTGGATGCGGTGTATCTCGCGTACACGAAGTTCGTGAATACGATGAAGCAAGAGCCTGTCGTGCAACAGCTTCTGCCGCTCACCGCCGACAAGCTCGAACAAAGCGCTGCCGAAAAAGCAGCGTATAGCTGGGATTACATCTACGAGCCGGATGCAAAAACCGTCGTCGATGAACTCCTGGTGCGCTATGTTGAGGCGATCGTTTATCAAGCGGTGGCCGAGAACATGGCTTCTGAGCAATCGGCGCGGATGGTTGCGATGAAGGCTGCATCGGATAACGCGAAGAACGTCATCGGCGAATTGCAGCTCTCGTACAACAAAGCGCGTCAAGCTGCGATTACCAAAGAACTCTCCGAAATCGTCTCCGGCGCGGCTGCCGTTTAGCAGACGCAGCGATTTCAACGACAACACATTAGCAATTGAGATAACAGGAAACAACGATGAGCACGAATCAAGGCAGTATCGTTCAGTGCATTGGTGCGGTGGTGGATATCGAATTCCCACGCAACGCCATGCCCAAGGTGTATGACGCGCTGACGCTCGACAAATCCGCCGAACACAGCGGCGTTGAGGCCGGGCTCACGTTCGAAGTTCAGCAGCAGTTGGGCGACGGTGTCGTGCGCACCATTGCGATGGGCTCATCGGATGGCCTGCGTCGCGGCATGAAGATCAACAACACCGGCGGCGGAATTAAAGTGCCGGTCGGTAAAGCCACACTCGGGCGCATCATGGACGTGCTCGGTCGCCCGATCGACGACGCGGGTGCGATCGCCACCGACGAGCGTCGCGCGATCCATCAAAAAGCGCCGAAGATGGAAGATCTCAAGCCAACGACCGAGTTGCTGGAGACCGGCATCAAAGTGATCGACTTGATTTGTCCGTTCGCCAAGGGCGGCAAGATTGGTCTGTTCGGTGGTGCCGGTGTGGGCAAGACCGTGACCATGATGGAACTCATCAACAACATCGCGAAGAGCTACGGCGGTTTCTCCGTGTTCGCGGGTGTGGGCGAGCGTACTCGCGAGGGTAACGACTTCTACCACGAGATGGAAGACTCGAAGGTTCTCGACAAAGTCGCGATGGTGTTCGGTCAGATGAACGAACCACCAGGCAACCGTTTGCGCGTGGCGCTGACAGGCCTCACGATGGCAGAAAAATTCCGTGACGAAGGTTTGGATATTCTGTTCTTCGTTGACAACATTTACCGCTACACGCTCGCGGGTACCGAAGTATCCGCATTGCTTGGTCGTATGCCGTCCGCCGTGGGTTATCAGCCGACGCTCGCCGAAGAGATGGGTCGCTTGCAAGAGCGCATCACCTCGACGAAAACCGGCTCCATTACTTCGATTCAAGCCGTGTATGTGCCAGCGGACGACTTGACCGATCCTTCGCCTGCGACGACGTTCCAACACTTGGACGCGACGGTTGTGTTGTCGCGCGACATCGCATCGCTCGGTATTTTCCCAGCGGTGGATCCGCTCGATTCCACGTCGCGCCAAATCGATCCGCTCGTGATCGGCGAAGCGCACTACAACTGCACCCGCGCCGTACAAGCGACACTCCAGCGCTACAAAGAACTCCGCGACATCATCGCGATTCTCGGCATGGACGAGCTCGCGCCGGAAGACAAGCTCGCCGTTGCGCGCGCTCGTAAGATTCAGCGCTTCCTCTCGCAGCCGTTCAACGTTGCTGAAGTGTTCACTGGT
>JAAFJI010000095.1 GCA_013298045.1 Betaproteobacteria bacterium
GGACGAGGCGGACGCCGCGCGCTGGGTCAAAGCGAACATGAAAAAGCCGGTCGTCGGTTTCATCGCAGGCGTTACCGCGCCTCCAGGCAAACGCATGGGGCATGCAGGCGCACTCATCTCCGGAGGCGCTGACACCGCAGACGCGAAACTTGCGATCATGGAAGAGTGTGGGTTCACGATCACACGCAATCCGGCGGAAATGGGGAAGTTGTTGAAAGGCTTGTTGAAGTGATGAAGTTGTCCAAACTCGACGTACATCAGCTGAACGCCGGTTTGGGAAAAACTTCGCTATTCCACAAAAAAGCGGCGATCCAGCGCGTAGCCGAATGAACGCAGCGAACCGTTAGCGCGCTGAATTTGGCGCAAACAACCGGGTGATTCGCTAGCATCTGAACGAAAGAAACACGTACTAACCTATGCTCAGTTTCCAATCTAGACTTGTTCGTTTCCCGATCCGCTCCAGCTCCGGAATGCTTATCGCTTTGGCGTCGGTATTGGTTGCGATGAGCGCCTCTTTCGCGGCTCCAGGTGACGCGGATTCAACGTTTGGCGTTAACGGTCTAGTAAGCATTGATGAAGAATTTGGCGCTTACGGTGTCGCGTCCGTCCCAACGGGTGGGGGTAAAACTTATCTTGCGGGAACGTGTGTTCTCGCTGGCGGGGCATCCGAACGTGATCGAGTATGTGTGTCGCGCTTACTTGAAAACGGGCAACTTGACGTGAGCTTCGCTAGCACTGGCACGGCGATGCTCCCATTTTCGTCTCATGCGATCGGCATCGCCGTACGCCCGTCAAGCAAGGTGGTTGTTGGCGGAATTTGCCGCCGTCCTGACAACAACCAAATGGTGCAGGAAACGCTTTGCGTAGCCCAATTCGACGCGAGCGGACATCTTGACGACAGTTTCACCCCAGGTGGCGTCGCCTTCGCAGAATTGCCAGCGTACTACACAAGGCCCTCGTTTGGGTACTCGGGCGCGTACAGGCGGCGCGCAAGCTTTATGCTGCAGTCCGACGGAAACTCTGTAGTCGCAGGGTCATGCGGCGGCGCATTGTGTTTCGTCGAATTTTCAGCGACGGGTAGTGTTTTGCGTAATGGATTGTTCACGGCGAATTTCTCTGGCGGCGCGCAGGGTGTTCGCCGAGTTATCCAAGACTCCGCGGGAAATTTCATTGCAGCAGGAACTTGTTTGACGGCGGAACCCAACCCTACTGGGTTTGCCTGCGTTGCTCGATACGCGCAGGATGGCTCGCAAGACCTCGATTGGGGCGGTGGAACCACCGTCTATCCTGGGGTTCCGACTTTAGGCATGCTCAGCGTGATTTCGCTCAGCATTGATCAGCTAGGAAGAATTCTTGTCGCGGGAAGCTGCCCGGGTTATCCGTTTGACGTGATGTGTTATCGAAGACTGCTGGCGAACGGCTCTATCGATAACGCCCTATCGTCAGGGCAAATTGTTGTCAGCAGTTTCTCGACTAGCAATAACGACGAAGTGGCTATCGCAGCGGACAGTGAAAATAGAATCTTGCTCGGTGGGCCGTGCTTCTTGCGTTCGCGTGGATCGATAATTGGCCCGGAGGCGTGCCTTGGCAGATGGTTGGCGAATGGCGAAAAGGATGTTCGCTTTGCCGGTACCTCTGAGTTTCCAGGTCCCTACCGTGTGGTCGCACGATCAAATACTTTGATGGACATTTTTCTGCAGCAAAACGGCAAAATCCTTCTCACCGGTCGGATAGAGAACGCGCTCGGGGTAATGCGATTGAAAGGCGGTCCCTACCCCGCCTCCGCCTGCACCCTAAACGCCGACGCCAACAACGCAATCGCCGCATCCTCCGACGCGATGCTCGTCACGCGTTACCTCCTCGGCTTCCAAGGTGACGCTTTAACGCTCGGCGCAATCGGCCAAAACGCAACGCGCACCGCCGACGAAATCGTGACTTATCTCGATTCACTTAAAAACGACCCCGCGCGCAAACTCGATCTCGACGGCGATGGTTTGTCGCTTGCGATGACCGATGGTTTGCTGATGCTGCGCGCGATGCTGGGGCTTTCGGGCGATGCCTTGACACAAGGCGCGATGGGGCAGCCGAGCGCTGCGTTTCCGACCCTGCGCACCTCGAAGCAAATCCTGCAATGGATCGAAGCGACCCACGGCGTGGCTTGCCTGCCGTAGACCGCAGTCGCTCGACAGAAAGCGAACCCGCGAAAAACAAAAAAGCCCCAATTTATGGGGCTTTAAGAGCGATTTCAGGGATGCTATGGCACGTCCTGAAACATGCATTTGGTGGCGCTTCAGGGATTCGAACCCCGGACCTGTGGATTATGATTCGATCGCTCTAACCCACAGAGTTGGAGCACCTGGGTAGCCGGGTTTCGCTGCGGCATCGCGCGCGCTGGGCTAGCCAAAGCTAAACCAAGCGGATAGACTCTGTATATAAGTTCAGTTATGCGCACCGCTTCAATTCTTTCAGCCAGTAATCGTCAAGTATTTGCAGACTACCGCGAAGACAACGCGGCCACGCTGGTAAATGGAGACTGTCTTGAACTGCTTCGCGCGTTGCCCGATTCTGCGGCAAAACTTATCGTTACCTCGCCGCCTTACAACATTGGCAAATCTTACGAACGTAGAAGCGCGTTCGACGAGTATCTCGCTTGGCAGTCGCTCATTATCGACGAATGTGTACGCGTCCTTTCGGACGCTGGAAGCATTTGCTGGCAGGTGGGTAACTATGTTCGCGACGGCGAGGTAATTCCACTAGATATCGCGTTGTACCCGCTGTTCGCGAAGCACGGCTTAAAGCTACGCAATCGAATCGTTTGGCATTTCGAGCACGGGCTGCATTGCTCAAAGCGCCTTTCCGGCCGACATGAAACTATTCTTTGGTTTACAAAAACGGATTCCTACACGTTTAACCTGGATCCAATTCGAGTTCCGCAGAAGTATCCCGGAAAGAAGCATTTCAAGGGCCCAAGAGCCGGGCAGCTCTCGGGCAATCCGCTAGGTAAGAATCCAGGGGATGTCTGGGTCTTTCCAAACGTGAAGAATAACCACGTCGAAAAGACTGTGCACCCTTGCCAGTTTCCGGTTGAGTTGGTGGATCGACTTGTACTGTCGCTCACCGAGCCTGGAGATTTAGTGCTCGATCCGTTCGCGGGCGTGGGAACGGCAATCGCTGCCGCCGTACGGCAGGGGCGTCGAGGTTGTGGCGCGGAGCTTCTCCCAGAGTACGTTGACATCGCCCACGAAAGAATCCAACAAGCATTCGACGGCACACTACCCGTTAGAAAGATGAACACGCCAGTCTACGACGCCGCATCTGCAGGTAAATCTTTGACACAGAATCCGTGGAGCATCCGGACGCGGACCGGTTCTAGCGACGAGCAAATCTCGTTGCTGGCTTAGGTCAAGATGAAGATTGTCCGCACTTACTCGCATTTGAATGGTCTCGAATACCTATTGGTTCATAAACCGAAGTTATGGCGTGAAGTCGAACGCGTAATCGCATCGGTCAATGCCCAGGCGTGCCGCACCAAAGTAAGCAATGAAGTACGAATGAAGGGGCAGCTAAAGTTCAGTCCGATCGACATGAATAAGGCCTTCGATCAACAACTGAAAGCAAAAGGCTGGCTGGAAAGCCGCGTTACGTATTGGGTCACGGACGACGAGCGCTTGATTCGGCAGACAATGACAAACGCACCGAGCGAGCAAAAGCGCGAAATTGAGGCCGCAGGCAAAACGGCGATCATGAGCTATAACCAGACCGATTTCGTGAAAGATCGAGTCGCAATCGAGGTTCAGTTCGGCAAGTATGCTTTTGTGGCGTACGATCTCTTTGTAAAGCATCTGGCGTTTTACGTGCGCGACGAAATCGATGTAGGCATCGAGATATTGCCGATGAAATCACTACAGCAAAACATGTCCTCTGGGCCGGGCTATTTCGAAGGCGAGCTCTACAACGTGATCCGAAACGGTCGTGGCGTTCCGGCCGTACCATTAGTCGTGATCGGCGTCGCGCCGTAGCGCTGCGACTCGGTTTTCGTATCGATATAGACAGCTTCACGCTCGGCGCAATCGGTCAAAACGCAACCCGCACCGCCGACGAAATCGTGACTTATCTCGATTCACTTAAAAACGATCCAGCGCGCAAACTTGATCTCGATGGCGACGGCCAAACGCTCGCGATGACCGATGGCTTGCTCTTGCTGCGCGCGATGCTCGGGCTTTCGGACGATGCCTTGACGCAAGGCGCGATGGGACAGCCGAGCGCGGCGTTTCCGACCCTGCGCACCCCGAAGCAAATCCTGCAATGGATCGAAACGACCCACGGCGTGGCTTGCTTGCCGTAGACCGCAATCGCTCGACAGAAAGCGAGCCCGCGAAAAACAAAAAAGCCCCGATTTACGGGGCTTTCAGGGCGATTTCAGGGATGCTATGGCACGTCCCGAAACATGCATTTGGTGGCGCTTCAGGGATTCGAACCCCGGACCTGTGGATTATGATTCCATCGCTCTAACCGACTGAGCTAAAGCGCCGTAAAACTGGGATCGCTGTGGCCGTATTTGATTTTTGTTGGCTTTTTTTCTAGCGAAGCCTGCTATTTTCGCGGATCGCGCAGGACTTGTCAAAGGCGAACCGCTGGGCGCGCGCGCCTATCAAGGCTGAAATAACACTTCTTTGTTATGTCCTAAGAAACAAAGCGGCTATATTAATTCGTGTAAATATCAATAGCTAATATTTATACCGCATAGACCATATTTAATAGGGCGCAGATATTAATTGCTAAATTGCTTGTTCGTATTTCGCGTGACCAGATCGTTTCGCGGAGCAAAACGCGATGGCGTCAAAGCAAAAGACGCATGTAGCAGACATCGGGCTCGGGGTTGTGCACATAGGCGTCGGTTTCGGTGAAGCCGAGCGATTGATAGAGCGAAATTGCGGCGGGCATGCGGGTGCGCAGGGTGTCGAGCTTCATTTCGCGGTATTGCGCCGTCTCGGCAAACTCGATCGCCGTGTTGGCGAGTGCGCGACCGAGTCCCTGACCCTTTGCTGCGTCTTCGACCCATAGCCGCTTCATCTCGCAGCTCATCGGGTCGAGCGGTTTGACCGCGATGCAGCCGAGCGCGGCGGTGGTGATCTCGTCGCGCGCAATCCACAGATTGCCGCGCGGCGGCACATACATCGCGGGGAGCGCCGCAAGCTCTTCTTCAAAGTTTTGAAAGCACAGATCGATTTGCGTCCAGCGTTGATACCGCCGCATGAGATCGCGCAGATCGTCGAGGTCTTCCGCACACGCGGGCGCGATGACGAATGCCACTATCGATTCTCTGGGCAGGCGCCGGTGGCAACCGCGCTGCCGGGGAGCTGCGTTTTCAGCGCTTCGATTCGTTGCACGGTGGATTGCAAGGGTTCGCGCAGCACGATGGCGGTGAGCGCGATCGTTTGTTCGCGCTGACGGTAGGTGGCGGTGCGCACGCCCTTGCTGCGAATTTCATCGAAGCGACTGTCGGCCGCGGCGCGGGTGCGGAATGCGCCAAGCGTAATCGACCATTGCCATTGACCGGGCTCAGTCACCACCGCTGCGTCGGATACATTGAGCCGTGTCAATTCGGCGAGCGCGCGCTCGGCCGCCGCTTTATTGGCTTTTGGCGGAATGTAGACCCAGTGTTCGGCCTTTCCCTCGGTGCGCCGAGTCACGAGCGTGCGCCCGAGACCGAGCGGTTCGAGGAGCTGCCGTGCTCGGGCGAGTTCGATGTCGTTGAACGGTCCCCATTCCGCGCAGGCAAGCGTGAGCTGCGCTACTTTGGCGGGCCCCAACTTCGCGACCTGTTGCGAGGTCAGCAATTTCATCGACTCCGGATTGATCGGTTTTAGCCGCTCGCTCTCCGGCGAGGCGTTCGCCATCGTTTGTTCGTAGTAGCCATAGCCGAACAAACCGAGATTAAGAAGCACTAAACAAAGGACGAGTTTCTTCACGAAAACGTCCTCACGCGCGCGCCTGGGCGAGCAGGCGAACGCCTTCGAGCGCGAGGGTCTCGACGACCATCGCCTCGCCGTCGAGGTGCGATAGCAGGCGATAGGCGCTACCGCCGGTGAGCACGATTTTCGGTGCGACTCGAACGCCGCGTTCGGCGAGCGCACTGGTCAACCGACTGCGGCTGCGCTCGATCGCGCCCACCATCGCATCAATTGCGCCGGTGGCGAGCGCGTCGCGAGTGTTTACCGGGCGCGCATCCCAGTCGCCAGCGTCGACCGAAAGCGCGGCCGTATTGCCCGCGAGACCGCCCAGCATCGCGTGATACCCGGCAACGATTGCACCGCCCAGAAATTGTCCACGCTCGTCGAGCTGATCGACCGTGAGCGCGGTGCCCGCACTCACGACAAGGCACGGTGCGAGCCCACGCGTCCACGCAGCGACTAAAGCCGCCCATCGATCGGTGCCGAGGCGCGCGGGTTCGGTGTAGGCGTTGGTCACACCACACGCCGACGCGCTCGACTCGATCCAATCCACCGCATAACCAAGGCTTGCGAGCTGCTCTTCGATTTTGCGCCGCGTCGCAGCGTTGGCCACGTGGCTGCCGGCGACTGCGGTGGGTTTTTGTCCGGCAACATCGGCACGGATCAAAAACTGATCGATTTCGGCGATGAACATCGCGCCGCGATTGACGACATCCTCGCCATGGAAGTACGCCCATTTCAGGCGCGTGTTGCCGATATCGAGTGCGAGCAGCGTCATGACGTCAAGGGGCGAAGGGAGAGCGTTCCGGAGTGAAGTGTATGCAATGCGCGCCCGTCGTCGATGATGAGCGCTCCACTTGCCGCGAGATCGACGATTCGCCCGGTAATCGCAGCAACCTCGGAGCCGGGCTGAGTCTCGCTCATGGTGGCTCGAACGGTCGTTTGCGCGTAGGCGCGATGAGCCCACCATTCGTCGCGGAATCTTTCGAACCCGTGCGAGGCAAATACCGGCAATTCGCTCGCGAGCGCTACCAGGAGCGATTGGGCAAGTGCATCGCGAATGATCGCCGCGCCATCGGCCTCGCGAGTGCGCAGTCCAGCGAGCAGTGCGGTGGGCGGCAGCGCGTCGAGGCTCGCGATCTGCCGGAAATCGGCGAGGGCGGGCTCCCGGATGTTGACACCGATGCCGATGACCGCAATGCGCGCGCCGTCAGCGGCCGGAAGCGTTTCGATCAGGATGCCGCCGAGCTTCGCCCGTTCTTCGAGCAAGATGTCGTTCGGCCACTTAAGCGTGATTCGCTCCGCAGCGAACTGCCGAGCCACGCGGGCGACAATTGCGCCGACCGCAAGGCTGAGTCCGTCGATCCGCTCCCCACGCGCGAATTGCCACGCCACGCTCATCAGCAACGCATCGCCCGCTGCCGCGTGCCAACGCCTGCCGCGCTGGCCGCGCCCGGCCGTTTGAACGTCGGCGACCAGCGCGACGCCATGCACAGCATTCGTTTGCGCCCGACGAAGCAATTCAGCGTTGGTGGAGTCGATCAGGGCGATGTTCTCGCGACGGAACGCAGTTGTGGAGGGCATGACCGCTATTGTCGCTGATTACTAAATACGTCTTTACTGCTTAAAGCCCAACGAAATAGATGTTTTAATGTAAAAAATATTAATATAGATATTAATAAAATATCCAATCAATATCATTTTCAATGGGGCCAAAAAGCGTATTTTTATATTGAACTCTGCACGAACGGCGCGAGATATGTCGTTAACCCTAGTACGCGAAGTCTTATAGAAGACTTAGACTCAACATTCCCGACTCATGGGTCGGTTTTGTTTCGATGGTGCGCCGCGTCACTGCTACAGTGCGGTTTACCGATAAGGAGGTTGTAGCTCATGGCAGAGGCCACCACGTTTCCGCGCCTGTTGCGCGCGCACGCGAGCGCGCGCCCGACAGCGCCCGCGCTGCGCGAGAAGTACTTAGGCATTTGGCAGACGTGGACTTGGAGCGAAACCCAGACCGAGGTGCGCGAAATGGCCTGCGGCCTGGCGGCACTTGGCTTCAAGCGCGGCGATAACCTCGCGATCATTGGCGACAACCGCCCGCAGCTCTACATGGCTTTCGCGTCCGCACAATGCTTGGGCGGCGTCGCCGTGCCGATGTATCAAGACGCCGTGGCCGATGAGATGACTTACGTGCTCGATAACGCGGAGGTCAAATTCGCGATTGTCGAAGACCAAGAACAGGTCGACAAATTGCTCGAAGCGCGCGAAAAAGGCTCGCACGTCGATCACATCATCTTTAGCGATCCGCGCGGACTGCGCAATTACAACGCCCCCGGTTTGCAAAGCTTGGATTCGCTGCGCGAGCTCGGCCGCAAGTGGGACAAAGAGCATGCGGGCACCTTCGATGCTGAGCTTGAAAAAGGCACGAGCAAAGACGTATCGGTGATGCTCTACACGTCCGGCACGACCGGAAAACCGAAAGGCGTGTGCCAAACGCATGAAGCGTTCATTGTCGCGGCGCAAGGCGGCGTAGCCTTCGACAAATTGGTGGCGACCGATAACGTGCTTTCGTATTTGCCGATGGCCTGGGTCGGCGATCACTTGTTTTCCTATGCGCAATGGCTCGTCGCGGGCTTCACGGTCAACTGCCCCGAGTCGGCAGAAACGGTGATGATCGATCTGCGCGAAATTGGGCCGACCTATTACTTCGCACCACCGCGCGTGTTCGAAGGCTTGCTCACCAATGTGATGATTCGCATGGAAGATGCGAGCAAGTTGAAGCGTTGGTTGTTCGACAAATTCATGGCCGTTGCGAAACGTAGCGGCGCCAATATTCTCGATGGCAACGAGGTGAGTGCTGGCGACAAACTCATGTATGCGCTCGGCAATCTATTCGTCTACGGGCCGCTTAAAAACACGCTCGGTATGAGCCGCATTCGCGTGGCGTACACGGCGGGTGCGGCAATTGGCCCCGATCTGTTTCGCTTCTATCGCTCGATTGGTATCAATCTCAAACAGCTTTACGGACAAACCGAAACCTGCGCGTATGTCACGCTACAACCGGATCGGCAAATCAAATTCGATAGCGTTGGCAAAGCCGCGCCGAGCGTCGAAGTGAAACTCGCGGAGAACGGCGAAGTGCTCGTGCGCGGGCCGATGGTTCTCAAGGAATACTACAAGCGCCCGGACGCAACAGCCGAATCAATCGACAAAGAAGGCTACTTTCATACGGGCGATGCGGGTGTGTTCGACACCGAAGGTCACTTGAAAATCATTGATCGCGCAAAGGATGTGGGTCGTCTCGCGAGCGGCGCAATGTTTGCGCCGAACTACATCGAAAACAAACTCAAGTTCTTTCCGCACATTAAAGAGGCGGTGTGTTTCGGTCACGACAAAGATAACGTGATGGCGTTTATCAACATCGACTTAACGGCGGTTGGTAATTGGGCCGAACGACGCAATCTTGTTTACTCGGGCTATATCGATCTCGCTGGCAAAGCCGAGGTTTACGATTTGATTCGCGATTGCGTGGAAAAAGCAAACGCAGAGCTCGCCACCGAAGGCGAGCTTTCGCATTCGCAAATCGCGCGCTTCCTCGTGCTGCACAAAGAGCTTGATCCCGATGATGATGAGCTCACGCGTACGCGAAAGGTCCGTCGCGGATTCATCGCCGAAAAATACGGGCCGCTCGTCGATGCGCTCTTCACCGGCAAGACCGTGCAACACATCGAAACCCAAGTGAAATTCGAAGACGGCCGCACAGGATCGATTGCCGCCGACATCAAGATCATGGGTGCGAAACGCTTCCCCGCAGTGACGAAGGCGGCGGCATGAGCGATTCCGGAAACAGAAAGATCGGTGATGTCATTTTGAAAGTGGACAATATTTCGCTTTCATTTGGCGGCGTGAAAGCGCTGACCAATATTTCATTCGACGTACGCGAGCATGAAATCCGCGCAATCATCGGCCCGAACGGCGCGGGCAAAAGCTCGATGCTGAATGTGATCAACGGTGTCTATCTTCCACAGGAGGGCACGATCACCTATCGCGGCGAGCAGCGTCGCGACATGAACACGCATGCCGCCGCCGCGAGCGGTATCGCGCGTACGTTCCAAAACATCGCGCTCTTCACCGGCATGACCGTGCTCGACAACATCATGACCGGGCGGAATCTGAAAGTGAAGGCGACTTTTCTTGAGCAAGCGCTCTGGATCGGTCGCGCACGCAAGGAAGAGATGGAGCATCGGCGCGTGGTCGAAGAAATCATCGATTTTTTGCAGCTACAGCATGTTCGCAAGACGCCCGTTGCACGCTTGCCTTACGGCATAAAAAAGCGCGTAGAGCTTGCTCGTGCATTGGCTGCCGAACCCACAATGCTTCTGCTCGATGAGCCGATGGCTGGCATGAACGTCGAAGAAAAACAAGACATGTGCCGCTTCGTGCTCGACACCAACGATCAGTTCGGCACCACGATCGTGTTGATCGAGCACGACATGGGCGTGGTGATGGACATTTCTGATCGGGTAGCGGTACTCGATTACGGGAAAAAGATCGGCGATGGCACACCGGCTGAAGTTCGCAGTAATCCCGATGTGATCAAAGCTTACTTGGGGGCGCACTGATGCAATTCTTTTTTGAAGTCCTCATCGCCGGTCTTCTCTCAGGTGTGATGTATGCGCTTGTCGCGCTTGGCTTTGTGCTCATCTTCAAAGCAAGCGGCGTGTTCAATTTCGCGCAGGGCGCGATGGTGTTCTTCGCGGCACTCACCGTCGTTGGTTTGAAAGAAGAGTTTGGTTTTCCGCTGTGGGCAGCGATTCCTGCGACGATGCTAGTGATGGTGTTGCTCGGTATTGCCACCGAGCGCATCGTGCTGCGCCCGCTGGTGAATCAGCATGACATCACGCTTTTCATGGCGACCATCGGTCTCACGTTTTTTCTAGAGGGTTTCGCACAACTCGTCTGGGGCTCGAACGTGCGCAAGCTCGATTTGGGCATCGAAGACGTGCCGATTGAATTCGTGATGAGTAGAACCGGGATGCTTATTTCGCAATTCGATGTGATTGCGGCCATCATTTGCGCGATTCTGGTCGCAACACTCGTGATCCTATTCAACAAAACGAAAGTCGGGCGTGCGCTACGCGCGGTTGCCGACGATCACCAAGCGGCGCTTTCGGTAGGCATTCCGCTGCAACATGTCTGGGCAATCGTCTGGGCGGTTGCGGGGTTCGTCGCGCTTGTGGCAGGTTTGCTCTGGGGCGCACGCAATGGCGTGCAGTTCGCTCTGACCTTTGTCGCGCTAAAGGCGCTGCCCGTGCTCATCATTGGCGGCTTCACGTCGATTCCGGGTGCGATCGTAGGCGGTCTGATCATTGGTGCGAGCGAAAAACTGGCTGAGGTTTACATCGGCCCGCACGTCGGTGGCGGTATCGAAGGCTGGTTCCCGTACGTGCTCGCATTGGTGTTTTTGTTGGTTCGCCCCGAAGGACTCTTCGGCGAGAAGATCATTCGGAGAATTTGATATGCGGCGCGCGGTTTTCGTCATTCGTCATTCGTCATTCGTCTTCGCGAACGGAGTTCGCGCATGATCTACAGAGAATCCGGTCAATACAAAACGAGTTATGTCAACGACTCGCAAATCTTTCCGATCAAACAAGATCGCTATGCGGTGCTCGCGATCATTGCGTTCGCGTTCTTAGTAATCCCGTTCATCGCCACGCCCTACTTTTTCTCGGCGATTCTGATTCCGTTCTTGATTTTTTCGCTCGCCGCGCTTGGTCTGAATATTTTGACGGGTTACGCGGGGCAGATTTCGCTTGGAACCGCCGCCTTCATGGCGGTCGGTGCATTTGCGAGCTACAACTTCATGCTGCGCGTTCCGGGAATGCCGATCCTGCTCGCCTTTATTCTGGGCGGCGTGTGCGCGGCCATCGTCGGCATCATTTTCGGATTGCCGAGTTTGCGCATTCGCGGTTTTTATCTCGCGGCCTCGACGCTCGCCACGCAATTCTTCGTGGTTTGGTGCTTAACCAAAGTGCCCTGGTTTACGAACAATTCGTCCTCCGGCGTGATCACGGCGCAGCAAATCCAAATCCTCGGCTTCAAATTCGATTCGCCGCAGGAGAAATACCTTCTCGTGCTCGCAATCGTGTGCGTCTTGGCACTGCTTGCGAAAAACATGGTGCGCTCCACAGTGGGTCGTTCGTGGATGGCCGTTCGAGACATGGACGTGGCTGCCGAAGTCATTGGCTTCCGCATCATGAAAACGAAGCTCACCGCGTTTGCAGTGAGCTCGTTCTACTGCGGCGTTGCCGGTGCGCTCTACGCCTTCTGCTATCTCGGCACGGTGGAGCCCGAGGCGTACAACCTCGATCTCTCGTTCCGCATATTGTTCATGGTCATCATCGGCGGGCTAGGGTCGATCCTAGGCTCTTTCTTCGGCGCCGGGTTTATCGTGCTACTACCGATTTTTCTGTCTTTCGTCGTGCACGCAACGGGGCTTCCCAATTCGGTGACATCGAATGTGGAGCTCATGGTCTTCGGTGCGCTCATCATTTTCTTTCTGATCGTTGAGCCGCACGGTCTCGCGCGGCTTTGGCAAATCGGGAAAGAGAAGTTACGTCTCTGGCCCTTCCCGCACTAATAGTTTTTTGTTTTCAGTAGTTGACTCGGTAATCCAAAGGAGGATGTATGAAACTGAAGTTCGTGAAAGCACTGATGGTCTCGGCGGTTGCCGCGACCACAGCGCTCACCGGCGCGCTCGCAACCGCGCAAGAGCAATTTATTCCGATCCTGTCGTACCGCGTAGGGCTCTATGCCTCGGGCGGCTCGGGCTTCTTCGGTGGTGCGATCGATTACTTCAACCTGGTAAACGCCAACGGTGGCATCAACGGCGTGAAGATCGCATGGGAAGAATGTGAAACCGAATACAACGCGTCACGCGGCGTCGAATGCTACGAGCGCTTGAAGAAAAAGGGCGGTGGCGCATCGCTCGTCGAGCCGCTCGGTACCGGTATCGCCTACGGCATTCTCGATCGTCTGCCTGCAGACAAAGTGCCAATGACGACCCTCGGCTACGGTCGCTCAGACGCGGCCAACGGGCAGGTGTTTCCATATGTGTTCCCGCTCATCACTAGCTACTGGAATCAGGCCGCAGGCATGATTAAGTATCTGGGTGACAAGTCCGGCGGCATGGAGAAGCTCAAAGGCAAAAAGATCGTGCACCTGTACCACGATTCAGCGTACGGTAAAGAGCCGTTTCCGGTGCTCGAAGCCTACGAGAAACAGCTCGGCTTCCAGCTCATCAAGATTCCCGTTCCACATCCGGGGACAGACCAAAACGCGCAGTGGTTGCAGATTCGTCAAGCCAATCCGGATCACGTGATCCTCTGGGGATGGGGCGTGATGAACGCTGTGGCGATCAAAACCGCAGCACGTGTGGGCTTCCCGCGTGAAAAAATGCTAGGCGTGTGGTGGGCAGGCTCCGAGGAAGATACCATT
>JAAFJI010000096.1 GCA_013298045.1 Betaproteobacteria bacterium
AATGGGCTTCGATCACAATCACATCGAATTGCAGCTCGCGCACGCCGAGCGAAACGCCGTAAGCGCCGCCTACAACCACGCGACCTATTTGCCGCAGCGCAAAAAGATGATGCAGCACTGGGCGGATTATCTCGATCAGGTTTCGAGCGGGAAGGTGATTGCTGGAAAATTCGGAAAAGTGGCGTAGCTGCGTTTGCAGGTCTACTTGCATCGCTCCCAAAGCGGGAGCATAATCTCGCATGCGAATTGTTGCCGTGTCTACGCTTCGGGAGTTTTGGAAGAAGCATCCGAACGCGATGGAGCCTTTAAGCGCGTGGGTAGCTGTCGTTTCCAGAGTGCAGTGGAAACAACCATCCGACGTGAAAGCACAGTATCAAAACGCAAGCATTCTGAAAAACCGTCGCGTCGTGTTCAATATCAAAGGCAACGACTATCGATTGATCGTCGCCATCGCCTACAAACTTGGCACTGTGTATGTGAAATTTATCGGCACTCACAAGCAATACGATGCAGTGGACGCCGAAACCGTGGAAATGGAGTAAGACGCCATGAACATCACACCCATTCGTACCAAAGCCGATTACAAAGCGACGCTCGCTATCGTCTCGAAGCTTGTCGATAAAGACCCCGCACCCGGAACGCCGGAAGGGGATCGGTTGGACGTGCTCACCACCTTAATCGAAGCGTATGAGGCGAAGCACTACCCCATTCCCTCGCCCGATCCGATTGACCTGTTGCTACATGTAATGGAGTCGCGCGGATTGACCCGCAAGGATATGGAACCGTACATCGGCAGCCGCGCCCGCGTCTCCGAAGTGCTCAACCGCGCCCGCCCGCTTACCCTCGCGATGATTCGCCGATTGAGTGAAGCGCTCGATTTACCCGCCGACGTGCTCGTGAAAGAGTACGCGGCGAAAGCGGCCTAGCAACATCGAAAGATCGCGATGAGCAAAGCGTTCGAGAGCATCAAAACCGGACTGAATCAAGCCCTCGCGGACGCGGGCACTCGCACGAAGCCGAATAGCAAAGTCAGTCAATTGAAAATCGTTGAGGGAAGCGGAAACGTCTTTCGCGACATCGGTGTGTCCAATCCCGACGCGATGCTCGCGAAAGCGCAACTCGCGGTGCGGATCATCAGCATCATTTCCGAGCGCAAACTCACGCTGCGCAACGCGGCAGAAATTGTCGGCATGCCGCAACCAAAGCTATCGAACATTCTGCGCGGTCAGTTCCGGGGCGTGAGCGAAACGAAGCTAATGGATTGCTTGCTGCGCCTTGGTAACGACGTGCAAATCGTCGTGAAGCCGACGCGCAAGAAAGCGACGATGGGCTTGCTGTCGGTTGCTTTTGTTTGAACGTTGCGGGTCGCGCAAAACAAAACACACGAAAGTGTCACTTGAGGATTACGAGAAGTACGCATGTCGCCTAGGAGGGCGAAGACTGCGGGCGCACGCAAACACAATTTTTTGAATAGCAATGCGAACCTTAAGCATGGGATAAGAAAAAATGTCGAAGCTAGCGAAACTAAAAGAGTGGATGACGCTAGACAGCGCCGCTAACTTTTTGACCAACGCATTCTCGGAGCAGGTTGGTATTAGTGATATTTACCAACTCGCACTCGAAGGACGCCTCACGCTATCAGTTAGATTATTGATGCCGGTCTTCGCCCAACACCTACTACCTGCGCCAGTTGAAACTGCTCTGCGCGCGCCCAGCTTGGACGGAAAACGCACCGTCGTGCTCGACTTCATTGTGGATGAGAAGACGGTGCTAAAGGAGGACGGCGACCGTGTCTCGATAGTTGGCGTGTTCGATTTCGCAATGCTGGGTGCTGAACGAGTGCTGGTTGAGCGTCTTTACGCGCGCTCAATCAATAGTGCCACCCCTGACATGGTGCCGCTCGAAATGGTTTTTTTGCGAGACGGGGCGGAAGGCTTTTACCGGCTTGTGAGCATGTTCGCAATCGAATCGGAAGACGGCGAAGAGCCAGTCTATGGATATAGCACGACCGGGTACCTTCCAGAAGACGCGCAGATCGTTTTGCGCCCAAGCGCGTTGACCCAGTTGCTCCAAAGCGAGGCGGAATCGGCGGAAAACGAAAAACGACGGGTAGTCGGTACAAAGGAACGAAACACCTACCTCTGCGTTCTCGCCGCGCTTTGTAAAGAAGCAAAAATCGACTACTCGAAACCCTCGAAAGCAGCAGGAAACATTCGCGACATTGCCCAACAAAAATTGGGACTCGCGATAGGCGAAACGACGATTGAGAACTACTTGAAGGCGATTCCTGATGCGCTTGAATCGCGCACAAAATAAGGCTTCTTGAGGCAACTGCCTATTTGATTGCGGCAAGTGCCGTGAAATTGAGAAAAGTGTTTCTACGCTTCGTTTGTGTACTTCACCAAACGAGGATAGACCTTGCAAACACGCCACAGTCAACCCAGCGCAGCATTTCTGCGCATCTGGCAAATCATCGGCAACCCCAAAGCCGACCCACCTATCCCACCGCTGATTCCCATCGGGAAAAGTAGTTGGTGGCAGAAAGTCCGATCCGGCGAAGCGCCTGCACCGATCAAAATCGGGCGACGCGTTACCGCATGGCGAGCGTCGGATATCGAAGCCTACATCGCAACCCTTGGCACAAAGCAAAGGGGCGAATAATGGACAAGAAAAAGGCGACCGAAGCCGCCCAAAACACTAACCTGAAACGCAACGATAACAGCGCGAGTGCACAGCGCGCAAGGGTTATTCAAGCCCTTCGCACTGGCCCGAAAACTACGATCGAACTGCGCGAGCTATGGGGCGTCATGTCGCCCGCGCCGCGTGTGTTCGAACTACGTTTGCTGGGCTACTGCATTGAGACGCTACAGGTAAACGGGTACACGCCGGATGGGGTACTGCATCGTGGCGTTGCGCGTTACGTGCTCGTGAGCGAGCCGACGCCGGGAAGCTGTAACTGCTGGGTGAAAATGCCCGCACCCGCGAATGATGCGTGCATCTCGAACCACGAAGGCGGTGCAGCATGAATCGCCCCGACTGGCTCAACGAGCTCGAAGCGCTCGCGATCCGTTTTCCGCAAGCGGGCGTGAGCGCAGACCTTGCGGCGCTGTCGTTAGCCGAGGCGTGGGGCGTGCTGCAATACCTGCGCACGCTCGCGCAAACGCATGGCGCGCAATAAGGCATGGAAGCAGGCGGGCAGCAAGCGGGACGCGGGCGGTTTCATTCAAGTGCCGTTATCGGTGTTGAATGGCCGCGCGTTTCTCGATTGCTCGCCGCATGCGCGGATGCTTCTATTCGATCTATTCGCGCAATATCGCGGCAACAACAATGGCGACTTGCAATGTGCATGGAGCGCGATGAAGCCGCGCGGATGGAAAAGCGAAGCGACACTCGCGAAAGCGAAAAAAGAGCTGATTGCATCGGGCTTGATCGTGGAAACGCGCATGGGCGCGCGACCGAACAAAGCATCGCTCTACGCAATCACCTGCTACGAACTCGACGAGCAATCGAAGCTGGAAATGACAAATCGAAGTTACCCGCGCGGTGCGTACAAATTGAAAGACCCAATCACGTTGGACGCGAAGACGCCCGATCAAGTGCGCGCGCGGGCGCTCGTCAAAAACGCATTGCTTGCTACAGGGCGTGTAGCAGAGACATCGTGATAGCTACAGCGTGTGTAGTAAGCATGTCGTTCGCTGCTACGCGTCGTGTAGCTATGCGGGCGGTTTTTACCCCCTTGCCTACTACAGCTAATGTAGTCCTATCTAGAAATACCATCTGTGTGAGCTTGCGCAGCCTCGGAAACTCTCTGGCACACAGGGCAGCGGCAAGGGACGGGCGACGCATCGAACTTGAAAAACACCGAGTTCGCCAAATGATTTCGTTTTCTGTGAGCGTGCATAGGGGCACGAATAGGGGCACGAAGAAAGCGCTCAAATATGGCTAAAGGCGGTTCACGATTCGGCGCGGGGCGTCCGGGCTACAAAGCGACGGCGGAATCGCTGCAACGCGTTGACGTGCGGTTATGGGCGCGGCACGGGTACTTTGCCGATCACATAGAGCGACACTTTTCGTGGAGCTGGTCGCGCGGCGGCGAACCGAACGGCTCGATCAACGTGCAGACATCCCATTCGCGGGTATTGCTCACCTATCGAATCAGCACGAACGGCGGCGAATGGCAAAACCGCAGCGACCACATTTCGATGACTCAAACCGCATGCAGATTCGGCGGCGAACGACATTGGTTCCAATGCCCAACCTGCGGGCTGCGCTGCGAATTGTTGTACATGCGATTCAGTCGCTTCGCCTGTCGCGAATGCAACCGCGTCGCCTACGCCTCGCAATCCGGCGGCGAACTGGATCGGCTTACCAACAAGATGCACAAGCTGCGCGGGCGAATCGATAGTGGGCGACCAAAGGGTATGCGTTGGAAAACGTGGGCGCGGCTTTGCGAGCGAAGCTATGAACTCGAATCGCGGGTTGATACGTTGTTTGCGGTGCGGGCGGTGCAGTTGTTCGGGATTGATGCGTTCAACTGATTGACCACCGGGGGCGGGCAAAAACTTCGGGGCTTTCGTGATGGAAACCGTAAGCACCCCAAAAAAGTTGCGCCGTCAGTTCAGAAATTTCAAATTTGAGATGGGGCGTAAAGCTGGTGCGCCGTCGCCGCAGTGGAATTGCGATTGGGGGTATCTTTGGGGGTATGTCAAGAAGCTTGAATCTCGCAGTGCCCCGTAAATCAAGGCGACTATGCAATGATGTGAATGCCTTCGTCGCCAACGATAAAGCCACCCTTGCGGTGGCTTTTTCATTGGCGGAGACAAAGGGTAAGAGAAGACTTCGGTTCGACGAGCAAGAGTCCGGGGGACTGTTGCCGGACGCTGCGTTAGCAGCGGGGGCGAAGCCCCGAGCGATGCGTCTGACGCGTCGCGAGCAATCCCTTCGTCTCCGCCAAATAAAACAGCCCGCGAAAGCGGGCTTTTTTATTTGGCGGAGTAGCGAGAGTAGCGATCCTCGGTAACGCTCGGTCTAGCGAGCGGCGCGACATGACGATGGATGCCTCGTAGCGCGAGCGCACGGGTGATGTGAATCTACTTCTTCCCAGGATTCGCCGAGAAAAATTCAATCTTGTTCGGCTTATTGCGCCAATCGTCCGCATCCGGCGGAGCGGCTTTCTTGCGCGAAATGTTCGGCCATAGCGGCGCGTACTCGGCGTTTAACTTCAGCCACTTCTCGTCTAAATCCGAATCCGGCTTGATCGCATCAACCGGACATTCCGGTTCGCACACGCCGCAATCGATGCACTCATCCGGATGAATGACGAGCATGTTCTCGCCTTCGTAGAAGCAATCCACCGGACAAACGTCCACACAATCGGTGTATTTGCATTTGATGCAGTTGTCGTTGACGGCGTAGGTCATGGTCAGGAATCAGAAGACAGGGATCAGGAATCAGATCGGTTGATCTGCGCTTGCATCTATTTTGCCCGATTCAATAGCTGCGCGAGCTTTGTAGAATCTCGTCCCTTCCCTTCACATGGTTGCTTGCAAGCGTCGGCTTCACACGCTCGCGAGAGACGTTTTTTCGCTATGAAACGCATTGCCATCATTGGTTCGACCGGCTCCGGTAAATCGACACTCGCGAAACGCCTGGGAGCGGTGCTTGATTTGCCTGCAATTGAACTCGATTCGCTGCATTGGCTCCCGGGTTGGGTTGAGCGCGATACGGCGACGTTTCGCTCGCTGGTGGACGAAGCAACACGCGGCGAGCGATGGATTACCGAGGGGGGCTATAGCGAAGTGCGCGATCTCGTTTGGGGACGCGCCGACACGATTGTGTGGGTGAACTTGCCGTTTTGGACGAATTTCTGGCAGCTTTTTCGACGAACCGTGCATCGTGCACGGACAGGCATTCCCGTTTGTAACGGCAATACCGAAACCTGGCGACATAGTTTCTTCTCGAACGATTCGGTGTTGTTGTGGTTATTCAAAAGTTACTGGCGCAATCTGGAACGATTTCCGAAAGCGCTTGAGGAATACGGCCAGGAGCGAAAAGTGGTGATTTTGAAATCACAGGACGAAATGGATTCGTTTGTTGAAAACCTGTTACGCAAAGTGTAGGAGCGTCTTGCCGCGACTTATGCTTCGAAAGAAAGCAGTTGAAATGGGGGCGTTGGTCGCGGATGATCCCCGCCTTCGCAGGGAGTTCCTACAGATTTTTGATCGCGACCAAGGTCGCTCCTACCGCTTCTCACGCGGAACGCGTCCCATCAAATAGAACTCGTCGTTCGGCCGCATGCTCGCGAAATTCGCGATGCGGTTGCTCATGCCGAAGAAGGCGGTGATCGAGCCGATGTCCCAGATATCGTCGTCGGTGAAGCCGTGCGCGCGCAACGCATCGAAATCGCTGGTCTCAATTTCGTTGGAATGCAATGCGACTCTCATCGCGTAATCGAGCATTGCGCGTTGCTTCGGCGTAATCTCGGCTTTGCGATGATTGATTGCGACTTGATCGGCGATACGCGCGTTCTTTGTGTACACGCGCAGGATCGCGCCGTGTGCGACGACGCAATACAGGCAATCGTTCGCACCGCTCGTGGTGACAACAATCATCTCGCGCTCGGCTTTGTTAAGCGCGGGCGTTTCTTTCATCATAAGCGCATCGTGATACGCGAAGAACGCACGGCATTCGGCAGGGCGATGTGCGAGTGTAAAAAAGACGTTCGGGATGAAACCCGCTTTCTCTTGCACTTCGAGCATGCGCGCGCGAATGTCCTCGGGGATGTTGGCGAGCTCAGGGACGGGGAAGCGCGAAACGTTGTTCATCTACTTTTCTTGGTTCGACGGCGGCACGTAACCGCTCGCGATCTCCGCACCACCAGAGAAAAAATATTTCTCCATTTGCTCGGCGAGGTATTTGCGAGCGCGCGGATCGGCGAGACCGAGTCGGTTTTCGTTAATCAACATCGTTTGATGATTGACCCAACCTTTCCACGCTTCTTTGCTCACGTTTTCCCAGATGCGTTTACCGAGCTCGCCGGGGTACGGCGGAAAATCGAGCCCTTCGGCCTCGCGACCGAGTTTGATGCATTGAACCATTCGTGCCATAAAAGTTTCCTTCAAAAAACCAATCGTTGTCGCTACTACTTAAGCATCTGCTCGCGTCCTAGCGACCAACGGGAGCGTCGTCCTAGCGAAGCGACGTCTTAGCGCGCAGCGCGTCGTCCAGTAAAGTCGAACGCGTCAAGCGAGTGACTTTACATAGACCTGTGAGTTGCGCTCGAAGTTGTAGAGCGCTTGCTTTTTCTCCGGCAAGTCGGCAATCGTCGCGGCGCGAAAACCTCGCTCGACAAACCAGTGGGCCGTGCGCGTGGTGAGCACGAAAAGCGTGTTGATGCCGTGTTCCTTTGCAGCGCGCTCGACAGCTTTCATCAGGCGCTCGCCATAACCTTCTCGACGATAGTCGGGATTGACTGCGAGGCAGGCAAGCTCCGCTTTATTCGCTTCGGGAAACGGATAAAGTGCCGCGCAGCCGATCACTTGTCCATCGTGCTCCGCTAAGAAAAACCGATCGATTTCGCGCTCGAACGTTGCGCGTGCGCGCGGCACGAGCACGCCCTGTCGCTCAAGCGGTTCGATGATCGAGAGCAACGCGCCGATATCGTCGATCGTTGCAGGGCGCAAATTGTCGAGACTGTCGACCGAGATCATGGTACCGATGCCGTCGCGCGTGAAAAGCTCTTGCAAAATCGCGCCGTCCAATTTGCGACCGATCAGATGCGCGCGCGACACACCTTTTTGACACGCACGTACCGCCGCTTGCAGAAACAGTTGCACGTCGGACGCTTGCGGCGCTTTGCTTGCGATGTCGCTCGCTTCACGGGTGTAGAGCGTGCTGATAACGTTGCCGCCGTTATCAAGCACGCCGGGCGTGTCGAGTAGGAAGATGAGCTTTTGCGCTTTGAGCGCGGTGGCGGTTTGCGTGGCGACTTCTTCGACGGTTAAGTTAAACGTGTCGCCCGAGGTCGAATATGCAAGCGTGGACATGAGCACGATGTCGCCGTCTTTCAAGCAATCGTTGATCGCTTGCGCATCGACGCGGCGCACTTCGCCGCTGTATTTCATGTCAACGCCATCGACCACACCAATCGGTTTAGCGACAACGAAATTGCCGCTCGTCACGCGATTGTGAATTGGTGCAACGGATGCCGTACGCGGCGCCATCGAGAGCGCAGCTTCGACTCTGGCTTTTGCACGTGCGGTCGCACCGATCACGCTACCAAGTTGATGCTCGTCGGTAACGCGAATGCCCTTGTGGTACTGCGATTTCATCTCACGCTGCGCGAGGAGTTTTTCAATTTGCGGACGCGAGCCGTGCACCAGCACGAGGCGCACGCCCAAGCTTGCGAGCAAATTCAAGTCGGCGATGAAATTCGGAAACGTGTCGTCGGCGATCACTTCGCCGCCGAAGGCAACGACAAACGTCTTGCCGCGAAAGGCGTGGATGTAGGGTGCACTAGCGCGAAACGAGGGGACGAATGCGGAGAGCTCAGTATTTGGCGGGACCGCCGAGGGGGATTTTTGCGCTGCGGCGATATCGGACATCACCGCATTTTATCTAGCGGTTTTCGGCGCCTCGCGTTCGTCGGGTGGACATGAAGCGAGCTGACGCCGCAAGCGCGGGCTCTTATAACATATCAACTATATGCCCCATCAAATAAAGGTCGTCGATAAACTAAATAATTTAGCGATGCGATAAAAAAATGAGTTACAGCTCTTATTTTATTGGGCAAATCGCGTCGATGCTATTTTTCGCAAGCGCCGGACTTCAGCAGTCTTGCGTTTTTCGCCATACATCCGTGAATCTGCCACCGCGATCAATGCGTCTAGCGTGTCGCCATCGTCCGGGTAGATCGCAGTGCCGATCGACGCACCCACCGCGACGTGGTGCTCGCCGACGTTCATCCCCATGCGCAGCCGCTCGCCCAGGCGCTCAACCAGCGCATCGAGCGAGTCAATCGCCTGTTGACCGCGCAGCATGATCACGAATTCGTCGCCGCCATAGCGCGCGAAGAGATCTTTTTCGCGAAGTCGTCTGCGAATCCGCTCCGCAGATTTTGCGAGCACTGCGTCGCCGACCACGTGACCGTAGCGATCATTGATTTTCTTGAAACGATCGAGATCGACGTAGACGATTGCGAGCGGCTCATCGTGACGCAGATCGCCGCTGGTTACGCTAAAGCGCTTCTCGAAGGCAGCGCGGTTCAACGCACCGGTGAGTTTGTCGTACCACAACGCATCCTGGATCGCGGCAACCGAGCTTGCCAAAGCGCCAATCTCGTCGCGCCGGACGGGGATGGAGGTAATCGGACCCTGACCTGCTGCCAGTCGCTCCGCCGCACGCGACACCACGCTCACGTCGTTTGCGACACGGTGGAAGGCCCAGGTTCCAAGGATCAGGCTGAGTAGCACTGCCAGCCCGCCGATGGCGAAGCTCTCGCGCATTGCACGGTAGACAGGTGCCATGTGGTCGGAGCGCGGGAGCGCAACGACGAATCTCCAATCGAGCCCTGCTTCGTCCCGGTACGAAATGACCGATACGTGGGTGGATCCCATCGTGCCGTCGTACTGCATATGCCGCACTGCGCTGGGGCTCTGGGCGCGTCTTTCCGCTGCTGCTGGGAGGTTTTCGCTCGGCTGCGCGGCCAGCCAGGCATAGCTCTCGCGTACCAGCGCGTTTGCGCTTGCCTCGGCGCGTGCGTCGACCGTCACCGCATCGGGTGCCGGGTCCGTGCGTGCTGCCTGGCCGACTGCATCGACCGACGCGGCGACCAGGTTTCCGTCGGGCTCCAATACGTAGGCGACGCCGTTGTCGCCGATCGAGAGGCTGCGCACGAATTCAACCAGGCGGTTGAGCGACACGTCCGTGGCCGCCACGCCGCGAATGCTGCCGTCCGGACGAAATACCGGTTTGGCGAGGGTGATGATGCGCTGCCCGGTACTGAAGTCGCGGTACACCGGCGTCCAGGTGAGTGCTCGTCGCTCGATGGTGAGCCGATACCATGGTCGCTCGTGCGGATTGAAAAGCTCTTCGCGCAAAAGCGCCCCGCGTTGCTCCGGCGAAATCGCGCGATAGATGCGTCGTGGCTCGTTAGGCTGAGCGCGAAGTCGCACCTCTGCACCGCCGGTCGCGTCGCGCTGAATGCCTACGAAGCGGCCGGTTTCCGAGCCATAGTAGACGTAGCTGTTGAGCTCGGGATAGAGTCCCGAGGCGAGCCATAACCGCTTCTCGAACTCGCTGATCATCGTAGGCGAGAGCGTGGCGAATTCAGGATCGTTGCCCCGGCTCTGCGCGTCCGGCGCAACCGCGTTCAAAACGACCGACGAGGTTGCCATGTGTTGTCGCGTCGCCTGAGCCAGGCGGTTTGCAACGTCTTCGATGAGCCGACGCGAAACCTCGTCTACGGCGCTGATCCCTGCGCTGTACGACGACCACGTCACCGCGCCCGCGACCGCCACGACCAGCGAGACAAACGGAATGAGCAGCGCCGCATGAAGCGAGCGGAGACGAAACACCATGTGGGTCCGGTCTTAACGATGTGTAGAGTTGTTGAGCTGCGCGCGATCCAGCGATCTACGCCGCGCGCCGACGGTAGTGCCGATTATCGCCAGCAAACGCCGCAGCAGTTACGCTCTGTCGATTCTCTTTTTTTTTTGAAGCACCCATTCCGCTTGGGAATAAAAACAAATAATAAAATCTACGCCCCTTTAAATAACAAATAAGCGCTACAACTTATGTATATCGATAAATAAAAAAACCACACAAAAATGTTATTTAATATGGCAATAATTGCGGAAGCTATAAAATAATGCAGAAGTTTGTTCGTCGTTCGTCGGTCGGCGCTCCGAGCAGGCACGAGCGGCTCCGTAGAATTCCGAGATGTTCGAATCGCAGTCCCCGCAGCCCACGTCGCAAGCCTTGCTCCAGTCGCTCAATGAGCCGCAACGCACAGCTGTCACGCTCCCACCCACGTCGGCACTGGTGCTCGCAGGCGCAGGCTCAGGCAAGACCCGTGTCCTGACGACCCGAATCGCCTGGTTGCTGATGACGGCACAGGTGAGTCCTCAAGGCGTGCTCGCCGTGACATTCACAAATAAAGCTGCGAAAGAGATGCTCACCCGGCTCGCCTCGATGGTGCCGGTCACCGTGCGCACGATGTGGATTGGCACTTTTCACGGTCTCTGCAACCGCTTTTTGCGCACCCATTGGCGCGAAGCGAATCTGCCGCAGAGCTTCACCATTATGGACACGCAGGATCAGCTCTCGATGATCAAGCGGATCATCAAGGCCGCGAATATCGACGACGAGAAATATCCGCCGAAACAAATGACCTGGTTCATTTCATCGGCGAAAGAAGAGGGCATGCGCGCCAACGCCGTCGAAGCCTACGACGACTACACCCGAAAGCAGGTCGAGATTTACCAACTGTATGAGGCAACATGCCAACGCGAAGGCGTCGTCGATTTCGCAGAGCTTTTGTTGCGCTCCTACGAAGTGCTCGCGAACAATGAAGCGCTGCGCGAGCATTACAACGCGCGTTTCCGCCACATCTTGGTCGACGAATTTCAAGATACCAACACGCTGCAATACAAATGGCTGCGCTTACTCGCGGGCAAGCAAGCGGCGGTGTTTGCGGTGGGTGACGACGATCAATCGATATACAGCTTCAGAGGCGCAAAAGTCGCCAACATGCAGCGCTTCGAGCATGATTTCGCGCCGGCGAAGCTGATCAAGCTCGAACAAAACTATCGCAGCTTCGGCAATATTTTGGATGCGGCCAATGCGCTGATTCGCAATAACCAGGGAAGGCTCGGTAAGGAGCTCTGGACTGATCGCGGACATGGCGAGCCGATTCGCGTGTTTCAAGGCTATAGCGACGGCGAGGAGGCATCTTATGTGATTGATGCAGTAAAAACAGCGATTAACGAGGGCGTGTCGCTCGACGAAGTCGCAATTCTGTATCGATCAAACGCGCAGTCGCGTCTGTTTGAACACGGGCTCTTCAACGCGCGCATACCGTACCGTGTTTATGGCGGTTTGCGCTTTTTCGAGCGTGCAGAGATCAAGCATGCGATGGCGTATCTGCGCTTGATCAACAACCCCGAAGACGACAACGCGTTTCTTCGGGTGGTGAATTTTCCGCCGCGCGGAATCGGCGCGAAATCGATCGAGAATTTGCAGAACGTTTCGAAGAGCAACGGCGTGACGTTATGGCAAGCCGCGTGCAGCGGCGGAGCGGGCGGACGCGCTCAAGCGGCGATGGCTCAGTTCATTGGTCTCGTCGAGAGCATGCGCATCGCAACAAAGGCGCTCGTGTTGCCAGAAACCGTGCGGCACTTGATCGAAGCAAGCGGTTTGATCGCGCACTACCGCGTCGAGAAAGACGGCCAGGACCGCGTCGAAAACCTAGAGGAGTTGGTGAGTGCCGCAGATACTTTTTTACGCGAAACCGGTGGCGTGTTGCACACCGAAGAGCTGAACGGTGAGCTCACAGAAAACGTAGATCCGATCACAGCGTTCCTATCGCATGCTTCGCTCGAAGCGGGCGACACGCAAGCGCTCGAAGGTCGCGCGGCGTTACAGATGATGTCGGTGCATTCGGCTAAGGGGCTTGAATTCGATTACGTGTTCATCACCGGTCTCGAAGAAGGACTCTTCCCACACGATAACTCGCTCAACGATGATGGTGGGCTCGAAGAAGAGCGGCGCTTGATGTACGTTGCGGTCACCCGTGCAAAAAAGCGCTTGCATCTCTCGCTCGCCCAGATGCGTATGTTGCACGGACAGACGCGCTACAACGTGCCCTCCCGGTTCATCGACGAGCTACCTGCGGAGCTGATGCAATGGCTTTCTGCGAAGCCGAAGAATTTCCTCGATACACCATCAACTTCGTTCGATACGCGAAGCGATTGGAACGCGACTTCACGCGCCAGTGATCGTGATACTGGCGGATTCCGTATCGGTCAACAAGTGAAGCACACGAAATTCGGCACCGGTGTCATCATCAGCGCCGAAGGCAGCGGAAAGAATACCCAGGTGGAAGTCAATTTCACGCAGCACGGAATCAAGCGTCTGGCGCTCGAATTCGCGAAACTGACCGCGGCCTAAATCAGACACCGACGTAGCGGCGTAAATGAAACGCCGATGTAATCGCTTAGGTCGGAACTCGAAGGGGTTCCGACAAACCGCGCTAACGCTGCGCCAACGCGTGAAATGCCTGCGGCAATCGACTACGAGTCGGATCCGCGAGCGATCCGACCTACGTCGCTGCAGGCTGTAATCGCTCGCTGCGATGAAAGACGCGGCGATAGCTCACATAGTCGCTAATCATGTAGATCGCCATCAGGGGCACGATTGCGAGCATCACAAGCAGTAGCTGCGCGGCGGCTGGC
>JAAFJI010000097.1 GCA_013298045.1 Betaproteobacteria bacterium
GCGGGCGTCGGCAAACTCTCGCCCGAGGAGTTCATCGCACGCCACGGTGTGTGGAACGGCACCTACGACGACACGACCCTCTTCTACTATCTGGACGAATTCTGCAAGCAGAATGCGAAAGATTTGCTGGCACTATTCCAAACCACCGTGGACGCGCTTGAAAGGCAAACCCGCGACACGCCGGTTCGAGTGCAGCAGAACATCGAAATGCTCGTAAAAGTGCTCGGGCTCAACGCCGCGGAGCATGCGTTGATTCTGTGTGCGACCCTTGCCAAAGTCACCCGCGATTTACGTCCGATTTTGGTCGATTGCAAATCCGCAAGCGCGGCCGAGGCGCATGCAATGCTGGGCGACGTAATGAAAGTATCGCCGCACGACGTTGGCATTGCCATGAAGAGCGGCGGCCGACTCGAATCGCTCGCGCTCATCGACTCGCCGATTGCCGAGCACAACATTACCGATTTGGGCGATTTAATGCGCCTGTCCGATCGTTTGTTGCCGATTCTGCAGGAAGCGTACGCCGACGAAGGCGCAATGATGGCCGCTTTCACGCGACCGGCCAAAGCCAGTACGCTGACGCTTGCCGACTATCCGCACATCGAGGACGACGCTCGCTACCTTGCCGCCATGCTTAAAGTCGCGTGCGCACAGAGCGAAAAAGGCGTCAACGTGCTGGTGTACGGCGCGCCCGGCACCGGCAAAACCGAGTTCGCGAAAGTCATCGCCTCAATGTCGGGCGCAGAACTCTACGAAGTCGAGTGCTTCGATCGCGAAGGACAATCGCTCACAGGCAAGGAACGCTACCGCTCGCTGCAAGTCAGTCAATCGTTTTTGAAGGGGCGCGTCAACACCGTGCTTCTCTTCGACGAAGTGGAAGACGTGTTTCCAACCAATCCCTCGGAAGCGCTCAATCTGTTTTTGTCCGACGAGCGCTCGCGCGGTAGCGTGAACGGAAAGGCGTGGGTCAATCAAACCCTGGAATCAAACCCGGTTCCGACGATCTGGATTTCCAATTCGATCGGACAGATCGATCCGGCTTATCGACGTCGCTTTCAATTTCATCTCGAACTCAAAAATCCACCGCAGCAGGTGCGCGCAAACATCACTCGCAAGCACTTAAGTGGCCTCGACGTGACCGATGAATTCGTCGACAAACTCGCGGCGCGGCGCACACTCACGCCGGCGCAAATTCACGCGGCAGCGCGCTTCGCACAGCTCGCAAAGAGCGAGCTCGCCGACTCGGTAGAGCAGTTGGTGCTCAAGCAGCTGGATCATTCGGATGCCGCGCTCGGCTTCAAAGAAGAGGATCGCGAAAGCAAGTTCCGGCCACTGGTAACGACCTACGATTTGAGCTTACTCAATATCGAGTCGCGCCATCCGGTTGAGAAAATGATCGAAGCGATCAAGAAAAAGAACAAAGCATCGCTCTGTTTCTACGGCATGCCGGGCACCGGTAAAACCGCCCTTGGCGAACACATTGCGAAATCGATTGAGCGTCCGCTCATCATCAAAAAGGCGAGCGATCTGGTTTCCAAGTACGTGGGCGAAACCGAGCAGAACATGGCGGCGATGTTCAAAGAAGCGACGACCGAAAAAGCCGTCCTCTTGTTAGATGAGGCCGACAGCTTCTTGCGCGCACGCTCGATGGCACAGCGCAGCTACGAAGTGACCGAAGTCAACGAGATGCTGCAGCAAATGGAGCGCTTCGACGGCGTGTTCATCTGCACCACGAACCTGATCGATCAGGTCGACGAGGCCGCGCTTCGCCGCTTCACCTTCAAGATTCAGTTCAAACCGCTCACCCGCGAACAACGCGAACGCATGTTCGCGACCGAGGCGCTCGACGGCGACGTGTCGAAGCTCACTGAGAAACTGCGCAACGGGTTGCACAAAATGGAGATGCTCACACCCGGCGACTTCGCCTCCGTGAAACGTCAAATCGTGCTCTTCGACGAGACACTGCCACCGGAAGATTTTCTCGAACAACTTGAACAGGAACACAAAGTGAAGCCGGATATCAAGTGGGCTCGGTCAATCGGATTCTGAGCGGAATGCTGCCTCGGATTTGCGCGATCTCTTTTAGGCCTTTCACCCGTAAACGTCGAAGCGATCCGAGGTGCTCGTCTACGCACGAACCTGTAGGCGCGGCCTGAACGCGCTTTCCCCTTTTCGTAGCGAAACCCGAAGCGACCCCAGGTGCTCGCCTACACTCGGACGGCTAAAGCGCTTCCAGCTCCGCTTCAATGCGTTAGCTAAATTTCGCTTCGCCCATTTGAACAAGGCTTACGCCGACAAATATTTATGTATCGACAACATAAATTAGTGCGCATTTAATAATATTTAATGCGGCATATGTTCTTTAATATGTCGCTTAAGCGCACTACAATTTAGCTCGTGCGCGCCCAAGCGCTCACGCACCCTCGCCCGTCGTAAAGCGCGTTCGGCGAACAAACTCCTTTTTACCTTCGCGCGGTGCGACGCATCGAACGAACATCTTGCAACGTGAACCGGTCTGTGCTTTCAGCTGCCCCCTCGCTACTTCCTCCACTTCCTCGCAGCGGCGAGCGCGCTCAGCTCATGCGACTACCCGGCGCCGCGGCTGCACTTGGATTCGCCCGACTGGCAAGCGAGCTGCGCACCACCAGGCGCACCTTGATTATCGTTTGCGCCAATGCGCAGGAAGTGCATCAATTCGCCCAGGAAATTTCGTGGTTCGACGCGTCGCTCGCCGTGCGCGAACTCTCGGACTGGGAAACGCTGCCATACGATCACTTTTCGCCGCATCCGGATTTGGTCAGCGATCGACTACAGGCGCTCTACGCGCTCGGTAACAAGGCCTGCGACGTGTTGCTTGTGGCGGCAACCACCGCAACGCAACGATTGACGCCGCGCAGCTTCATCGCCGCGCGGACGTTTTCGCTCAAGAAAGGACAGCGGCTCGATGTCGCACAGCTGCGCGAGCAGATGACACTTGGCGGCTACACACATGTGACGCAAGTGGTGTCGCCCGGAGAATTCGCAGTGCGCGGCGGCATCATCGACATCTTTCCGATGGGTGCGGCATTACCGGTGCGCATCGATTTGTTCGACGACGATATCGAATCGATCAAGACTTTCGAGCCGGATTCGCAGCGCACGCTGTATCCGACGAATGAACTCTCACTCTTGCCCGCGCGCGAATTCCCTACCGAAGAAGCCGGGCGCACGATGTTCCGTCAACGCTTTCGCGAGGAGTTCGAAGGCGATCCGTCTAAATCGGCGACCTACAAAGACGTATCGAACGGCGTGTTCCCCGGTGGCATCGAGTATTACTTACCGCTTTTTTTCGAGCGCACGGAATCGCTCTTCGAGCATGCACCCAACGATGCGGTGTTTGCAATCGTTGGCGACCTGCACGCGACGTTGTCCGCGTTCGAGAAAGAGACGAAGGAGCGCTGGGATTTATTGCGAGCAGACGTCGCGAGACCGCTGTTGCCACCGACTCAACTCTACCTGTTGCGTGATGAGTTTTTGCAGCAGTTGAAGCGCTACTCACGCTACGAGTTGAAGCTCGAGGCGAAACACGACGGTGAGCCTGCCGCTCGCGCAGTTCCGCCGCTCGAAATTGATCGCCGCAAAGATCGTCCGCTCGGACCGCTTGCGGACTTCCTTGCCATTGCGAAGAGCGCCGACACGCGGGTGCTCGCTTGTGCGGAAAGCGCTGGTCGCGTGCAAACCGTGTCCGAGATGTTTGCCGAACACGGTCTTCCCGCGCATCGAGTTGAATCGTTCGCCGAATTCCGGACAACCAATGAGGCGTTTTGCATCGTCGCGGGACCGCTCTTTGCCGGGTGCGCGCTGATCGAAGACCGCATCGCGATCATCACGGAAGCAGAGCTCTATCCGGCCGCGCCGCGCCAAGCACGCCGAAAACGCGCGAAGACGAGCAACATTGACTCGATGCTTCGCGATTTGAGTGAAGTAAAAGTGGGCGATCCGGTCGTGCACGAAGAGCACGGCATTGGCCGCTATCTCGGACTGGTGTCGCTCGACTTGGGCGATGGTCCGACGGAGTATTTGCACCTCGAATACGCAAACGATGCGAAACTCTACGTGCCAGTTGCGAGTCTGCATCTGATTTCGCGCTACAGCGGCACCTCGCCTGAGCACGCGCCACTTCACACGCTCGGCTCGCAGCAGTGGGAGAAAGCAAAACGCAAAGCCGCGCAGCAAGCTCGCGACACGGCAGCAGAGCTTTTGAACATCTACGCACAGCGCGCGGCTCGCGTCGGTCACTCGTTTAAGATCGACTGGAGCGACTACGCGGATTTCGCGGCAGGATTTAAGTTCGAGGAAACCGCCGATCAGAGCGCTGCGATTCAAGCGGTCATTCAAGATTTGGTCGCTGCGAAACCGATGGATCGCTTGGTCTGCGGCGACGTCGGTTTCGGAAAAACCGAGGTCGCGCTGCGCGCGGCGTTCGTCGCGTTGATGGGTGGTAAACAGGTTGCGATTCTCGTGCCAACAACCTTGCTCGCGGAGCAGCACTTCACGACATTCAAAGATCGCTTTGCGCAGTGGCCGATTCGCATTGAGGAACTCTCACGTTTTCGTTCGGCAAAGGAAGTTAAGTCCGCGATGGATGGTCTTGACGCCGGCACGGTCGATCTCGTGATCGGCACGCACAAACTTATCCAGCCTGACGTGAAGTTCAAGAATCTTGGCCTCGTCATCATCGATGAAGAACACCGCTTTGGCGTACGCCAAAAAGAACAACTCAAAAAGCTGCGCGCGGAAGTCGATGTACTCACGTTAACCGCAACACCGATCCCGCGCACGCTTGCGATGAGTCTCGAAGGCATTCGCGATTTCAGCGTGATCGCCACCGCGCCACAAAAGCGTCTCGCAATCAAAACCTTTGTCGCGCGCAGCAGCGACGGCGTGATCGCGGAGGCAATTCATCGCGAATTGAAACGCGGCGGGCAGGTCTATTTCCTGCACAACGAAATCGAGACGATCGAGAACATGCGCGAGCGGCTCGAAGCGCTGATTCCGGAAGCACGTATTCGCGTGGGACACGGACAAATGGGTGGCGCGGAATTGGAAAGCGTGATGCGCGATTTCTATCAGCAGCGCTTTCAGATTCTGCTTTGCTCGACGATCATCGAAACCGGCATCGACGTGGCCAACGCCAACACAATCCTTATCAATCGCGCCGATAAGTTTGGCCTCGCACAATTGCACCAGCTGCGCGGACGCGTCGGACGATCGCATCATCAAGCGTATGCCTACATGCTGGTGCCGAGCGAGGACGCGATTTCAGCCGACGCGAAGAAACGACTCGAAGCAATCACGCAGCTCGAAGACTTAGGCTCCGGCTTTTATCTGTCGATGCACGATCTCGAAATCCGCGGCGCGGGCGAAGTACTCGGCGACAATCAATCGGGCGAAATGAAAGAGATCGGCTTCTCGCTCTACAGCGAGATGCTCAATCAGGCCGTCAAAGCGCTGAAGGCGGGTAAGGAACCCGATCTTGACGAACCGCTCGGGGTGACCACGGAAGTGAATTTGCATACGCCTGCGCTATTGCCGGAGGACTACTGCGCAGGTGTTCACGAAAGACTGGTGATCTACAAGCGGCTGGCCAATTGCGAAACGCGGGATGCGCTCGAAGAATTGAAGGAAGAGTTGATCGATCGTTTTGGCATGTTGCCGCCGCCAACCGAAGCGCTCGTCGCTGCGCACGAACTTCGCATCGCAGGCAAAGCACTCGGCGTGAAGAAAATCGATAGTGCGCCGGAACGATCGATCATCGCATTCAAACCGAAGCCAAATTTCGAGCCGGTCAAGCTGATTCAGCTCATTCAAAAAGACGGACGCTACCGTCTCGCGGGGCAAGACAAGATTAAGATCGAACGACCGGGCGCGACACTGACCGAGCGAGCGAAGCTGGTGCGAGAGTTTTTCCACGCATTACGTTGAGGGGAGATTTCTAGTCGCAGCAATTAATGCGAATGCCCCTATATTTATGAGAAAAAAGCAGTTTTTTAACATTATTAGTTTGCACATTTTTTCAATGAATAGCCATATTTTATTGGGCATAAAAGCGCGTAGTTACTTTCGAAATTGGACGTCTGACTCCCCGACTACCACTGCGCGCCAAAACTCACCCGCAGCGCCTCAATTGCGGTTTCGGTAAGCGGCGCGACCGGCGTCGCGCCTGCGTGCGAAAGCAGCGCCAACTTCGCGGTCTCTTCGAGCTCGTCGAGCGTCGCCATCGCACTCGCCGGATCGCGATGCCAGACATTCGGGCCGAGCCGCTCGATCATCACCGCGCGAAGCATGCGACCGCTCGTCGCATATCGCTCGATCAAGGCAGCCACCTGTTCCGCTACTTCCGGAGCACCGGGTCGCGCGTAGCGCACCAACGGAACGCGCCCGACTTTCATCACTAAGTACGGCGTCAGTGCGGGCAGCAGCTCTGGTGCCTCAAACACGCCCTCGAAATAGTTCGCTCGCAGTGTGAGTGCCACGAGATGCGTGCTGTGCGTATGAATCACACAGCGCGTGTCCTCGCGTTTGAGCGTTCGCGACGCGGCGGCACTTGCATCGTAAATCCGTCGATGCAGCAGCAGGGTTTTGCTCGGTTTGTCACCTGCGAGATGTACACCGTCTAGCGACACCTTGGCAATGCGTTCTGGATCGAGAAATCCGAGACAGGCGTCGGTGGGCGTGATCAAAAATCCATCGTCGAGCCGAACGCTCACATTGCCCGCTGTTGAATGCACGTAGCCACGCTCGAACAAAGAGCGACCGACACGGCATATCTCCTCGCGAGCAAAGGATTCGTTCATCGCAACAGTGCAAACGCTTTTGTAAAGAAATCAACGCTTCCGAAGTTACCAGACTTGAGCGCAATGTGCAGCGATTTTCCGCTGACGGTTGCGTGACACCACGGCACACCCGGATCGATCTGCGCGCCGATGCGCATCGCTTCGATTCCTAGGGCTTGCGTGCATGCGCCAGAAGTTTCACCGCCCGCAACGATCAACTGCCCGACGCCCAGCTCAACCAAACCGCTTGCGATATTGGCGAGCATTTGTTCAATCAATTCGCCTGCGTGGCTAACGCCAAGTTGCTGCTGCACAGCGCGCACGGCATCCGGCGTTGCCGTTGAATAGACTAGCACCGGCTCGCCGCGTTCGACGTGCGGACGCGCCCACGCGAGCGCGTCGGCGGCGAGCGATGCTTCGCCTGCCGCAACGCGCAAGCCGTCGATTGCGAACGCGGCACCACCGCGCGCGATGAAATCGGCGACCTGCGCATTGCTTGCCTGCGAACAGCTGCCGGAGACGATCGCCTTCGCGCCACTCGTGCGCGGCAGAGCCGAACTCATGGCATTCGGTGCGATTGACCAGTTTTGCGGCAATCCAATGGCCACGCCGGAGCCACCGCTCACCAATCGATGCCCGGCAAGCGCTTTTCCAAGCGTCATCAAATCGCCGTTCGACACCGCATCGACAATGGCGAACCTCACGCCGTCGGCTTTGAGACGATCGAATCGCGCTCGAATCGCTTGATCGCCGTTGGCAATCGTTGCGTAGTTCACCAATCCGACCTTGTGTTTCGTTTGCGCTTGCAACACGCGAATCAGGTTTGAATCGATCATCGGTGTCAAGGGATGATTGCGCATACCGCTTTCATGCAGCGGCAGATCGCCCACGAACAAATGCCCCATGAACACCGTGCGCTGGTTGTCCGGAAACGCTGGAGTACTGATTACGAAATCGCCGTCGAGTTCTTCGAGTAAGGCGTCGAGTACAGGACCGATGTTGCCTTTCGGCGTGCTATCGAACGTCGAGCAATACTTGAAATAGATTTGCTCGGCACCGCGCGCGCGCAGCCAACGACATACTGCGACGGATTGTGCGACTGCAAGCGAAGGCTCGATCGTGCGCGACTTGAGCGCAACAACAACGGCATCGACCGCTAGCGATCGCGTCTCGCTGTCCGTTGGAATGCCCATGAATTGCGTTACACGCATGCCGCTACGAACCAGATTGTTCGCAAGATCGGTCGCGCCCGTGAAGTCGTCGGCTATGCAGCCGAGTTTGATCTGACTCATACCAACGAGTTTACGACTTGGGGAACGTGCGTTCGTACGCGCGAACCTGTTTTGCCACGACCCACGGTGCTACTAGCGCGTTGAACTGCAAAAAGTGCCTAGTGGTGAGATGATGCTCGAACGCGGCGCGATCCGTATACAGTTCGTAGAGAAAGAACTTTGACGGAACCGCTGCGTCAATGCAAACGTCGAACTGATGGCACTCGACCTCGTTCGCAAGCGACAACGCGGCGTTTTCGTCAATCGCAGCGCGAAACGCAGAGACGTGCTCGGCTTTAACCTCAAACTCAACGGTGATGACGTACATAGTCAATCAATTCCACGACGCAATCAAGCGCGGCAACCAAAGCGAGAGCGACGGAATATAGGTAATCAGCAGCACGATCGAGAACGTGGCGGCCATTAACGGCCACAAATGCTTCGTGATCTCGCCGATGCCCGCCTTTGCAAGCTTGGCCGCGACGAATAGTGTGCCGCCCACGGGTGGGGTGTAGAGCGCTATCGCCAAGTTCGCGGTCATCAACACGCCCAAGTGAACCATATCGATCTTAAACGCAGCCGCAAGCGGCAGAAACAGTGGCGCGGCCATCAACAGCGCCGGCAGCGGTTCGATGAAAATGCCGAGCAGGATGAGCGCGACGTTGATGAGAATCAGGAACACCCATTTTTCGGTCGAGACAGAGCCCACCCAGGTCGCAAGCGTTTGTGCAACCTGTTCGATCGTGATGAGCCACGCGAGCGCGCCGGTCGCGCCGATGACCAGCATCACCGTTGCACTCGTAATGAACGCCTTCAGCAGTAAGCCCGGAATGTGCGCCCACGTGATGTCTTTGTAGACCACCATCGAAACGAACAAGCCGTAGACCACGGCCACCGCCGCTGCTTCGGTTGGGGTGAAATAGCCCGACCAAATCCCGCCGACAATGAAGATAGGCATTAGGAGCGCTGGCCCGGCACTCTTTCCAGCGCTCCAAATTTCTTTGAGCGATGCACGCCGATCGCCGTTGTCGCACCCGGTTTTTTTGCCGTACCACATGCACACGGCAACTAACGCCAGTGCGGAGAGCATCGCAGGCACCAATCCCGCCATCGAAAGCGCCCGCATTGAGGTGCCGCTAATGAACGCATAGACCAGAAACGGAATCGACAGCGGCATCAGAAGCGCTAGCGTCCCCGCGACCGCGACGAGCGCAGCGGCAAATCCGCGCGAGTATCCACGCTGAATCATCGATGGAATGATGAGCGAACCAATCGCTGCTGTGTCTGCAATAGCCGAACCCGATACTCCGCCGAACAGCAAACAGGAAACAACGGTGACGATGCCTAAACCGCCGGGCAACCATCCAAACAAAACGCGTGCGAACTCAACGATTCGCTTACCTACGCCGCCCTGAGCTAGGAGTTCGCCCGTGAAAACAAACAGAGGAACGGCAATCAGAATGAAAGGCTCGACGCCGCCGATAAACGAGAGAAGGATGCTCTCGAGCGGGTGCTGCATGCCGTAGCCGAGAACCACAGTGACAGTGGTTGCGAGCAGCGCGTACATGAGCGGGACGCCAGCAAGCGCGAGCGCGAAGAAGATCGCGAAGATTACGATGGGAAGCATGGTTAATCTCTGGTCTAGTCTTGCGGGTAGCGCTGCTCGCGGGTGTCGCCGCGATACGTTCGATAACCGTCCCACGCAGCAAAACACAACATAAGCGCGGCTGCGAGCGGCAGTGGAATGTATTGCCACGCCATCGGCCATTCGAGTGTTGTGAGAGTGTTGTTCCAGCTAGTCGCGACGATCTTCATGCCGAAGTAAAACAACAAGACGAGAATTGCTGCGCACAACGCTTGGATCGCGAGATCGGCGAGCCTGCGGCGACTCGCGGAGAGTTTGTCCAAAAACTCATTGATCATCATGTGCATTCCACGATGGGCGGCGCATACACCGCCCAAAAAAGTAACCCACACCATCAGCAACTCGCCAAGCTCCGTAAGCCATGCGAGGTCTTTGCCAATGACGTGTAACAAGACATTGACAAACACCAGAATCACCATCACTGCACCTATCGCGATCACTGCAACATCGACGCATTTGGCAAGCGCCCTAATAAAGAATGGCGCATCCCGTAAGTGCGATGTACTCGTTTCGCTCTGCATGACGATTTCCCCTGGTGTTACGTCGCTTATGGTTACTTCACTGCTGCGCGAATCGCAGCCGTTTCCTTGAGCACAGCATCAACGTCCGCGCCGTATTTCTCGCGCGCTTTTCCATAAACCGGTTCGACCGATTTGCGGAAGGCCGCCACGTCCGGTCTGCGATTGACTTTCGCGCCCTTCGCAGTCATCTCGGCGAGCACCTTCTCGTCACTATCCTTAATCAGTTTGCGCGCCATCGGTGCGACCTCTTGTGCGGCACGGGTCACTGCGTTTTGGTCCTCTGGCGAGAGCTTGGCCCAGGTTCGCTCCGAAATGGTGAGCGGAATCGGGCTGTATACATGATTGGTCAGTGTCACGTGCGGTGCAACTTCATAGAACTTATTCGAGAAGATAGTATCGATCGGGTTCTCCTGACCTGCAACCGCGCCTTGCTGAATGGCGAGGTACACCTCCGGCAGCGGCATGATCTGAATACCGAAGCCCATCGACTCAAGCGTCCAGCGCATCATTTCGTTAGGGAATGTGCGCAGCTTCTTGCCCTTGGTATCGTCCGGCGTGTTTAAAGGGTCGCGCGTGGTCATGTTGCGGAAACCGGCCTCCCAGGTCGCGAGAAAGCGGAAACCTTTTGACGGACCTTTTGCGAACTGCTCTTTAAGCCATGGCGAATCGTCGTAGAACTTCCATCCCTGCTCATAGCTGTCTACGATGAATGGCAACATCGTCAAGTTAAGCGTAGGAATGTGAGGCGCGTACGAACCGGTAGACGACACGGTGAAGTCGATGCCACCCAGGCCGAGCTGTTCGATGTTTTTTGGGTCGTTGCCGAGCTGGCTGCAGCAAAACACCTGCACCTTGTAGCGGCCTTGGGTGTACTGCTCCACCTTCTTCGCGAACTCCAGCGCAGCGGTGTGTCGCGCGCCTTGTTGTTGATCGGTATGGCTGAACTTCAACACCGTTTGCGCATTCGCGCTAAACGCGAACGAAGCAACAGCGAGTACAGCGGCAGTTTTCAAAAGCTTCATAGTGCCTCCTTGAGAAAAGTTAGAGCGTTGGAATCGTGGGATTTGTGGGCGGAGAGAACGCATCGATCTCGATACGTTGCCCGGTTTCGTGCGACTCGTAGATCGCCTCTTGAATTCGAAGGTTCGTTAAGTACTCCACGGCCGTGTTTTCAGCCGGCGCGTTGTTAAAGAATGCACCCAACGCGCTCGCTTGCATTTGGGTGCACGCGCCGCAGCCGAAATCGTTGGGATCGGTGCTGCCTTTGTTGTAGGCGTGGAGTGCTTCGGTTGCGCCGTGCGCTTTCCACCAAAGATCGCCATCACCGTCGAGGCGAAGGCATCCGTGTGCGCCTTCGAGCCACATCTCACCCATCGTGCGGCGTGTGTTCTTCGCGGCATGGTCGTTGCAGCGATTAGCGTCGAGTAAACCGATTGCACCTGAGCGAAACTCAAACGTGATCGCGCCGGCGTCTTCGCCAGCGATGTGCGGGTTAACACGGCGAAGCCGCGCACTCACCGCCAATACTTCGCCGAGCAAGTAGCGAAAAGTATCGATGAAATGAATTGCCGTCTCAGCAACTAAAAACCGACGCATCTGTTGAAAGTAAGGCTGGCGATCGAGATATGCGTTTGGACCTTGACCATCGCCCGGTCGCAGTCGAAACATCACAGCGTGCAACTTGCCGAGCTGTCCGTTTTCTATGAGACGCTTCGACTCCCGATACCAAGGCATAAACCGAAAGTTTTCGTGAATCAAGAGCGGCACTCGTTGCGCACTTGCGCGGGTTGCGATTGCATGCGCTTGCGCATACGAAGTCGCAAACGGCTTTTGGCAAATTATCGGCACGCCGCGCGCGAGCGCCGCACTCACGACCTCGAGTTGATGCGCAGGCGGGAGCGCGATATCGATGACATCCAAGTCGTCGCGCGCGAGCAATGCTTTGTAATCAACGTAGCTCTCTGCCACACCGAACTCAGCCGCTGCTTTCTTTGCACGAGCTTGATCAACATCGCAGACAGCGGTGACCTTCGCGCCACATTGCTGCCAGCCGCGCAAATGGAACTGACTGAAATAGCCAGCACCAATCAGCCCGATCCGCGGAGGCTGCTTGGTTTGCGTTGCGACAAGTGCGTTCATGCGGCAGAGAGTTGCTTTACTGCGAGGCGCTCGATCACCGCGTGCGTAATATCTGCGGTGCCACTACGACCACCAAATTCGAACGGCAGCACAGCTTGTTTCGCGAACGCTGACGACACTGCGAACTCGATCATCCGCGCCGCATCGTGAAGTCGTGAATCGCTATGGCGCGTGGCAAGCCAATCCAGCATCATCGATGTCGAGAGCAACATGGCGGTCGGATTAGCTTTGCCTTGTCCTGCAATATCGGGGGCTGTGCCGTGTGCGGGCTGGAATAGCGCGTGTTTTTCACCAATATCGCCTGAAGGGGCCATGCCCATGCCGCCCACCAGTGCCGCGATGAGATCCGAGAGGATGTCTCCGAACATGTTCTCGGTGACCATCACGTCGTAGGTCCATGGCTTCAACACGAGATTGAGCGCCATCGCATCGACATAAGCGCTGTCGGACGAGAGCGCGGGATAGCGCGCCGCTGTCTCTTCGAAAATCCTTCGGAAGAACGCCATCGACGCGAACACATTAGCTTTGTCGATATTCGTCACGCGACCTGGTTTACCGAGACGCGCCTTGCGATCGGCGGCCAACTTGAACGCAAAGTCACACACGCGCGACGTGCCGTGCCGGGTGATTTTCATTGTGTCGAAGGCTTCACTGTCGCCGCGAATCTCGCCACGGCCGCGCGAATAGAACAGACCTTCGGTCGATTCGCGCACGAGCACCAAATCGATTTGCGCCGCATGGGGATTGGACAACGGTGTTGGCAAGCCTGGCATTGCTTTGATCGGGCGCACGCCTGCGAATAGATCGAAATGCATCCTTAGATCGAGTTGCGGGATGATTTCGGTGCCGTCCTTTCCGCGAACATGCGGCAAGCCCATTGCGCCAAACAAAATCGCATCCGCACGCTCACAATCGCGAAGCACGTCCTCGGGTAATGCCACACCGGTATCGAGATAGTGTTGTGCGCCAGCCCGGTGACTCACGACCTCGATACCAACGCCGAC
>JAAFJI010000098.1 GCA_013298045.1 Betaproteobacteria bacterium
TCGCTTTCGCTCGCTAGGACGTCGCCGCTTCGCGGCTAGGACGCGAAGCTTTATGCGCTTCGCGCTGGGACGACGCTGCGCTAGGACGCAAAGCTCTGAAAACCGTTTTCTCCGAAGTGAATTTCGCGTAACGTTCGCTCTATGGATTCGCTGTTTTCTTTGATTGCGTTATCGGTCGCGCTCCTGACCGGCGCGGGCGTGGGTTGGCTCGTTGCAAGGCGTAGTGGTTTGCAGCGTGCGAATGAAACGGTTTCGCATGTTTCGCTCGAAGGGTTGCGCGCGGTCGGCGAGTTATCGGTGTTCAAAGCAATCACGAAGGAAATTGTGACCGAGACCGATTATTCGTTCGGCGAATTCGGTCGCAAATATCTTCGCTGGGCGTTCTCGCAAAAGAAGCTCGCAATGATTTTCGAGTTTCAGATCGACTTTCGCTACGACCTACGCAGTCCACAATTTGTGATCGATGTATCCGGCGAACACACACTCATCGAGCTGCCGCCGGTGCGCGCCGAAATCAGCGTGCGCAGCTTGCGCTTCTACGATGAGCAGCGCAGCAAATTCATGCCCTGGCTATTGCCGGATTTGCTCAACGGTGCGTTCGGGCCGGGCTTCAGCGAAGCCGACAAAAACCGGCTGCTAGACGGCGCTTGCGAGCACGCAAAAACGCATGCCCACGAATTGATCGACCAGCTTCGCGGCGAAGTCGAGGTAAACGCCCGCGCCACGCTGATTCCGATTGCACAGTCGCTCGGTGCGCGCTCGCCGCAGATTCGTTTCAACCGGCATCTGATCGAAGTCGATCGAACTGGCGATTTACGCAAAATCGGCCAGCACAGCGATGGGTTGGATCGCGTATGAGTCCGGCACTACAGACCGCGCTCAACCTGCATCGCAGCGGCCGCGCCAGCGAATCGCTACCGCATTACGCGGCGGCGCTCGACGCGTCGCCCAACGAGTTAGCAGCGCTTTTCTATGGCGGCGTTGCCGCGTGGACGGCAGGCGAGTTCCCGCTCGCGTTGGCACGCTTGAATGCAGCGATTGGACACGCGCCCGCGCCTGCCGCCGAGCTGCATTACCACCGCGGGCTGGTCCAAGAGAGCCTGGGCGCTCAGATTGAAGCGCGTGCAGATTTCGAGCGTGCGATTGCGATCAATCCGCGCTATGCACCGGCGCTAAATAATTTGGGCGAAATCGCCCGCAAGGCCGGTGAACATGAACTTGCGGAGACGCTATTTTCGCGTGCGCTCGCCGCGAATCCGGCGTTGCACGAAGCGCGCTTAAACCGCGGGCTCAACGCGCAGCAACAGGGACGGCTTGATCTTGCCCGCGAGGTGCTCTCCGAATGCGTGAAGCGCGATACCGACAATCTCGAAGCTAGAGTCGCCTTGGTTCATGTGTTGGTCGATCTCGCGGCGCAGGCTGAGGCGCTAGCGCTTTCGCGGGCGACGGTGAAGCGATTCCCGAAAGCGGGCGATGCCTGGAATGCGCTTGCTCAGGCCGAGGAGGCCGCGGGCAATGTCGAGGCGGCTCGCGCCGCATACGGCGAAGGGCTCAGGCAAACGCCGTTGTCCTTGCCGCTCGCTCTCAACGCCGCACTGCTCGAAAGCGAAAACGCAAATATCGACGCCGCTCGCGCGGTCTACCGGCGTGCGCAAGAGGCAAGCGACGGCCACGGCGCGTCATTTCGTCTGGCGAGCCTGCTGCCGGTGATTGCCGAATCGGAGTCGGCGATTGATCAGGCGCGTGCCGATTTCCTCGCACAACTCACAGCGCTTCAGGCGAGCGAGGCGCATCTGAGCGATCCGCTCGCCGAGTTTGGCGATACGCCGTTTTATCTTTCGTATCATGGTCGCCACGACGACAAGGTGTTGCTCGGCGCGCTTGCCAGCGCCCTGCGCGTCGCGACACCGTCGCTTCGCTACGTCGCACCGCATGTTCCGCGTTCGCGTCGATCCGGGAAGTGGCGCGTGGGTTTTTGCTCGCACTTTTTGTTCGATCAAAGCGTCGGTCGCGCCTTGCATGCGTTGATTGCTGCGCTACCGCGCGATCGCTACGACGTGCACCTCTTGCGGGTGCCACCGTTCTTCAGCGATCCGCTCTCCCGGCAGATCGACGCACAGGCGCATGTCACGTTGTTGCCGTTCGATCTCGCAGCTGCGCGTGCCCAGATTGCGGGGCTTCAACTCGATGCGCTGATCTTTCCTGAAATTGGCATGGACGGGCTGACCTACTACCTGGCGCATGCGCGACTCGCGCGCGTGCAGTGGACGACGCTCGGCCATCCGTGTACCAGCGGGCTCGACACAATCGACGCTTATCTGAGTTACGCGTCGCTTGAGACCGAAGAGAGCGCTGCGCTGTACAGCGAATCGTTGATTGCGTTGCCGGAAGGCGCGATTTATCCAAATTACCCGCTTGCGCCCTTGCCGAAAGATCGACGCGATCGCGCTCGGCTCGGTTTGCCAACGCAAGGCACGCTATTCATCTGTCCGCAATCGCTGTTCAAACTCATGCCGCAATTCGATGTCGCGATTGCAGCGATTCTCGATCGCTTGCCGGACGCGACCTTACTCTTGCCCGAGGCGCGGATGCCGGGACAGATGGTCGCAATCAAGGCGAGATTCGCCAAATCACTCGGCGCATCTGCAAATCGTGTCGTTTTCTTCAAGCGCCGTTCGCGCTTTGAATTCGTCGAGCTGATCGCGGCCTGCGATGTGCTTCTGGATCCGTTTCCGGTTGGCGGCGGAATCACGACCTGGGATGCGTTGGTCACCGGCACGCCGATTGTGACCTTGCCTACGCGCCTCGCGCGCAGCCGCTTCGCCGCCTCCGCGCTTGCGAGCGCCGGAATTTCGACGACGGTTGCCGCCGACGTCGATCGTTATGTCGAGCTCGCCGTTGCGCTCGCGAGCGACGCGACGATGCGGGACGCACTGCGCACGCAGCTCGCGACGAGCGCGATGGCGATCTATCGAGATGATCGCGCTTGCGCCCACTTCATTGCCGCGCTCGAAGGGTCGTTGGCGTCGGCGCACGACTGAACTAATGGCAAATAGACGATAAGCCGCATGAATTCATGGATCAACTTAAATTCTGTTTAATAAAGACAATAATTGAAATATCAACAATTATCATACTTATCGGGGCAAAAAAACAAAAAGCGTTAATTTGCTGCGAAGCAAATCCTCCGAGCCAATAGTCGGCAACGCCGCCGCATTACCGATCCCACCATGCGCACCTATTTCGGCCTCCCGACCACTGTGTTCGTCCTCGGTGCCGTCAGTTTTTTGAACGACGCCGCCAGCGATGCGGTGTATCCGCTGTTGCCGCTGTTCTTCGCCGCGACCTTTGCGAGCGGCCCGCAATTGCTCGGTCTGATCGAGGGCGCGGCCAACGCCGTCGCCGCGTTAATGCAGCTCGTATCCGGTCGGCTCTATGACAAAACCGGTCGTGCCAAGCCGTGGATGATTGCGGGCTACGCCATGCCTGCGCTGTCGCGACCGTTGATCGCGCTCACCTCGCTGTGGCCGGTGGTGCTTGCGCTTCGCGTGTTCGATCGTATCGGCAAGGGGTTGCGCTCCGCGCCGCGCGATGCCCTGCTCGCCGCGAGCGTTGCACCGGAGAAGCGCGGGTTCGCGTTCGGCGTGCATCGCAGCGCCGATCACGCAGGTGCCGTCGTCGGACCGCTCGTGGCGGCGGCACTGATTGCCTCCGGTTGGAGCATTCGCGAGGTGCTGGTGGCCACAGTTGTACCGGGCGTGTTGTGCGTGTTGCTCACCCTCATGGTGAAGGAGGATCGACGCGCATTGACCGACAGCTCGCAAACGACGATCGACTGGCGGTGGCGCGCTTTACCCGCGCCGCTTAAGCGCTACCTGATCGCCACCGCGCTCTTCGCGCTCGCGCACGTGAGCAATATGTTCATGATTCTTCGCGCTAAAGACGCGGGCGTGAGCGACGCGCAAATTCCGTTGCTCTGGGCCGCGTTCTCAGCGCTCGCGATGCTGCTTTCGCCAAAACTCTCCGCCTTCGGCGACCGCTTTACTCACTGGCGCTGGGTTGCGATCGGGCGCGCTGGCTATGTGCTGATCGCAATTCTGTTCGTATGGCTGCCGGCGACCCCGGTCAACATGGCGCTGCTCTTTGCGCTGTACGCCGTGATGATCGCCGCAACCGAAGGCGTTGAGAAAGCGGTGGTGGCCGAGCTCGCGCCAAAGGCGCAACTCGGCACCGCTTTTGGCTGGTTTCATTTGCTGCGCGGGGTTGCGATTCTGCCGGGCACGGCGGCGTTCGGTGTGGTCTGGAGCGCAACATCGCCGACGATTGCGTTTGCGTTGAGTGCGGCGATCGCCGCCGTTTCGGTTGCGCTGCTGCGACGCAGGTAGGTTTCCGCAAAGGGCTTACGCGGCCGATGTCGGCCACTTCTCGCGGTAGCGCTCTCGCGTCGCACGCCAGGCCGACGAGCCGAACGCGCCGTTGCTTTGATGCGTCACCGCAATCGGCCAGGTGCCAAGCGCGAGCCCGGCGCTTCGTGCGGTTCGGCAAAAATCCAGATCGTAGAAGTGAAACGCGAAGCGCTCGTCAAACCGCACTGCTGTTTCGCGAAGTCTCGACTTCCGCGCGATAAGCATGAGACCGTCCAGCAGCTCGCAGGCGGCGGGCGTTTCCCCAAAATGCGCGAGCTTGCCCATCGGGGTTTTGCCATGCGCCACTGCGCCGGAGAGATTTTCCCGACGGTCGGGCGTGAAGGCATCATCAACAAAACACCACGCCGAATGCTCGGGCGGGCAGCGTCGATTGCCGGCCAGTCCCACCACATCAAAGCGACCGAGCGCATCGATGACGCGATCGGCGAAGTAGTAGTCCTCAATCCACACATCGTCATGGACGAAAACCAGCGCGTCGCTCTCGCTGTCGGCGGCAATGAAATGGTTGTAGATTTCGGGCAAGCCGCGCGTGTTTTGAAACGCGAAACTACCCGTGAGCCGCTTGTCGAATCCGAGTCGCATGAGCGATTGCCCGAGCGCGGATTGCTTCCAGAAATCTTCTTGCGAGAGGCGCGTGGCCGATACAAACTCAATCAACATGGACGGAATTTTGCGTGAAAGCGAGTATCACGGTCGAAGCAAAAAGCACTCTCGCTTTTCGCCTCGTTGAAATTTTACTAGGGGCGCGTAAAAACATTTATCGAGTAGTTAAAAAAAGCGTTCCAATTTGTTATTTCTTGAGGCATTAGCGTGGTTAGCCTTACTTCGCACCGACCATGACGTCGAATTAAAGTGCGGCGCCCGGCGCGACCCGCTCCGGCGCTTTGCCTGCGCGAAACCAGGTTCCATCGAACGCGCCATGAAGCGTGATCTCGTCGCCCCGCACCCGCAACCAGTCGCCTTCAGGCAAGCCGAACACCGGCATCGACGGGTTCAAGTGCAAAAACTCTGCAAGGCGCTGCTCGCGCGTCTCGCCCATCCAGCCTTCGGGCACTGCATTCGTGTAGTGCGCGTTCAACTGAAAATCAATCACACCCAGTGCGTCCATTCCACCCGCGTCGATGATCGGCATATCGTTGGTGGTGCGAATCGACGGCGCGCAGATACCGCTACCCGCGCTCCAGCCGACGTACGGTTTACCTTTCAGGATTTCGTTTCGCAACGGCACGATCAGTTCTTTGCGGCGCAGGTGATGCAGCAAGTTAAACGTATTTCCGCCATTCACCATGATCGCATCGGCTTCTTTAAGCGCAGCGACCGGGTCTTTGAAATGATGAATCGCGATGATCTCTTTGCCGAGCCTTTCCAGCCCTTTGCGCACATTCTTCGCCGTCGAATCCCAGACGATCGTGACGCTTGCGTACGGAATCAGCACGATCTTTTTTGCCTCGCCCAGCGTCTCGGCAATCGCATCGACCGCATGTTCGAGATAGTCGCGACCGGGCATGCGCGAATTGGAAAGCAACAAGAGATTTTTCATGGCAATCGATTGTAGGAGCGGTGCGCCGCGATTCGTAAGGCGTAAGCGCCGCAGACCGAAGTCAAATTGCGACCCGCGATAGCCCCTAACCACTGGAAACCTATACACTAGTTTCCGTGCCGTTGAGAGGCGGCGTTTCTCCAAGCAGTACAAATCTATGCCGCCAAAATCCAGCGCGCCCCGCGTCTCTCGTCTCAGTAAAAAATCGGTCGCCCCGCCGCTCGCGCAACCGACGAGCAATACCGACATCCGTATTCGCGGTGCGCGGCAAAACAATCTCAAGAATCTCGACCTCGACATCCACACCGGCGAGTTAACGGTCGTCACCGGCGTCTCCGGCTCAGGCAAATCCTCACTCGTGTTCGATACCCTCTATGCCGAAGGGCAACGGCGCTATGTCGAAACGTTCTCGCCCTACGCGCGACAGTTCCTCGATCGCATGGATAAGCCGCAGGTCGATCGTATCGAAGGCATTCCACCGGCGATTGCGATTGATCAAACCAATCCGGTGCGAACCTCGCGCTCGACGGTCGGCACGATGACCGAGGTCAACGATCATCTGAAGCTGCTGTTTGCGCGCTTGGCCGGTCTGTATTGTCAAAACTGCGGACAAGCGGTTCGCCGTGATACGTCCGATTCGATTTATCTCGATCTGAAACTGCGAGCGGCCAAATTCGACGATCCGCGCGTTGCAATCGCCTTTCCAGTGACCATTCCCGAGAATTTCACAGAGAAAGAGATCGAACAATTTCTCTCCGCGCAGGGCTACACGCGAACTCAGATGCGCGACGGGCAAACGCTATACGCCGTTCAGGATCGCATGCGCGTCGGCGGTGCCGAGAAGGCCCGTGTGATGGAGGCGCTCGAGGCTGCGCTGCTGCTTGGGAAGGGACATTTGAGCGTGTTCCTCCTGGATGCTGTCGAGGGCTCCGTGTGGCGCTATTCGAGCGAACTGCATTGTGCGCCTTGCGACATTACGTACGGCGACCCGCATCCGTCCACGTTCTCGTTCAACAATCCGCTGGGCGCTTGCGATGCCTGCCGAGGCTTCGGTCGCGTCATCGGTGTCGATCTTGGTCTCGTCATTCCCGACGAGAGCAAAACACTCAAGGAAGGTGCCGTCAAGCCGTGGCAGACGCCGAGCTTCAAGGAGTGTCAAGACGATCTCGCCAAATACATGAAGGCGCGCAACATTCCGATGGATGTGCCGTTTTGCGACTTGGGACCGAACGATCGCCGCTACGTGATCGAAGGCGACGACAGCTGGCGATCATGGGAAAAAGACGCGAACAAACGCTGGTACGGCGTGCTCAGGTTCTTCGATTGGCTGGAATCGAAAGCCTACAAAATGCACATTCGTGTGCTGCTCTCGAAGTATCGCGCGTACACGCCGTGTGGCGCATGCGAGGGCGCGCGACTCAAGCCAGGCTCGCTTAATTTCCGACTGGGTTCGAAAGCGAACGCCGACGCCATCGTGGCGAGCCAGAAGCGGTTCTCGCCAAGGCATTTCGCCTACTCAAGCACGGTCTTGCAATCCTTGCCCGGATTGACAATTCACGATCTGATGCTCTCGCCGATTGAAAAGCTGCGCCAGTTTTTCAACCAGCTCGATTTCGTTGCACACGGTGCGGTGTTAGATGAGGCGGGCGAATTGGTGCTCGCTGAAATCCGCTCGCGCTTAGGCTATCTCTGCGACGTCGGCTTAGGCTACTTGACGCTTGATCGGCAATCGCGCACGCTCTCTGGCGGCGAAGTCCAGCGCATTAATCTCACCACCGCGCTCGGTACCTCGCTCACCAACACGCTGTTCGTATTGGACGAGCCCTCCATCGGGCTGCACCCGCGCGATATGACCCGAATCATTGGCGTGATGCAGCGACTGAAAAGCGCGGGCAATACGCTAGTCGTCGTCGAACACGATCCGCAAATCATGTTCGCGGCAGATCGTCTGCTTGATGTGGGACCGGGCCCCGGCGAGCGCGGTGGCGAGATCATTTTCGATGGTGCACCACGCGCGCTTGCAGGCACCACTGACTCGCGAACCGCCGCCTACCTGCTCGGACGCGAGCGTATTGCTCGCCCTGCGCGAGCCGTTTCGCACGAGGCGAACGACACGATTTCGCTCTCTGGGGTCCGCGAAAACAATCTCAAAAGCATCACGGTTGAATTTCCACTCCGCGTATTGACCACCGTCACCGGCGTTTCGGGTTCCGGAAAATCGACGCTCATTCAAGACGTTCTCGTCCCCGCGCTCTGCAAAGCGAAGGGCAAATCGACCGACGCACCAGGGCGTTATGAGGCGCTGTTCGGACATCAGAATGTCGATGACGTTGTGTTCGTCGATCAATCACCGATCGGCAAGTCCTCACGTTCCAATCCCGCGAGTTTTGTCGGCGCGTGGGACGCAATCCGAGCCATCTACGCGAAAGCCGCGCTCTCGGTCGAGCGCGGCTATACCGCCGGAACGTTCAGTTTCAACGCCGGCAATGGGCGCTGCGCAACCTGCACCGGCTCTGGTTTTGAGCATGTCGAGATGCAGTTTCTCTCCGATGTGTATCTGCGATGCCCCGATTGCGACGGCACCCGTTTTCGCAGCGAAGTACGCGAGGTCAAAGTCAACGACAAGAGCATCAGCGATGCGCTTGATCTCACCGTCAGCGAAGCGCTTTTGTTTTTCAAGGGGCTTAAAGGCGGGGATGAAGTGCTGCGAACGCTGCAGCCGTTGGCAGACGTTGGTCTCGACTATGTTCGTCTGGGGCAGCCGGTGCCGACCCTGTCCGGCGGCGAGGCGCAGCGGCTGAAGCTCGCGGGGCATCTCGCCGAGAGCGTGAGCAACAAGTCGATCGGTGCGCTGCCGAAACGCGTGAAACCTGTAGATGCGGCTCATCCGCGCGGCAAACTTTTTGTGTTCGACGAGCCGACCACTGGACTTCACTTCGACGATATCGCAAAACTGTTGCGTGCGTTCGATAAGCTGTTAGATGCAGGGCACTCGTTGCTTGTAATTGAACACAACCTCGATCTAATCGCAGCAAGCGATTGGCTGATCGATCTTGGGCCCGAAGGCGGCGACGCGGGCGGCGAGGTGGTGTTCACCGGCACCCCACACCAGATTCGCGTTGACTCACGCTCGCACACCGGCAAGGCGCTCGGCGACTACGAGCGCGATCTCGTAGCGCTTCAACACGAGGCGAAATCGTTCAAGGTGGAGGAGGCGCGTGCGCCGTACCTCACGCGCGCCGCTGCCAAATCGATTCGCGTGCTCCATGCGCGTGAGCACAATCTTAAGAACGTAAGCGTTGAAATTCCAGCCAAAGGATTCACCGTGATTACCGGCCCGTCCGGTTCCGGCAAATCGACGCTCGCGTTCGATATCGTATTCAACGAGGGTCAACGGCGCTATCTGGAATCGCTCAATGCTTACGCGCGACAGTTCGTGCAGCCATCGGCTCGTCCCGATGTCGATGCGATTCACGGCATCCCTCCAACCGTGGCAATTGAGCAGCGTGTCTCGCGCGGCGGTCGTAAGTCGACAGTGGCGACACTCACCGAGATTTATCACTTTTTGCGCCTGATGTGGATGAAACTCGGCACGCAGTACTGCCCGAGCTGCGACGTGCCAATTGAGCCGCAATCGCTCGACGCGATTGCCGCACGAGTGATGGAAGACTTCAAGGGAAAACAGGTCACCGTCCTCGCGCCGCTCGTGATCAATCGAAAGGGGCTCTACACCGATCTGGCGAAGTGGGCGAAAGGCAAAGGCTTTGCGCATCTGCGTGTCGATGGCGAAATGATTCCCGTCGCGCCGTGGCCACGACTTGATCGGTTTATCGAACACACGATCGAGTTGCCAATTGGCACGAGCGAGGTCGCGATCAAAAATGAGAAAAATATTCGCGCCGCACTCACCCAGGGGCTCGAGTACGGCAAAGGCGTCGTGCACGTCCTTGCCTGGAAAAAAGGTGCAAAGGACGCAGCGCTTGTCGTGTTTTCAACGAAGCGCGCCTGCCCCAGCTGCGGCACCAGCTTTGCCGAGCTTGATCCACGGCTCTTTTCGTTCAATAGCAAACACGGTTGGTGCACGAGCTGCCAGGGCACGGGCGAAAGCGTGAAGGGATTCCGCCGCGACGAGCGCACGAGCGAAGAGTTTGCAGATCGCGAACTCGATGCGTTCCTCGACGCCAAAGAAGCGTTTGAGGTGTGCGTCGCGTGCGACGGTGCGCGCTTGAATCCGATCGCACGCAACGTGCGCTTTCGCGACGATGGCATTCACCAGTTAGTCGCGCTTTCGGTGATCGATGTCGCGCGTTTTGTCACCGCGCTGACGCTCACGGCACGAGAAGAGGAAATCGCGCGAGATATCGTCTCTGAAGTCCAATCTAGGCTTGATTTTTTGAAAGAAGTCGGATTAGGCTACTTAACGCTAAATCGCTCTGCACCCACGCTTTCAGGCGGCGAAGCGCAGAGAATCCGGCTTGCTGCGCAGCTTGGTTCGAGTTTGCAAGGTGTCGCCTACGTCCTCGACGAACCGACCATTGGCTTGCATGCGCGCGACAATCGAATTCTGCTCGACGTCCTCGAAAAGCTTCAGGCGAAGGGCAACACCCTGATCGTGGTCGAACACGATGAGGACACCATTCGGCGCGCGCATCACATCATCGATCTCGGGCCGGGTGCCGGCGTTCGCGGCGGTGAAATCGTTGCGCAAGGCACCGCGCTCGAACTCACCGCGAATCCGAAATCCGTCACTGGCAGATTCCTCAAAACGCCGCTTGCACATCCGCTGCATCGGCGCGAGCCGGTCGGCAAGCGTGACGACGCCATCGCGGTCGAAGGTGCGTCGCTCAACAATCTGCGCAACGTGAGCGCACGATTGCCGCTCAAGCGCCTCAGTGTCGTCACCGGTGTGTCTGGCTCGGGGAAATCCACGCTCGCAAGGGAGGTGCTGCACGGCAATCTTGCAGCACTGGTGAGTGCGCGCAATGTGCGACAGAAGCCGCCAAAGCTCGTCGGCTGTACATCGATCGACGGTTGGGAGGCGATTGATCGGGTGCTCGAAGTTGATCAAACGCCAATCGGAAAAACGCCCCGCTCATGTCCGGCAACCTACATCGGTTTTTGGGACAACATCCGAAAACTCTATGCCGACACCACCGAGGCAAAGATGCGAGGCTATGGCCCGGGTCGTTTCTCGTTCAATGCGAAGGGCGGGCGCTGCGACGCCTGCGATGGCGCCGGTGTGAAAACGATTGAAATGAACTTCTTGCCGGATGTGAAACTGCCGTGCGACGTCTGTAACGGCGTCCGCTTCAACAGCGAAACGCTGGCGGTCACGTGGCGCGACAAATCGATTGGCGACGTGCTCGCAATGAATGTCGAAGATGCGGTCGATTTTTTTGCCACGATGCCGTCGATCCATCATCCGCTCAAACTCATGCGCGATGTCGGACTGGGCTATCTCACGCTCGGACAAGCGAGCCCCACGCTCTCCGGCGGCGAGGCGCAACGCATCAAACTCGTGACCGAGCTCGCGAAAGTGAAAGCGCCCATGGTGCTCACCGAGAGCACCGATCCGAAAGACGCGCCAAAGCTTTCGAAAAAAGCACAAAAGCTCGCTAAACAACCGGCAGCTGCGACGACAGTGAAAGCGGGCGGCAGCGGTCGACGCGCGCTCAATCCGCACACGGTCTATGTGCTCGACGAGCCGACGGTCGGACTGCATATGGCCGACATCGAGAAGCTCATTCACGTGTTGCATCGCCTTGTCGAAGGCGGTAATACAGTCATCCTGATCGAACACAATCTCGATTTGATTGCCGAGGCCGACTGGATTGTCGATATGGGGCCGGAGGGCGGCACCGGCGGTGGCAACGTCGTCGTGCAAGGCGATGTGCCGACGCTGCTCAAAGCGAAAGACAAATCGCACACAGGGCGCGTGTTGTCGGAGTTTTTGCGGTAAGTGTTGCCGCCGAATCGGCGGTTGCGCTGCGACGACCAGAGCCGACACATGTAGACGCGAACCGAAATGCGTTTGGTTGTGTAAACACGAAAGTGAGTTGCGGCACGAACCCCCGAAGCAACCCCAGGTGGTCCCCTACACAATGATTTGTAGTCACGGACCTGGGCGTTTGGTTGAATGAAAATGACAATGATTCGGAGTACGCACGCCTGGAGCTACCCCAGATTGCTTACATGCCAGGGTGTGGTCACAATCACCGAAACAGACGCGCTTTCCGCTAAATGTGTACACTATGGGTTTACTGTACACATTAAGATGTATGCGCACTAACATCGAAATCGACGACGCACTCATGAGTGACGCAATGCGCTCCGGCGTTTTCGCTAGCAAGCGCGAGGCTGTCGAAACCGGCTTGCGCTTGCTCGCGCAGCGCGGGCGCTACCGCGAATTGCTCGCACTCCGCGGCAAGCTCGATTGGAGCGATGTGCCCGCCGAATCGCCTACGTCGCCGCCACCGCACTACATGCTGCAAGAAGCGCGCGAACCGTACACGGTCGCGCCCACCGCTCGTTCGACCGCGCGCCGCAAAGCCGCGAAGTGATCCTTGTCGATTCGAGCGTTTGGATCGACTTTTTTAACGGTCGAGCCAACGAACCATCCGACATCCTCGCCGCCTTGCTGGAGGAGGGTGCCGCACCGCTCGCTATCGCCGACCTCGCGCTCTTCGAAGTGCTGCGCGGATTTCGCCACGAGCCTGATTACTTGGCCGCAGGCCGCGCGCTGCGCGCGTTGGACGTCGTCGCCATCGGCGGCGAATCGGTCGCCCGCAGCGCCGCGCAACACTATCGCGATCTGCGCTCGCGTGGTATCACGATCGCAAGCCCCATCGACGTGTTGCAAGCCGCTTACTGCATCGAAAACAACTACGCCCTACTGCACAACGACCGCGATTTCGACGCTTTGGAATCATTGCGCGGATTGCGCGTTTGGCGGCGCTAGCGGTCGTCGCATGGGTCTTTTCAATCCCCAACCTGGACTTGATGTGCTGACACCGGGCCGTATTCCAATCAGCGGCCACGATGCTGGACAAATCGACCGAGTCGGGGCACCTTGATTTTGCGTACTTTGGCTGGATCTAGTCCGGTTCGCGACCGCTACCGATCAGACTACAACGCACAGGATCGCATTCGCGGATGGGTGCGGCTGTGGGTGCGGGTATCGCCGGAGCGCTTCCGTGTTCCGGCGTGCGCTCGGTCGCCGCGTTCGCGCACTGCCACTCACACAGCACAATTTTGTTCGGATCGGCTGCGCTTCTAGCCATTTCGGTCGTTTTGTTCGATGGCAACGTGGCGGGCTTGATCGCTGCGCGATCGATCTGCGCGGTGCGAATCGACATGCCGAAGGCCTTCCGAATCA
>JAAFJI010000099.1 GCA_013298045.1 Betaproteobacteria bacterium
TGCAGTCGATCGCATGCGCGCTTTTGTTCGGCGTGTTTCTGCTTTCGCTCTGGTTGTTCTGGAAAGGGTTGATTGCGGCGAGCATCGTTGCTGCGCTGGGCTTGTCACAGCTTTGGCGTCTCTACTCCGAGCAATTGCGAGCAGACTTTCGAGGCCGCGATGGATTCACTGTCTATCAAGGGATGGCGCTCGCTGGCGCTTTGCTTTCCCTCGTGTTCGCCAGCGTTTTCGCGTCAATGAACACAACACTCGCGCCGTCGGCGCTTCTGGGTTGGCATGCAGTGACGCAGGTCGAAGTCATCGTCCTTTGCGAATTGCTCGCCGTGCTCATTTTGTTTTACATGGGCCGAAGTTCGGTCACCTCTTCTCGTTTGGAACTACTGTTCAATGAACCCGCAAAAAAATAACACCCGCCCAGTTCAAATACTCTTTTGGATCCTTTCGTTACTCGTCTCTTTCCTCCTCTTCGCTGTTATCTCGTCGAATAAAACCTACGCACGCGATATTGTCGTCGCCCAAAGCCTCGATCTATCGGGTCAATCGAATCTAGGAAAAGACTTCTCCAACGGCATTCGCACTTACTTCGATGCAGTGAACGCCAAGGGCGGCGTTCGCGGACGCAAGATCACGTTCGTGCAACTAGATGACTCGGGTGACCCACAAGCGACCGCCAGTAATCTCGTCAAACTTCGTCGTGAAAACGAAGTCGATGTGTTGATCGCACCGACGACTGCGCGCAGCTTGGTTGCCGCTACCAACGATGCAGCGGTGAAGAGCGGTACGCTCGCGCTGCTCGGGGCACCAACTGGCGTCAGACCACCGCTTGCAGAGACGGCCCGCGTGCTTCATCTGCGCGCAAGCTACGCAGACGAAGCGCGGCAGCTGTTAAACCACATGACGACGATGAGCATCGCCAAGATTGCGCTCGTTCGCGGTGAAGGAGAAGAAGCAGAGTTTGCTGCCGACGCGTTCCGCGAAGAAGCACGCAAACGAAGCATCGCACTACAGTTCGACGGAGAGACTCTGAAATGGCGCGCGCGCTCGACGCAAAACGCGACGCTCGAGGCTGTCGTGATCACCGGAGACGCGATCGGCGTTGCCGTTGCGTTGTCCCACGCCCGCGCGACCGCGCGCAGCGCAAACGTGTTCGGTTTTTCGACCATCGACCACCGCACGCTTCTTGAGCTCGGAAAAAGTAATGCAATCGGAATGGTCATCAGCCAAGCCATGCCGTCGGCCGATAAAACCGTGCATCCGTTTCAGCGCGAACATCGTCAGCTTATGAAGCAGTTTCGCGATGAGCCGCCCTCATTGCACACGCTTGAAGGCTATGTGGTCGCACGCGTGCTCGTAAGTGCACTCGAAACGATTGATGGTGAGCCGACCGCCACACGCGTAAACAACGCGCTGCGCAACTTACGAGAGATTGATCTTGGGCCGATCAGCATATCGACACGCGTACCCGCAAATGCAATGCGCTTCGTGAATCTCTCCGCGGTTTCGGCGCGCGGAGCGTTAATCGAATAAGCACCGGCTTCAATTAAAAAGCCCCGCACGCGGGGCTTTTTTACGTACGACCAAACTTCGATTAAGTACCGATGATACCGCCGTCGATTTTTGTAATGACAAGCGTTGCCGAACGCGGACGCGCATTGTCGGGCCACGATGAAATCGCGGTTGGATTGTTCGGATCGTTGCGCTCGCTTGCAGTTTCGCCAGGATGTTGAATGTTGACGAACATCGATTTCATGTCCGGCGTTGCGATGCAGCCGGTAATCTCGCAACCGCGCGGTCCCACCAAGAACCGACGAATTTCGCCAGTTGTGATGTCGGCGGCGAGCATCGCGTTATTCGGAATGCTTGCGTAGTCATCTTTGCCAAGCACGCTGGTCGAAATGTCGGTTTGAATCCAGAGCACGCCACGACCATCTGCCCACAAGCCGTCGGGGCTACCGAAGTCGTCGCCCTTCGCATTGCCCTTCGCTTCGGCGCGCGCCAAGTTTGGGATACCGGCCATCACGAAATGATTCCATTCGAAAGTGCGACCATCGAAGTCACCGCTGTCGCGCCAGCGAATGATGTGACCCATCGTATTGTTAGCGCGCGGATTGGCTGCGTCGACGCCGGGATTGTTGCCAACACCGCGATTGCTGTTGTTGGTCAGCGTGCAATAGATCCAGCCATCCTTGTCGTTGGTGATCCACTCGGGACGATCCATTTTGGTCGCACCGACACGATCGGAGGCCTGACGGGTGCTGATGACGATTTCAGCGTGATCGGCGAAACCGTTCGCTGCGGTCAAGCCGTTCTTTCCGTGCGTGAGTTCGATCCACTCGCCTTTGCCGTCAGCATTGAACTTCGCGACGTAGAGCGTCCCGTGATCAAGCAAATCTTTGTTCGCTTTCGCGCCGCCCGGTTTCACCGCGTCGCGGCTAACGAATTTGTAGATGTATTCGAAGCGCGCATCTTCGCCCATGTAGACCACCGCGCGCTTGTCCTTCGTTTGCACTACGCATGCGCCTTCGTGTGCCGCGCGGCCGAGCGCGGTGCGTTTTACTGGCATCGAATCAGGATCCATCGGATCGATTTCGACGACCCAGCCGAAACGGTTGTACTCGTTGGGCACTTTGGTGAGATCGAAACGCTCGTCGAATTCATGCCAACGATAGCCCGCGCCGCCTTTGCGAATACCCCAGCGCGCTTGTCGTAGATCGGGCGTCTCGGGCCCGTTGAAATAGCCGTTGAAGTTTTCTTCGCAGGTCAAGTACGTGCCCCATGGGGTCACGCCATGGGCGCAGTTGTTGACAGTGCCGAGCGCAATGCGACCGGTCATGTCGTCTTTTGTCTTCATCATGCTGTGCCCAGCCGCCGGGCCGCTCAAGAACATCGGCGTGTTCGACGTGATGCGTCGGGCGTATTGCGACGGACGCACGACCTCCCATTGACCATCGCCCTTCTGCGCGATCTCGATGATCGACACGCCGTGCGCCGCTTGCGATTTGGCAACCTTCGCAGCACTCCAGTTTTGCATCCCGCCGACATGGAGCAAACCATCGTCGGTGTACTCGTGATTCATCGCGAGTAATCCGCGACGATCGCCGTCAAGCGGGAAGTAGTGAATGCCATCGTGATGCATACCGGCCTGCAACTCTTGTTCGGCAGCGGTGTTGCTCGCATCCGGTTTGTAAGAGGGCATCTTGCCAGCAACGCCGACGGCATCGCCCCAGCGATAGAGTACCTGCGCGCGATAACCAGATGGTACCGTGACCGCATCGAGATTGTTCATCGGTACCGACGCGAAGCCGAGTTTCGCACCGCCGCCGCTCGTGCCTCCCATACTCGCGCAGCCGCCGATCGCCGAGAGACCGATCGGCGCAAAAAAGCTCGTGACCGTCGCGCCGAGTCCGCCCTTCAGCAGCGTGCGACGCGACAAACTCGAAATTTCGTGAAACGTTGGATTCGCCGATGGATTGCTGTTCTCCATCAACTCAAAATCTTTTGCCATGAATACACCCGTGATTAAACCTGCGAAAACGCAGCGCGATCATGGCAGTCGATCATTGCAGCGTTATGACGACCAGCGCGAAAACGCCACTGAGCCGAAAAATTTTGCGCATTCGCGACCGTTGTAATTGTTCGCGGCGAGGCGCACGCTGTGGAAAGTCTGCGAACGGGCGAGCGCTCCTAGACGTTGAAGACGCGCTTGCAGCCGACATTGCACAAAAACTTTTTCACTGAGTTTTCGCGTGACGCCACGGCGCTAATCCCGTTCATGACGCAAAACCAAGCGACGATCCAGACGAGCAACCGTAACAAACCTGCCACTCGGCTGTAACAAACGCTTCATACATTGGCGGACTCAGCGGAAAATCTTTTGGGGTCTCTATGTTGTCGCGTCTATTGATCGGGCGAATCGCCTTGTCCATCAACACATTTCTCTTGAGCGCAATTGTGAGCGCTGCAACGATTACGCAGTGGACATTTGATTCCGTCCCGCCGGATGGCTCGACCAACACCGGTACTGAGATCCCTTTCGCTGGCACCGGTACGTTTTCGCTGGTCGGTGGTGCCACTGCAACCTACGCAACAGGCAATGGCGGAGGCACCGACAATAGCGGTCGCAACACCAGCAATTACCCTGCGCAAGGCACTGGCGACAAAACGCGCGGCGTCGAATTTGCGGTGTCCACGCTCGGCTTTAACGCAATACAGTTCACGTTCGATTTGCGCCATAGCAATACCTCGTCAAATACGGTAGTTGTCCAGTATTCGGGCGATGGCACAAACTTTACGGACTTCACCACCTTTGTCGCGACGGCGGGCGACACCTGGTTCCCAAGAATCGTTGATTTCACTTCGATTTCCGCGATCAACAACAACGCAAATGCGAAATTTCGCGTTCTTTCCACTTTTGCCGCAGGAGGCACTACCTACGTTGCGTCGAACCCCGCGAGCGCCTACGGGGGCGGCACGATGCGCTATGACAATGTGATCGTTAGCGGTACAGCGATCACGAGCGACGCACCACCCGCTGTGACGTCGACGCTGCCCGCAACGGGTGCAACCAACGTCCCCGTTGGAACAACGATTACGATTAATTTTTCCGAACCGGTCAGCGCAGCCGTTGGGGGTGTGACGCTCGTATGTGGAACCCCGGGGACGGCAATCGCGCTCAACACGTTACCGGCTAATGGCGTGACCAGCTTGGTGTTGACCCCTGTCGCGACGTTGCCAAATTCGGAATCGTGCACGATTACCGTGGTTGCGGCTAACGTAGTGGATATCGACGGCGCACCGAACAACATGGTGACTGATGTCATCGTGAATTTCTCCACTGCCCCCCCGATTGTCAGCAATACCCCTCCGACGATTGCGCCGACCACGGGAGGCAATCCTCGCCTAGTTCTTCAAAATACGTCGCCTGGCTTTGTCTCGGGCGTGCTCTCGGATCCGACCGATCCAGCAAGTGTGAACGGCATCGCGTTTACTGTCGCAGACGCGGAGACACCTGTGGCGAGTTTGACGGTATCGGCTACCTCGAACAACGCGGCCGTGGTACCGAACGCCAATATCGTAGTTACGGGAACCACTGATTCGCGGCTCGTAAGAATCACACCGATTGCGCCAGGTTTGGCAACAATTACCGTCACGGTCAGCGATAGCGCTGCCAGTAGCGACTACGTGATCAACTATGCGGCCTCTGCGGCAAGCAGCTCGCCCGCGAATAGTCGCTTCATCACCGGCGCGTGCGACGCCTCGAGCGCTATTGCACTCGACGCAAATACGATGTTTGTCGCCAATGACGAAGATCAGCAGTTGCGCCTGTATTCTCGCGGCGTTTCGGGGTATTTCGCGTCGTCGTTCGATTTCACCTCGAATCTCGGGCTCACCGATCTCTCCGGCGGCGTACCTCGCGAGGTGGATATCGAAGCGTCTACGCGTGTCGGCAATCGCATTTATTGGCTTGGCTCGCATAGCAATTCAGCGAGCGGCGCAAATCGCGTCAATCGAAGCCGTTTGTTTGCGACCGATACGAGCGGAGCAGGCACGCAAACAACGCTAAGTTTTGTGGGTTACTACGCCAATCTGAAAGCCGATTTGATCTCGTGGGATCAGTCCGACGGTCATGGGCTCGGCGCGAATGCGCTTGGGTTCGCGGCGTCCGCTGCGGCGGGCACGATTCCGGAGGCAAGCGATGGCAGTGGTTTTAACATCGAAGCGCTCACGGTTGCACCCGATGGCACGACAGGTTACATCGCATTTCGCGCGCCGCTCGCGACCGCTGCGACGCGCAATCGTGCGCTGATCGTTCCGATCACAAACTTCACCGCGCTCGTGGGCGCTTCGCCTGCGACCGGCCCCGCAACTTTCGGTGCACCGATTCTTCTCGATCTCGGCGGCCGCGCGATTCGCTCGATTGATCGCAATTCGGCGAACCAATACTTGATCGTCGCCGGACCGCCAGCGGGTGCCAGCGGTGTCGCGCCCGCCGATTTCCGTCTCTATCGCTGGACCGGAGTAGCCACCGACGCGCCGCAGCTCTTCGCAACAGACCTTACCGCACGTGGTGTGGTCGGCAGCTTCGAAGGCATTGTGGAGGTGCCGAATCCTCTGCAAGCGGGCGCGCAAGTACAGTTGATCGTCGACACCGGCGACACCAATTTCTATGGCAGCGGTGCGTGCAAAGACTTGCCGAACCCGGCACACAAAAAAGCGCGCGTCGAGACATTCGATCTCGTTGGTCCCATCAACCGTATTCATGCAGTGCAAGGCGCTGGTGCAACAAGTCCACTGGTCGGTCAAACGGTCACGGTTGAAGGTATCGTGACTGGTGACTTCCAGGGCACCAATCAACTCGGTGGATTCTTCATTCAAGAGCCCGATGCCTTAGCCGACACCAACCCGGCAACTTCGGAAGGCATTTTTGTCTTCAGCACGAGCACTCCTGTCGCGATCGGGGATCTGGTTCGCGTCACTGGACTGGTTGTGGAATTCACCTCTGGCAACGGTACTGCGACGCAGCTTTCCAGCAGCGGCGGCAGTCCGCTTACCATCGCCGTGCTCTCTAGCGGCAATCCCTTACCAACCGCCGTCGACGTTGCCTTGCCGATTGCCAATGTGGGCGATTGGGAGCGCTATGAAGGCATGCGTGTTCGCTTTCCTCAAACCCTCACGGTAACCGAAAATTTCAACCTCGCGCGTTTCGGTGAACTCGTATTGTCAGACTCGCGACAAGTTCAGCCGACCAATGTGGTCGATCCCAACGATGCGGTTGCCTCCGGTGTTTCCACGATCACGACCAACGACAATACCAATGTTGCAGAGATCGTCGCTGCACAAGCGCTGATCGCGCGCAGTCGCATTATTCTTGATGACGGTAGCACTCAGCAGAACCCGCCTACCATTCCGTTTTGGGACACGGTTAACAACACCTTGCGTGTCGGCTCGACGACCGCGGGTGTTACCGGCATTCTGAGTTTCGGATTCAGCGCGTATCGCATCCAACCGACACAAACGCCTGCGTTCAATTTCGCAGCCCGACCCACGACACCGCCTGACGTCGGTTCCGCAAATGTCAAAGTCGCGAGTTTTAACGTACTCAATTACTTCAACGGTAACGGCAGCGGCGGCGGCTTCGCAGATGTTGACAGCACTCAACGCGGAGCGACGACGGTCGCGGAATTCGCGCGGCAACGCGCAAAAACAATCGCAGCGATCAATACGCTTAACGCCGATGTGGTCGGTCTGATGGAAATGGAAAACGACGGTAGCGGCGCAGCAAGCGCGATTACCGACCTGGTGTCGGGCCTCAATACGGCGGCTGGCGCGGGCACCTGGGCCTATGTTGCCGATCCGGCGAACTTAGGCAGCACTGCGGGCGGCACCGACGCAATCAAGGTTGCAATCATCTACAAACCCGCCGTTGTCGCGATTGATCGCGCAACGCTTCTGTGCGATTCGCCCGCATTCTCCAACGGCCGCACGCCGACTGCACAAACCTTCCGAGCGCTCTCGAATAATGGCCGTTTCACGCTTGTTGTAAATCACCTGAAATCAAAGAGTACGAGTACGCCACCAGCCGGTGCAGATGTCGATCAAAACGACGGACAAGGCGCGTACAACGCCAGCCGTCGCGCGCAGGCGACGGCGTTAAACGCGTGTATCGCAAATTGGAAAGAACTCGTCGGCGACGATGACTTTGTACTGCTCGGCGACTTCAATGCCTATGCACAGGAAGATCCGATGGACGCGCTGCGTGCAGCGGGTAATGTTGTTCTCGATGAAAGCGGATACTCGTACGTCTTTGACGGCCAATCGGGATCGCTCGATCATGCAGTGGTAACGCCTTCACTCTTGCCCCAAGTTACCAGTGCGGCGGTCTGGCACATCAATGCCGATGAGCCGCGCATTCTGGATTACAACGTCGAGTTCAAAAATACGTCAGGCTGCACCAGTAACTGCACGTCGCCCGACTTCTACACTGCCACACCGTTTCGCTCCTCTGATCACGATCCAGTGTTGGTTGGCTTGAACTTGACGGCCGATCCCGCGAGCTTGTCGTTCGATATCGACGGCAGCGGTGCATGCGATGCAGTGAATGACGCAGCCTTGATGATTCGATACCTACTCGGCTTTAGAGATGACGCGCTCACCGAAGGCTTGGCCTTCCCCTCGGGTGCTCGAACGCCCACACAGATCGCCGAGCACCTCGCGGGTCTGGGCAATGCCCTGGACGTTGACGACGATGGCTCGACCTTCGCGACAACCGATGCGCTTATGTTTCAACGCTATACACGATTGGTGACCGGGCCTTCGCTCACAAGCGGTGCGATTCGACCCAAGCAAACTGGTGGCGTGAAAAGCGATGCCGACGTGAAGCAATACTTCGACGCCCGTTGCGGTATCAACTGAGGTCGCACCGCATTCGAATCGTCGGCTCCGAGCACCCCAACTCGTGCTGCAATTGCAAACGCACTCTTGAAAAGTGCGTTCTCGTGACTCATCGAACTTATCCGATCGTTGCAATTCAAGTCGCTTGTCGAGTGGCGTGTATTCGGTATGGCGCGATGCGGTCAACCGGCAAAACGAACGTCGCGAACCACAACGATTGTCGGATACTGCGCAGCTCACACAATCGAAGCGCTGAGCTGCAGGGGGTCGTTTAACAGCCGCGGAGCAGTAAGGCGCGAGCCCCCGGAGCTATCTGAATGCATCAGTTCACGCAGCAGCTCAATTCAAAACAATTCCGGTATCAAGTGTGTCGAGGTGAGCTCGATGCGCCGCTCGCGATAGACCGCCCCGTCTAACGAGATCTATCTTGGTGCAACAGCGCCGCAGTCAATGCGCGCAACCTGCGATTGATTTCGGTAAGAATCGGTTTGCGCGACTACGCGAAGTAGCGCACATTGTCACGAATCCGGATCGCCGCGCCGGTTTCACGCCTGCGAAGCGGGAAATCGGCGAGCTACAACTCGACCTACTTATCTCGCGCCTCAATTGCCGTATCGGGAAAGTCGCTGAACAGTCCATCCACGCCTAAGTCGAAGAAGCGCTTGTATTCGGCTTTCGGATCGCCTTTGTAGTCAGACGCCAAGCGGCGCGGTTCGTTACGGAAGGTGTATGCGTGCACGAAGAGTCCGGCCGCATGCGCATCTTTCACGACATTAGTCGGCGCGATCAAGGTGCGGTCGCGTTCGTCGATCGCGCCGTCGCCGTTCAAATCGTCCGGTTTGCCATCGCCATTCGCATCGGTGAATTTTCCGGCGAGCAGGTACGGTGTCCATGGGCCGATACCGTCGGCGTATTGCTTGATTTCCGCGAGTCCGGCGGGCGTCACCATCGTCACAAAGGTGCGCGGATCATTCGCCACTGCAAAATCGTACGGCTTGTCGTAAGGTGCCGCGAGCACAATCTTGCCGTCCTTATCGACGTCGTCTGCATCGATCAATTGCACGATACGCACTTGCGTTTTGGTGCGCAGGTATTTCAAATTCGACACTTCGAACGACTGAATGATGATGGGCGAGGCTTTCGCTGTGTAGCCATAACTGGCGAGCACAGCAAGCAGTCGATCTTCTAAGGCAAGATTGAGCCCGACGTGATATGTCGGGTGCTTTGTCTCCGGATACACGCCAATCGTGCGGCCGACACGCGTGCTCTCGCTGCGTGCGAGATCGATCACTTCGCGCAACGTTGGAATTGTGTAGAGACCGTTGAACGATTGATTGCGCTCGGCGAACGCTTGTTTCGCACGAAGCGTTTTGATTTCGGCGAGTGTGAAATCGCTTGCGAACCAGCCGGTTTCGCTCACGCCATCGACCATTTTTGTTGTTCGGCGATTGGCGAATTCCGCTCGGTTGGCCACGTCGGTCGTGTTCGTAATGTTTGGCTCGTGCCGCGCGATCAATTCACCGTCTTTGGTGGCGACCAGATCCGGCTCGATGAAGTCAGCGCCCATCTCGATTGCGCGTTTGTATGACTCCAGTGTGTGTTCGGGCAAATAGCCACTCGCGCCGCGATGACCGATCACCAATGGCTTTGAACCGTCGAGTGTCAGAAAGCGCTTTACATCGTCGTCGCTCCCGCATGCAGCGAGCGCAAGCGCGGTGGCACCGAGCAATAGATTTCGAATCGTCACGTTCATACATTCACCTTGTTGTTTCGAGCAATCGCGACGACTATCGTCGAAACACGTGACTTTTTTGTGACGCCCAGCGGAGTCTGTACGCTGGGCACTTCGGACGCTAGCGTCGTGCCGCGCTAAACGCCCGCGCATTTCACTCCCGTATCAACTATTTAACTTATTGCCTTATTAAATGGGTTTTTGAATGAACGTAAATGCATAAAACAATAAAATAAGAAAATGTCTACGACGCCTCAAAAAATAGGGCATTAGACGACATTGCTGATGTTGTCTTCATGTTGTAACAACTGTGGACGATATTTGCGAAAACAACGAGAGAGACCGCCGACGTGCTGTTAATCAATCGAGAGCGCTCATTGCTGGCGTTCAATGAACGGGTGCTCGCGCAATGCGAATTGCCGTGGACGCCGCCGCTTGAAAAGCTGCGCTACCTCACGATCATGAGTTCGAATCTCGACGAACTCTTCGAGGTGCGCATCGCTGAGTTGAATCAAAAGCTCGACGCGCTCGAAGCCGCCGGCTCGAACGAAGCCCCGCAGTTGCGCAAAGACCTGCTCGAAGTTGCGACCCACGCGCACGCGCTCATTGAAAAGCAATACCGCGTGCTTCATGAAAAGGTATTGCCGGAGCTCGAATCGCACGGCATTTCACTCATTCACGATGCCGAGCTCACAGTCGCGCAGAAGCGCTGGGTCGCCGCGAAGTTCGCGCGCGAGGTCGCGCCGGTGCTCACGCCCATCGGACTTGATTCGGCGCACCCGTTCCCGACGGTTGCCAACAAGGGGCTTCACTACATCGTAGAGCTTGCCGTCGGACGCAAAACCGCAGCGCGCGCCGTAGCAATTGTTAAGGTGCCGCGCAGTTTGCCGCGCGTGCTCGAACTACCGCCGAGTGGCAAGAAGCGAAACTTCGTTTTGCTCTCGACGGTGATTCAGTCGCAATTACCGCGCTTGTTTCCGGGCCGCACCGTGACCGAGTTCTCGCAGTTTCGCGTCACCCGCGACAGCGATCTGTGGGTTGATGACGAAGAGCCCGATCTGCGCCGCGCGCTTGCGGGCCAATTGCGACGTCGCCCCTTCGGGCAGCCGGTGCGTCTTGAAATCAACGCCGAATGTAGCGATGCGCTGGTGGAGCTGCTTCGCACCCACTTCTTCATCGAACACCATGAGGTCTATCGCGTCAACGGTCCGGTCAATCCGGCGCGATTGCACGCCATCGCAGAGCTAGCGGGTGAAGCCGATTTGCGTTTTGCGCCGATCGTGCCTCGCCGCTCTGGAGTCGACGCGCAGGGCGGTGATTTCTTCGAGAGTCTCAAACGCTCGGATCTTTTGGTTCATCATCCGTATGAATCGTTTGACGCGGTCATTGATTTTCTGCGGGCAGCCGTCGAGGATCCGGGCGTCATCGCAATCAAGCAAACGATCTATCGCACCGGAAGCAAATCGGTGCTGATGGAGCTGCTGCTGGAGGCTGTACGTCGCGGCAAAGAGGTAACTGTCGTTCTCGAACTCAAAGCGCGCTTCGACGAAGAAACCAATATCAACTGGGCCGAAAAACTCGAACAGGCTGGGGCGCATGTCGTCTACGGTATTGTTGGACTAAAAACCCACGCCAAAATGCTGCTCGTGTTGCGTCGTGAATCCGGCAGAGGCGCGATTTGTGCCTACGCCCACGTCGGTACCGGAAACTACAACCCGAGTACCGCCCGCTTCTACACGGATTTCAGTTTACTTACCGCCAATCCGATCATCACCGATGATGTCGCGGCAATCTTTCATCACCTGACGAGCCTCACCGAACCGCCGCAGCTGAAGCGCTTGTGGTGGTCGCCACACACAATGCGCCAAGAACTGTTGGCGGCGATAGCCGCTGAAGCAGAGCACGCAAAACGCGGCCAGCCTGCGCGGATCATGGCCAAGGTCAATACCTTGAGCGACGAAGCGGTCATCGCGGCGCTCTATGCCGCGAGCGAAGCGGGGGTGCGAATCGATCTGGTCGTGCGTGGCGCGTGTTGCCTCGCGCCGCAGCAGCCCGGTGTGTCGATGAATATTCACGTGCGCTCGATCGTCGGCCGCTTTCTGGAGCATTCGCGAGTGTTCTATTTTGAGAACAAAGGCGATGCGCGGGTCTACATTTCCAGCGCAGACTGGATGAGTCGAAATTTGGATCGCCGGGTCGAGCTCGCGGTGCCAATTCTCGATCCGGTGCTTCGGGATCGCGTCGTAGAAGAAGCCTTTGACATTGCGCTCAAAGACACTCGCGACGCCTGGGCGTTGCAGCGTAGCGGCGCGTATCGGCTGTTGCGCCCCGCACGCGGGGAAGCCGCCGTATCGGCACAGTTGACGCTTGCATCTCGTTGGGTTTCGACCACGCAAGTGATGGCTCACGGCGAATGAGAGACATCATTTTTTGGCGACACGCGGAAGCGTTTGACGCCACCGAAGGACAGTCCGACTTAGATCGCAAACTCACGGTGAAGGGTCAGCGTAACGCCGAGCGTGTCGCGCATTGGCTAGATCGAAATTTGCCGCAAAAGTGTCGCGTATTCGCAAGTGAGGCTCGGCGTTCGCAGCAAACCGCGAATTGCCTGCCGCGCAAGTCGAGGGTCATGGCGGCACTCAATCCGGATGCAGCATACGAAGCGGTGCTCGATGCCGTGAGTTGGCCCGAAATCGACGAGACCATCGTCCTGGTCGGGCATCAGCCTTGGATCGGCGAGTGCATCGCTGCCCTGCTCGAGCTCGAACCCGCAGCGAGTATGAGCGTAAAGAAAGGCTCGCTTTGGTGGCTCCAAAGGCGCGCGCGCGATGCAGAGGAGATCGTCGTTGTCCGCGCTGTGATCACGCCAGAATTGCTGTAGTAACGTCGCCGATTTTTGCCGCAGTAAATATCGTCCGCCGCGCCAAAACAATGTAAGTCAATAAGTCAGTGACTTGTCACATGTCCCAGGAAATGTTTGGCATAGCGAGGCGTGATTCGCTCTACCGGCAGCAGAACAAAGAAATCGGCGCAATCGAAGCTCGCGTCCCACGCAGGCTCGCCGCCAATCCA